>NZ_SCOB01000039.1:0-9720 GCF_005503465.1 Microbacterium sp. 4NA327F11 | reverse complement strand
CCGCGGCATACGAGACCTGGCTGCATCACTACAATCACCACAGACCCCACACCGGGATCGGCGGCCAGACCCCCTCAGCCCGCGTTCACAACGTCACGGGGAAGTACAGCTAGGCTCGAGCGGTGACCCTTCTGCCCCTCGAGGCTCTGCCCATCGACGTGCTCCGCCGACGCTCTAGTTCGAAGTGGCGCACGTACCCCGACGACGTGCTGCCCCTGTTCGTTGCCGAGACCGACTTCGCCCTCGCGCCCACCGTCTCGGCCGCGCTGGCGCGCGCGCTCGAGCTCGGTGATACCGGCTACACGCCGCCGGATCCCGGTGTGCGGGCCGCATTCGCGGGATTCGCCGAACGTCGATGGAACTGGGGGGTTGACCCGTCAGGCCTGCGCACCACCGGCGACGTGATGACGGGGGTCGTCGAGATCCTCCGAAAGGTCATCCCGCCCGGCGATCGCGTCGTCGTGATGCCGCCGGTCTATCCGCCGTTCTTCGAGATCGTCGCCGAGGCCGGCGGCACCGCGCAGCCGGTTCCGCTGCAGCGGGGTGCCGACGGCTGGGTGATCGACCTCGACGGCGTCGCCGATGCGCTGGCGGCCGGCGCCCGCGCGGTTCTGCTGTGCAATCCGCACAATCCGACCGGCACGGTGCACCCCGTCGACGTGCTCGCCAGTCTCGCCGAGCTCGCCGAGCGCTATGGCGTCGCGGTCGTCAGCGACGAGATCCACGGTCCGCTCGCGATGGCGCCCGTCGACTTCACCCCGTTCCTGTCGGCGTCCGCCGCCGCGGCGCGTGTCGGATATGCCGTCACGAGCGCAAGCAAGGCGTTCAATCTCGCCGGACTCAAGTGTGCGCAGATCGTCACGGCGGACCCGGCGACGACTGCGGTGATCCGCGATTTCCCGGTCGAGGTCGAGTGGCGCACCGGACACTGGGGTGCGATCGCCAACGTGGCGGCGTTCGACAGGGCGAGCGACGAGTGGCTCGATCGACTTCTCGTGACGCTCGATCGCAATCGACGTCTGGTGGCTGACGCACTGGCAGCACACCTGCCTGACGCTCGCTATCAGCTCCCACAGGCCGGGTATCTGGCCTGGATCGATGTCACGGCCTATGGCTGGGGAGACAATCCCGCCGTCGAGATCCGCCGTCGCGCGGGGGTGGCGCTGCACCAAGGCCCGCTGTTCGGCCCTCAGGGCATCGGCCACGTGCGCCTGAACTTCGGGTGCGCGCCCGAGGTGATCGAGGAGGCGATCGCGCGCGTCGGCGCGCTCGTGACGCGCTGACGAGTTTGCGCACCCTAGAGAGGTAAGGCTAACCTAACGGGGTGACCAGCTCGGTGGAGACCTCCGTCCGACCCGCCTACCGGCCCTATCGGGCGCGGGTGGTGGGCGTCGAACGACTCGGCCCCTCGTTCCGTCGCGTGCACTTCCACGGCGACGGGTTCGAGGACTTCGGCACCGCCGGACTCGACCAGCGCCTCAAGCTCCTGCTGCCGACCCCCGAGGCCCCGGGGACCGGCATCGCCGATGAGCCCCACGACGGGCTCTGGTACGCGCGCTGGCGGGCGATGCCCACCGCCGAGCGTCCGATCCTGCGCACGTACACGGTGCGGCGCATCCGCGAGAGTGTGCTGACCATCGACTTCGTCGTGCACCACGACGCCGGGCCCGCGGGCGCCTGGGCCGAGGCGGCCGATCTCGGCGACGAGATCGTCATCGTCGGCCCCGACGAACTCAGCTCCGACTCGCGCAGCGGCATCGACTGGCACCCCCGCGGCGCCCGCACCGTGCTGCTGGCCGGCGACGAGACGGCGGCGCCCGCGATCTGCTCGATCCTCGAATCGCTCCACGGCGCGGATGTCGCGGCTACCGCGTTCATCGAGGTGCCGCACGCGGCCGACGCGCAGCACGTCGAACTCGCACCGGGTTCGACGCTCACCTGGCTCGCCCGCGACGAGGCCGAGCACGGCGAGACGCTCATCGACGCGGTGCGCGTCTGGTGCGCGGCATCCCGCCATCATCTCGACTCCGTTGCGGCCGCCGAGCGTCAGGAGCTGGCGGACATCGATGTCGACCGGGAACTGCTCTGGGATGCCCCGACAGGCGGCGTCGGCGACTTCTACGCATGGATGGCGGGGGAGTCCTCGGTCGTGAAGACCCTGCGTCGACTGCTCGTGCAGGATCACGGCGTCGACCGCTCCCGGGTCGCATTCATGGGCTACTGGCGAGCGGGGCAGTCGGAGCGCACGGAGTGACCCCCGGTCACAGAGGGCGCCGCACCGCGGTGCTCTGGACTGCGGCGTGCCTGACGCTCGTCGCCGTCGTCGTCGCGAGCCTCGCGATCGGCTCCCGTCCGATCGCGCCGGACGTCGTGTGGCAGGCCCTCACGGCGTTCGATCCGAGCAACCCCGACCACAGCGTCGTGGTGACCCAGCGGGTGCCGCGCACCGTCATCGGTCTCGCGGCGGGAGCGGCGCTGGGGCTCGCCGGCACGATGATGCAGGGCCTGACCCGCAATCCGCTCGCCGATCCCGGACTGCTCGGTGTGAACGCCGGGGCTTCCGTCGCCGTCCTGCTGGCGATCACCGCGCTCGGCGCCGCCACACCCGAGGCGTTCGTGTGGTTCGCGTTCGCGGGCGCCGCCGCCGCAGCCCTCCTCGTGGGAGCGGTCGCGGGCATCGCCGGCGCACAGCCCGCGCGGCTCGCGCTCACCGGCGCGGCCGTCACGGCGGCCCTCACCGCGATCGTGCTCGCCGTTCTCACCTCCAGCGCCACGACTCTCGCCGTCTACCGGTACTGGACCGTCGGAGGTCTCACCGCGCGCGGTCTCGACGCGGTCGCCCTCGTCGCCGTGCCGCTCGTCATCGGCGCCGTGATCGCGCTCGGCGTCGCCCGCGGACTCGATCTGCTCGCCCTCGGCGACGACGTCGCGGCCGGCCTCGGCCACTCCGCCACCCGCACCCGGATTCTCGGCGTCGTCGCGAGCGTGCTCCTGTGCGGCGGCGCGACCGCCATCGCGGGCCCGATCGTGTTCCTCGGACTCGCGGTGCCCCACCTCCTGCGCCCGCTCCGCGGCGGCTCGTACAGCCGCCTCATGCCCCTCGCGATCCCCGTCGGTGCCGCCCTCCTCGTGAGCGCCGACGTCGTCGGGCGTCTGATCGCCCCGCCCGGCGAGGTGCAGGCGGGAGTGGTCGTCGCCTTCCTCGGCGCTCCGCTGCTGATGCTGCTCGTGCTGCGACGCCGGCTGGTGACCGTATGACCGCGCTCACCGCGTCGCTGGCGGCCGTAGACCGGGTGCGTCGCGGCCTGCGCCGACGCGCGCTCCTGGTCGCCGCCGCGATGACCATCGTGCTGCTCGTCGCGGCGACCCTCGCGCTCGGCCTCGGCGACTACCCGATGGACCCCGGGCAGGTGCTGCGCACCCTCGTCGGAGGCGGGACCCGCATCGAGACCTACATCGTGTGGGAGACCCGGATGCCGCGCTTCGCGATGGCTGTCGTGGCCGGGGGCGCTCTCGCCCTCGCCGGGGCGCTCCTCCAGGCGCTGCTGCGCAACCCGCTCGCGAGCCCCGACCTGCTCGGGATCAGCGGTGGCGCGAGCGTCGCCGCCGTGGTCGGACTCCTCGTGTTCGGCATCGGCGGGCCGCTGCTCGCCGTGGTCGCGTTCGGCGGGGGAGCCGCGGTGGCGGTGCTGCTGCTCGTGGCCGCCGCGCGGCGCGGACAGAGCGGCTTCCGCATCATCCTCGCGGGCATCGGCGTCTCGTTCCTGTGCGCCTGCGTGATCGATTACCTGCTGACCCGGTCGAAGATCGAGCAGGCGCAGGCGGCGTACGTGTGGCTCGCGGGAAGCCTGAATGCGGCGCCCTGGTGGCAGGTCGCCACCGTCGCCGCCGTTGTCGTCGTCACGCTTCCGGCGGTGCTGCTCGCGGCACGCGACCTGCCCGTGCTCGCCCTCGGACCCGACGCGGCGTCGGGGCTCGGCGTGCGGCTCGGGTTCGTGCGCCTCGCGGTCATCGCGGCGGCCGTGCTTCTCACCGCCACGGTGTGCGCCTTCTGCGGGCCGATCTCGTTCGTCGCGCTGTGCGCGCCCGCGATCACGCGCTCGCTGCGCCGCGGCGCCGCTCCCTCGCTCGGCACGAGCGCGCTCGTGGGCTCCGTGCTTCTCGTCGGTGCCGACCTCGTCGCGCAGCACGCGTGGCCGGGGCGCAGCATCCCTGTCGGCGCGGTCACCGGCGCGCTCGGCGCCGTCTTCCTGCTGTGGCTCCTCGCGACCTCGAAGGGACGCTTCGCATGACCACCGCTTCCGCCCACTTCCGCGTCGACGGGCTCGCCGCCGGCTACCCCGGGCGCCGGGTCATCGACGGGCTCGACCTCGACATCGCCCCCGGACGGCTCACCGTCATCATCGGGGCGAACGCGAGCGGCAAGTCCACCCTCCTGTCGACCCTCGCGCGACTGCGCGCGCCGCTCGCCGGCCGGGTGACGCTGGACGGCGACGACATCGCGGGGATGCCCCGCCGGAGCCTCGCCCAGTCCGTCGGCCTGCTGCCGCAGCATCCGATCGCCCCCGACGGCGTCACGGTCGCCGAACTCGTCTCCCGAGGCCGCCACCCCCACCGCGGCGCCCTCGGGCGCTGGCGCAGCGACGACGCGCGCGTGGTCGCCGACGCCATGGTGCAGACCGGGGTGGCCGACCTCGCCGACCGTCCCGTCGACGACCTGTCCGGCGGTCAGCGTCAGCGCGTCTGGATAGCGATGGCGCTCGCCCAGCAGCCGCGTGCGCTGCTGCTCGACGAGCCGACGAGCTTCCTCGACCTCGCCCACCAGATCGACGTGCTCGAGCTGCTGCGCCGCATCAACCGCACGGAGGGCACGACCGTCGTCGCCGTCCTGCACGAACTCGCCCTCGCGGCCCGCTACGCCGACGACCTCGTCGTCATGGCGGACGGCGCCGTCATCGCCCACGGTGCGCCGGGCGACGTGCTCACTCCCGCGACCGTCGCGGCCGCGTTCGGTCTCGACGCCGTCGTGATCCCCGATCCCGTGACGGGGAGCCCCCTCGTCATCCCCCGAACGCACGCCGACTCTGCACCCGCCGTGCCATCCCTCCCCTGAAAGGCAGCACATGACCCGTTCCCGTTCCCGACTCGCCGCCCTCGCAACGGTCGTCGCGGCGACCCTCGCCCTTGCCGGCTGCGCCGGATCCGGCGCCGCATCCTCGACCACGGCCTCCTCCGACGGCTTCCCGGTCACGATCTCCGATGCGCTCGGCGGCGCCACGATCGCCAGCGCCCCCCAGCGCGTCGTGACGTGGGGCTGGGGTGCGACCGAGGCCGCGCTCGCGCTCGGCACCGTGCCCGTCGCGGTCGCGTCGATGGACTACGGCGGGGGTGACAACAAGCTCACCCCGTGGGTCGAGAAGGCGCTTACGGACCTCGGTGCCGCGACCCCGACCGTGCTCGACTCGTCGGCGCAGACGGTGCCGATCGAAGCCGTCCTGGCCACCAACCCCGACCTGTTCCTCGCTCCGTACTCGGGAATCACGCAGGACGAGCGGGACGCCCTCGCGAAGGCCGGAGTGACGGTCGTGGCCTACCCCGACCACGCCTGGTCGACCCCGTGGCGCGACGTCATCTCGATCGTCGGCAAGGCGCTGGGCAAGGCCGTCGCCGCCACCACCCTGCTCGCGAACCTCGACAAGCTGGTCGCGGACACCGCTGCGGCCCACCCCGAGTTCCAGGGCACCTCGATCGCCTACGTGGACGACGACGTGAACACGTTCTACATGTACGTCGACGCGGATCCGCGCGTCGAGATCCTGCGGGACCTCGGCTTCACCTCCACGCCGAGCCTCGACGCACTCGACCCGAAGGACGGCACCTTCTACACGACCGTCAGCTACGAGCAGCTCGACAAGGTCGACGCGCAGGTCATCCTCATCCAGGGCGAGCAGCAGGCGGATCTCGACACGTTCCTGCAGTCCTCGCGCGGCCGGCTGATCCCGGCCGTCGCCACGGGTGCGGTCGCGGAGGTGGTCGGCGAGGAGAACGTCGCCGCGGTCTCGCCCACGGCGCTGTCGCTGCCGTGGCTGCTGCCCACGCTCGCCGAGAAGCTCTCGGCGGCGGTGAAGACCGCCAAGGGCTGAGCGACCCGTCGTCCGCGGGGCATCCGGCGCGCAGTCGGGTGCCCCGCGCGATTTATACTGGGAGGCTGACCCCGTCGGGTCGCTCTCCCCACCCCTCAACGGATCGGATCTGACCGTGCTCGCCGTCCACGATCTCGAGATCCGCGTCGGCGCACGCGTGCTGATGTCGGATGTCTCGTTCCGCGTCGGCCCGGGCGACAAGGTGGGGCTCGTCGGCCGCAACGGCGCCGGGAAGACCACCCTCACGAAGGTGCTCGCGGGTGACCTGCTGCCGAGCAACGGTGGTGTGGATCGCGCCGGCGAGCTCGGGTACCTGCCGCAGGACCCCCGCTCCGGCAACCCCGACGACCTCGCCCGCACCCGCATCCTCGATGCGCGCGGTCTCGGCCAGCTCGCGATCGGCATGCACGAGGCATCCCTCGAGATGGCCTCCGACGACCCGGATGCCGCGGCGAAGGCCATGCGGCGCTACGGATCGCTCACCGAGCGCTTCGAGGCCCTGGGTGGGTACGCCGCCGAGGCGGAGGCGGCATCCATCGCCCACAACCTCTCGCTGCCCGACCGCATCCTCGACCAGCCGCTGCGTACCCTCTCGGGCGGCCAGCGTCGTCGCATCGAGCTCGCGCGCATCCTCTTCTCGGACGCGCAGACGATGATCCTCGACGAGCCGACCAACCACCTCGACGCCGACAGCGTCGTGTGGCTGCGGGAGTTCCTCAAGGGCTACAAAGGCGGGCTGATCGTCATCAGCCACGACATCGAGCTGGTCGGCGAGACCGTCAACCGGGTGTTCTACCTCGACGCGAACCGTCAGGTCATCGACATCTACAACATGAACTGGAAGAACTACCTGCGTCAGCGGGTCGCCGACGAGGAGCGCCGCAAGAAGGAGCGCGCCAACGCGGAGAAGAAGGCGACCGCGCTGCAGCAGCAGGCGGCGCGGTTCGGGGCGAAGGCGTCGAAGGCGGCGGCCGCGCACCAGATGGTCGCGCGCGCCGAGAAGCTGCTGTCGGGGCTCGACGACGTGCGTCAGGAGGATCGCGTCGCGAAGCTGCGCTTCCCGAAGCCGGCCGCGTGCGGCAAGACGCCGCTGCGCGCCTCGGGCCTGTCGAAGTCGTACGGGTCGCTCGAGATCTTCACCGACGTCGACCTTGCGATCGACCGGGGCTCCAAGGTCGTGGTGCTGGGGCTCAACGGCGCGGGCAAGACGACGCTGCTGCGCATCCTCGCGGGCGTGGACCTCGCCGACACCGGTCAGGTGGAGCCGGGCCACGGGCTGAAGATCGGCTACTACGCCCAGGAGCACGAGAACATCGACACGTCACGCTCGGTGCTCGACAACATGATGTCGGCTGCGCCCGACCTGAACGCGACCGAGGCCCGCAAGGTGCTGGGCTCGTTCCTGTTCACGGGCGACGACGTGCTCAAGCCGGCCGGTGTGCTCTCCGGCGGTGAGAAGACGCGCCTGTCGTTGGCGACGCTCGTGGTGTCGGCGGCGAACGTGCTGCTGCTCGACGAGCCGACGAACAACCTCGATCCGGCATCGCGCGACGAGATCCTCGGCGCGCTCGCCCACTACGAGGGGGCCGTCATCCTCGTCTCCCACGACGAGGGTGCTGTCGAGGCGCTGAATCCCGAGCGCGTGCTGATCCTCCCCGACGGAGTCGAGGACATCTGGGGTCGCGACTACGCCGACCTGATCACACTGGCCTGAGCGGGCGGATGCCTCACGCCCCCGCGTGATCGAGCAGCTCGTCCTCGATCTCGGCGTCGCTGCGACGCCGCTTGCGAGGTGCGTACTCGATGCCGTCGTCGTCTTCCTCATCGTCGTCCGGTGTGCGGTCGAGCCCCCGGCGTTTGCGGATCTCGGTGCGGATGACGTAGCCGATGAACCCGAACCCCATGACGGCGAACATGATCCACTGGATCGCGTACGACAGGTACGGGCCCGGGTCGTTGTCGGGAGCGGCGAGCGGGGTGGGTACGGATGCCGCGGCGGGGTCCTC
This sequence comes from Microbacterium sp. 4NA327F11, assembly GCF_005503465.1. Classification (NCBI taxonomy): domain Bacteria; kingdom Bacillati; phylum Actinomycetota; class Actinomycetes; order Micrococcales; family Microbacteriaceae; genus Microbacterium; species Microbacterium sp. 4NA327F11. The sequence goes on along the minus strand of NZ_SCOB01000039.1, from coordinate 1,571 downwards.
CGACACCATCAGGCCGTAGAGGCCGGTGTAGGTCTCGGACCCCGTCGTCGCAGCGACGAGGGGGAGGTTGATGCTCGGCACCTGCCCGGTGATCGTGCCGCGCCCCGACGGCAGCGCCTCAGACGGCTGGGCTCGCGCGATCACGGTGACTTCGCCGCTCGGGGGAGCGGGGATCGTGCTCGGGCCGTCGCCGGTGGCGGCCGGCGGCACCCAGCCGCGGTCGATGATCAGCACCCTCCCGTCGTCGAGTGTGAGGGGGGTGAGCACCTCGAACCCGGTCGTGCCGTTGTTGATGCGGTTGCGCGCGACGACCTGTTCGGCGACGTCGTACGTCCCGCGCACGCTGATCGGCTGCCACTGCTTCGAGGGGTCGAGCGAGCCGTCGGCGGCGAGCACGGCGTCGAGGGAGACCGGCGTCGCGTCGTAGTTGTTCGAGATGAGCGACAGCTGGTCGGAGCGCCACGTATTGCGGCCGAACTGCCAGTTCGAGAGGAACGCGCACGCGATCGCGAAGAGGATCGCGACGGCGACGTACCCGGTCCAGCGCAGCCAGCGACGCGGGTCTTCCACGGGCGCGCTCACGAGGCGGCCGTCAGCATCGAGGTCCACACGGGGAAGTCGCGGGAGGTGAGGAAGCCGGCCAGGAACTCGACGTGCGCGTCGCACGCGGTCCAGGTCTTGCGTCGGTCCTCGGCGTGGATGCGCGGGTTGCGCCAGTCGATCCGCCAGGACGCGTCGGCGCGGCATCCTGCTCGTGAACAGGGTGTCGCAGCGCTCACTCGGTGCCGTCCCGATCGATGCGGGTCGACTCGGAGATCGTGATGACCGTCGGTGTCTCGGGGTGGGCGTCGACCGCCCGTGTCGCAGGTTCCTCGGCCGTCTGATCTGTCGGGGCGCTCGCGGTGCTCGAGATCAGGTCCTGACCGACGTTGGCGATGACGACGGCGATGTAGGGGAGGAGCGCTGCTGCGGCGCCGAAGACCCAGGTGTACCAGCCGTAGGGCGTGACGAGCACCATCAGCAGGAAGCAGACGACGCGCACCGACATCGACACCAGGTACTTGACCTGGCGCGATCGCTCGTCCTCGCGCGGGGCGCGCGGGAGCGAGGTGGCGGTCTGAGGGGTGAGGCGCTTCACGGTGAGACCAGCGTACGCCGGTCCGATCGTGACGCGACCCGATCAGTAGCCGCGGTAGGTCGCGGCCGAACCGATGACGGCGAAGATGAAGATGACGTAGATCACGATGAAGATCACACTCAGACCCACGAACACGTAGCTCACGATGAGACCGGCGACGGCGAGACCGTGTCCGTCTTCACCGGTGCGCTTGATCTGGCTGAGTGCGACGTGACCGAACACGATGCCGAGCACTGAGAACACGAAGGCGAACACCAGAGACAGGATCGCGAAGATGTTGGTCTTGCGCGCGGGTGCGTACGCGTACGTCGGGGTCGCCTGATAGGCGGGCGGGTACCCGGGCGCAAGACCAACATCTTCGCGATCCTGTCTCTGGTGTTCGCCTTCGTGTTCTCAGTGCTCGGCATCGTGTTCGGTCACGTCGCACTCAGCC
>NZ_SCOB01000038.1:0-9843 GCF_005503465.1 Microbacterium sp. 4NA327F11 | reverse complement strand
CAGACCGTGCAAGCCAAGATCCAGACCGGCTTCACCGTCATCACCAAGGACAACGTCGACACCACCGCCAAAGACGCCGTCTACCAGTCCTCCTGCGGCTAACCACCACACCAGCACCAGCCCGCGGGCGCGCCGGTACCGGCCGCCCGCGGGCCTCCGCATTCCCCGCGACATCCACCGAGGAGCCCGCTCATGACCACCCTGTCGGCCGCCACCCTGGGCGACCTCGCCCCCACCGTCGCCGTCCCGGAGTACGACCGTTCGCGCGTACGCACCGGCATCGTCCACATCGGCGTCGGCGGCTTCCACCGCGCCCATGAGGCGATGTATCTGGATCGCATTCTCGGCACCGGGTCCACCGAGTGGGGGATCTGCGGCATCGGGATGCTCCCCTCCGACGTCGCCATGCGCGACGTGCTCGCTGCGCAGGACGGCCTCTACACCCTCGTGACCACCGCGCCCGACGGGTCGACGGAGGCACGGGTCGTCGGCTCCCTCATCGAGTATCTCTACGCCCCCGATGACCCCACCGCTGTGCTGGACAAGCTCGCGCACCCCGACACCCGCATCGTCTCGCTCACGATCACCGAGGGCGGGTACGGCATCGACGACGCGACCGGCGCCTTCCGGCCGGTGGATGCCGCGGTGCTCGCAGATCTCGAAGGGTCGTCGTCGGACGTGCCCCGCAGTGTGCTCGGCTATCTGACCGCGGCGCTGCGGCGCCGCCGCGACGCCGGCGTCCCCGGGTTCACGGTGATGTCGTGCGACAACATCCAGGGCAACGGCCACGTCGCGCGCACGGCGCTGCTCGGATTCGCGGAGCGCGTCGACCCCGACCTGGCCGCCTGGATCGGCGAGACGGTGTCGTTCCCGAACTCGATGGTCGATCGCATCACCCCCGTCACGACCGACGAGACGCGTGCCGCGGTCTCGCGCGACATCGGCATCGAGGACGGCTGGCCGGTGCACTCCGAGTCGTTCGAGCAGTGGGTGCTCGAGGACGACTTCCCCCTCGGCCGCCCGGCACTGGACGAGGTCGGCGTGCAGCTCGTGGACGAGGTGCTGCCGTACGAGCTCATGAAGCTCCGGCTGCTCAACGCGTCCCACCAGGCGATGAGCTACCTGGGGATCCTTACGGGTGAGCGCTTCGTGCACGACGTGTGCACCGATCCGCTCTTCGTCGGGTTCCTCCTCGACTACATGCACATCGAGGCGATTCCGACGCTCGAACCCGTGCCGGGCATCGACCTCGACGCCTACTGCGCGACCCTCATCGCGCGCTTCGGCAGCGAGGCGATCCGTGACACGCTCGCCCGCCAGGTCGTGGACGGCTCGGATCGCATCCCCAAGTTCCTGCTGCCGGTCGTGCGGTCCCGCCTCGCCTCCGGCGGCGACATCCGCCGCGCGGCACTCGTGCTGGCCGCGTGGAGCGTGTTCCTCGAGCGCAGCGCGGAGCCCGGCACCGATCTGCCGGCGGTCGATCGCCGACTGGGCGAGTTGCAGGAGGCCGCCGCCCGGGAGGGGGCACGACCCGGCGCGTTCCTCGACTACGCGCCCGTGTTCGGCGAGCTGGGAGTCGATGCGGCACTGCGGGCGGCGTTCATCGCTGCGCGCGCCTCACTCGCTGAGCGCGGCGCACGCGGCGCGATCGAGGCACTCCAGGGCTGACGGCGCTGTCCGGCCACGGCCGGGCAGCGCCGGACGCGTGCGCCGTCCGACGGACGTGCGACGCCCTCCGCCGTCAGTCGCCCGCGGGCGCCGGAAGCCGGCACGACTCGCGCTCGACGAGAGCGACGTCGAGCACCGTGACCTCTTCCAGCCCTCCGTCGACCCCGGCGAGGCGATCGAAGATGCGGGCCGCCGCGAGCGCGCCGAGCCGATACGGATCCTGGTCGATCACCGACACCGACGGCGTGAGCGTATCGGCCATCGGGAAGTCGCCGAACCCGATCATCGCCATCGGGTCCGCGCGCAGCACATGCGCGAGCGCCATCGAGGTGCGCGCGTTGGCGGAGAAGAGAGCCGTGGGCGGTTCGGGCAGCGCACGCAGGCGCACGAGCGCCGCGGCCGCGGCATCCCGATCCGACACCATCACCTCGACGAGGTCGTCCGAACGACGGATGCCGGCCTCGTCCTGTGCGCGGCGCCACCCCTCGAACCGCTTTGTCTCGGTCGACAGATGCAGCACGTCGCCCACGTACGCGATGCGGCGGTGACCGTGGGCGATGAGATGGGAGACCGCCAGGTGTGCGCCCTGCTCGTCGTCCTCGGTGAACGTGTCGGTCTCGAGGTCTACCGGGCCTCGGTCGACGAAGACGATCGGCGTGTGCTCCCGCCAGCGCTGCAGCCACGAATGATCGAGGCCCACCGGGGCGACCACGAGCCCGGACAGCTTTCGCCCGAGCATCGACTCGATCGCGTCGCGCTCATCGACGGGGTCGTCACCGAGGCTGGTGACGAGGGTGGAGATGCCCTGGGCACGCGCGGTGTCCTCGATCGCCCGAGCGATGGCCGCGAAGAACGGGTCGACGATGTCCGGTACCGCGACGCCGATCACCGATGCGCGACCGGCACGGAACGTGGTGGCGAGCACGTTCGGCACGTAGTTGAGCTCGCGCATGGCCTTCTCGACCTCGGCGCGGGTCGCGGGCAGCACATGCGGATCGTCGTTGAACACCCGCGAGACGGTCTTCGTGCTCACGCCCGCACGGGCCGCGACATCACGCATCGTCGACATCGGCGCTCTCCCCTTCGCGTCTTTCCCCGGATCCTCGGATCTCGCGCAACCCTATCCCCCGGGAGCCGTGGTCGACGCCCGGGGGTCGTCGGGTGTCAGGCGCGGCCGTCGACCGCGTCGGCGAGCTCCCGCAGGCGGGGCAGGGCACGGTTCGTCAGCAGCTCCTCGCGACGTCCGGCGTCGGCCGAGAGGGAGTCCTTCCACAGCGAACGGCCCGCCATGGCGCCCGCGGCGCCGTGGGCGACGGCCGTGGCCACCTGACCGATGAACGTCTCGTGGTCGACGCCGGCCGAGAGCACGGCCCACGGCACGCCCTGGGCGGCCTCGGTCACGCGCGCGCAGCCCTCGGCGGAGCCCGGGTACTGGAGCTTGAGAATCTTCGCCCCGCACGCGACGGCGAGCGCAGCACCGTCGGCGACGAGCGTCGGGAAGGCGGCGGCGTACTCCTCGTCGCTCTCGCCCTCGAGCTGGTAGGTGAGCAGCTCGACGATCAGCAGCAGGCCCTCCGCCTCGCACGCGGCGACGAGGTCGCGGATCTCACCGGCCACGCGGGAGTCGAGTCCCTGCTTGTCGGGGCGGGTGTACCAGAGCATCTTGGCGACGTCGGCGCCCTGCTCACGGATGGAGTGCGGAGTCGCGCCGGGGACGTAACGGGTGTACTTCAGGCCGTCGACGGTCTCGAACCCGGACGCGTCGAGCCCGACGACGAGCGCCGTCTCGCGCGAGAGCACACCGTCGTCGACGATCCCGGGAAGCGCGACCTCGGGGTCGAGCAGGATGGCCGGGGCGTGGTTGGCGAGGTGGCGCACGAGGTCCGCCTTGACCTCGGCGAGCTCCTCGCGGGTGATCGCGTCGGAGCCGTGCGGGGCGTCCTTGATGGCGGCCTTCATGCCGTTGCGCTGATCGGCGGCGACGATGAGCATGTTGCCGTCCGGTGTCGAGATCGACTGGAGGGCGCGGCGCTCGAGCGTGGTCAGTTCGTTCATGGGGTGCTCCTTGGTGGGGGTCGATGGCAGACGGGCGGATGCCACGTCCGCAGGCTCTAGGGGGTGGTCGGTGTCGACGCGGGGGATGCGGACACGAGGCGCGCGGCCACACGGGCTGCGCCGTACGCCGTGTCCTGCTCGCGGGTGGAGACGGTGACGTCGGGAAGCAGCTGGGCGCGGGCGCGCACGACCGAGGGCATCCCGACCCAGCCCCCGGTGAGCCGGGTGCGGGTGGCGGGCGGCACCTCGCGGTCCATCGCCTCGACGAGCAGGGCGATCTCGTCGTTGCTGTGGCGCAGCACGGCTCCGAAGATCTCGGCGGGCGAGACGCCGTCGGCGTGCAGGGTCATGCGCAGCACGCCGTCGTCGTTGCGAGCTCCGCTGACCTCGATCGCGCCGTCCGGGAGGGATCCCTCGTACGGGAGGGCCATCACCGCGGCATCCAGCTCGTCGCGTCCCGCCCGGTCGGAGATGCCCGCAGCTCCCAGGGCCCGCCGCAGCAGGAGGCCCGTCTTCACGCCGGCGACGAGCACGTGCTTGCCGGGGACGACGTGCGCGACCTCGTTGATGAGGGCGTCCGCGAGGCGCTGACGGGCGTCGAATCCGAGCGGACCGTCGAGCACGCGCAGCAGCACCTCGGCCGTGCCGAGGGAGACGTGATAGCTGTCGGCGGCGAGGGAGTCGCCGGCCTCCGCCGCGACGAGGTGGTCATGTCCGGCGACGGTGAGCTCGGCCCCGGCGAAGCGCGGGCCGAACGCCGCCGCGACGCGTCCCCACGACTCGCCGCCGCCGCGCAGGGGCGGGAGGAACCCGGCGTCGATGCCGAGCACGTCGAGCATCTCGGGCCAGGCCGCCTCGGCGTCCTGGTCGAGCAGGCCGGTGCGGGAGGTGAGGGAGTACTCGAGGGCCTCGTCGCCGCCGAGCGATGCGGCCACGAACTCGGGGAGGTTCAGCCAGCGGCATCCGCTCAGCTCGACCCCGCTGTCCCGCAGGAACGCGAGCTTCGCGACGGTGACCTGCGCGCCGAGCGGAAGCCCGGTGCGGCCCGCGAACTCCGCGCGCACGGTGGCGGGGAAGGCGGCGATCTGGTCGAGGCCGCGCGGGTCGAACCACGCGAACCCGGGGGCGACCGCGGTGCCGGTCGCGTCGACGACCATCCCGGTCTCCCCCATGCCGGCGATGCCGAGGGCGACCACGGGCGCGGCGGTGAGCGGCGCGAGGGCGTCGTCGACCCGCGCGAAGAGGGTGGCGAGCGCGGCGGTGAGGGCCGCGGCATCCATCTCGGTCGTGCCGCCCGGGCCCACCCGCCAGGGTGTCGGCACCTGGTCGCTGACGAGCTCGGAGCCGTGCGCGTCGAGCACCAGCATCTTGATGCCGGTGCTGCCGAGGTCGATGCCGGCGAGCAGGCCGGATGCCGCGGCGGCGGGGTCGTCGCGCAGAGGCTGCGTCACGCGTTCTCCGTCCTTTCGACTCTTCGTCGAGGTCAAGGCGAGGATGGGGGAAGTCCCGGAAAATCAAGCATGACACCGGTGACGTGATACGACTATCGTGGACGTATGCGCTCCACGTGTCAAATGGAAAATCCTCGGGTGATCGTCGTGGCCGGCGTCGCGGGATCCGGGAAGACGACACTCGGACGCGCACTCGCGACGCGCCTCGGCGCGCCCCTCGTCGACCTCGACTCGGTCACCTCACCGCTGCTCGACGCCCTCCCCGACGAGGCGCTGGGCGGGCACTGGCTCGCCTCGCCGCACGCCGCGCGGATCCGCGTCGGCCGCTACACGGCCCTGCGCGCGGTCGCCGCCGACGCGGTCGCGACCGCGGGCGCCGCCGTGCTCGTCGCGCCGTTCACCGCGGAGCTCACGGGCGGTGCGGACTGGGCCGCGCTGCTCGACGCCGTCGCCCCCGCGGAGGTCGTCGTCATCCACCTGCGCGGCGACGCCGCGCTGTTCGCGGCACGACGCGCGGCCCGCGGCGAACGACGCGACGCCCACCGCGACGACACCCTGCCACCGGCGCCGGCCGTGCCGGTGATCCCCATCGACGCCGAGCTGTCCACCGCGCAGCAGGTCACTCGGCTCCTCCCCGCGCTCGGCATCCGCAGCGACCTCGACCGGGATGCTGCGGTCTTCGCTCGCACGTTCGACGCCGTGCTGTTCGACCTCGACGGCACCCTCATCGACTCGACCGCGTCGGTGATCCGTTCCTGGCGCCGGTTCGCCGAGCACTACGACGTCTCGATGCAGGCGCTGCACGACAACCACGGCCAGCCGGCGCGCACCCTCATCTCCCGCCTCCTGCCGCCGTCGCTGCACGCCGAGGGCCTCGCGCACGTGACCGACCTCGAGGTCACCGACGCCGCGGGCCTCGAGCCCGTGCGTGGCGCGCGGGCCTTCTTCGACGGCATCCCCGCCGACCGACGGGCGATCGTCACCTCCGGTTCCGTCCCGATCGCCTCGGCTCGGCTCGACGCCGCCCGGTTCCCGCATCCCGACGTGTTCGTCACTATCGACGACGTGACGACGGGCAAGCCCCACCCCGAGCCGTTCCTCCTCGCCGCGGCGCGTCTCGGCGTCGACCCGGCCCGGTGCCTCGTCGTCGAGGACGCCGCCGCCGGCATCGCCGCAGCGCGCGCCGCCGGCTGCGCCGTGCTGGGCGTCGCAGGCACCATCGACACCGACGACCTGCGCGCCGACCTCGTGGTCGACGGGCTCGACCGGGTGGTCATGGTGAGCGGTCCCGACGGCCTTCGCCTCGCTCCCGCGGCCTGATCGAGCCGGCGGTCGCGGCGCCGCGACCTACACCTCGACGGGCTCCGAGAGCACCACGGACGGGTCGGGGTCACGGGTGACGACGGCGTGCGGCATCCCCTCGAGGCTCGTCAGCACCGTCGCCGTCTGCGCCACCGCGTGCGCGCCCCACGCGGCGGCAGCGGATGCCGCGGCCATCAGCGCCGTCGGATCGTCGATCGTTCCCGCCCCGAGGCCCACGAGAAGGCCTGCGAGCGAGGCGTCGCCCGCACCCGCGGTGTTGGCGACGCGGATGGCGACAGCGTGCGCGTGCACGACGACGTCACCGGCGACCAGCAGAATGCCGTCCGCACCGAGGCTCGCCGACACGACCGGCACGGCCAGGCTGCGCGCGGCGGCGATGACCTCTCCCCTGGTGCGCAGCGTCTGCCCGGTCAGCTCCGCGAGCTCTGCGGCGTTGGGCTTGAGCACCGAGACGCGCGAGTCGGATGCCGCGGCCTCGAGCGCTGCGCCGCTCGTGTCCACGACGACCCGCGCACCGCGCGCGACGGCGCCCGCGAAGAGGTCGGTGAGATCGGCCGGCGCCGAGGCGCCGGCGATCTCGGGCAGGGCGCCGGAGACGACCAGCCAGCCCGCGCGGGTCTCCTCGATCTCGGCGAGGGTCGTGGCGACCAGCTGCTCCCAGCTCTCCGGGGCGAGCGGCGGGGTCGGGGCGTTCACCTTCGTGGTCGCGCCGTCGTCGTCGATGATCGACGTGTTCACGCGCGTCGCCCCCGGAACGACGATGGGGCGCAGCATCCCGTCCGTATCGGCCCGCACGGCCGACTCGACGTCGTCGGCGCCGATCACCACGACGGCCGTCGCAGAACGCGCGGCCAGTCGCAGTCCGGCCGCGACGTTGACACCCTTCCCGCTCACCTCGCGCGTGTACGCCGTGGCTCGGGTGAACTCGCCGCGGGCCAGGGCGCCGGTCACCCGGTAGGTCGCATCGATCGCGCCCGCCGCCGTGACGGTCACGATGGCCGGCCCCATCGTCATGCCTCGCCTCGCACGATGAGGGCGAGGAGCCGGGCGACCTCGGCCGCGACGGCCTCACGGGCCGGGCGCAGATACCGGCGCGGGTCGACCACGGCTGGATCCGCCGCCAGCCGCTCGCGCACGACGGCCGTCAGCACCACATTGAGGTGCGTGCCGATGTTGACCTTGCGCATGCCCGCCACGACGGCACCGTCGATGCCCGCGTCCGAGACGCCGCTCGATCCGTGCAGGACGAGCGGCACCGGCACCCGACGGGCGAGCCGGGTGATCAGCTCCTCGTCGAGGCGGGCGCTGCGCTCGAGCATCGCGTGCTCGCTGCCGACCGCGACGGCGAGGGCGTTCACCCCCGTCGCCGCGACGAACGCCGCCGCGTCGTCGACGTCGGTGCGCACCCCCGGGGTGTGCGCGCCTTTGCCGCCGATCTCGCCGAGCTCGGCCTCCACCCACACGCCCGCGCTCTGTGCACGGCGGGCGACGGCGGCGGTGCGCGCGAGGTTCTCGTCGTCGGGGAGGTGGGCGCCGTCGAACATCACCGAGGGCATCCCGATCGCGATCGCCTCATCGACGAGGTTCTCGTCGGTCGCATGGTCGAGGTGCACGACCACCGGAACCGCGGCGGTGTCCGCGAGCCGCAGCGCCGCGGTCGCCGCGGGAGCGATGCCCCCGTGGAACGCGACGGCGTTCTGGGACAGCTGCAGCACGACACCCGTGCCGGCCGCTTCCGCGCCGGCGACGATCGCCTCGGCCATCTCCAGCTGCACGTAGTTGAACGCCCCCGCCGCCCGATGCCCCGCGAGCAGGGTCGGCATGTCGACGAGCGGCATCAGATCGGCTGTCCGGTCGGCAGCAGCACCAGATCGCGCACGACGACGTGCGCGGGCCGCGTGAGCATGAACACGATCGCGTCGGCGACATCCGACGAGCGGATGCCCGTGCGCTCGGCGATGCGCGCCGCCTCCTCGGGCGACCCGTGGGCGAAGCCCCAGAGCGGATTGAGCACCACGCCCGGCGCGACCGCACCGATGCGCACCCCGCTCTCGGCGGTCTGGGTGCGCACGGTGTGCACGAACGACTGCACCGCGTGCTTGCTGGCCGAGTAGACCGGCTCCCACGCGATGTCCTGGTGCCCCGAGACCGAGCTCGTCACGAGAACGTCACCGGAGCCCTGTGCGATCAGGTGAGGCAGCGCCGCGCGCACCAGCGTCATGACACCCGTCACGTTCGTCGCCACGAGCGCCGCGATCTGCTCGGCGCTCGCATCGACCAGATCGCCGCCGACATAGATGCCCGCGTTGGGCAGCACGATGTCGAGCCGGCCGCGCCGGGCGAGGGTCTCGTCGACGAGCGCCTGCGCGGTCGCGGCATCCGAGACATCCGCCGAGATCGTCGTGATCGCGTCCGGGGCGGACGCCGCCAGCTCAGCGAGCGCGTCGACCGACCGCGCGGCAGCGACGACGTGGGCGCCCTCCGCGACGAGGGCGAGAGCCGTGGCCAGTCCGATCCCCGAGCTCGCCCCGGTGAGCAGGGCGACCTTTCCTTCGAGCGCGGTCATCGCGATCCCTCCTGCGCGAGCAGCGCGCGTCGATACTTCTCATCCGGTCGCGTGTCGATGCGCGCGACGTCCTCGGGGGTCATGAAATTCACGCCGCCGACGGCCTGCGCGCCGATGATCGCGCGGGCGCACTTCTGCGCCATGGCGGTCATGCCGAGCACCTGCGCGCCGTGCGCGCCGAGGGCGAACATGCCGTGGTTGCGCAGGTAGATCACCCGCGGCGGCGCGCCGTGTTCCGAGATGTGGGCGCGCAGCATCTCGCGCACGACCCGGGCGAGACGGATGCCCGGGTCGATGTACGGCACGAGCAGCGGGTGCGCGCCGAGCACCACGATCTGGTCGGGGAAGAGCGCGCCGTCCACCAGCAGCTCCGCGTGCCGGGAGCACAGCAGTGCGTTGACCGACGTCGGATGGCTGTGGGCGACGACCGCGGCATCCGTCTCCTCGTAGACGACGACGTGCAGCAGCGCCTCGACCGACGGACGCCGCCCCTCGACGCGCGCGATGTCGGCGAAGAGTGCATCCACCTCGGCGTCGGCCGCATCGGGGTCGGAGATCAGGGAGCTCGCCCGCGCGAGGTCGACACGCACGAAGTCGGCGGCCTGGGCCTGCCCGAGCACCGCACCGCTGGCCTTCACGTGCATCGCGTCGCCGTCGCGCACGCTGGTGTTGCCTTCGCCGAGCATCGCGGCGTCGAAGGCGGGGTCGCCGAGTCGACGGCTGAGGTCGGCGAGCTGATCGAGGGAGGTCATACGGGGGTTCCTGTCGGCAGGGGGATGG
>NZ_SCOB01000037.1:0-10793 GCF_005503465.1 Microbacterium sp. 4NA327F11 | reverse complement strand
CCCCGCATCACCCGACCCCGAAGGAACAGCACGTCATGAACCGCCCCCAGCCCTCCGCCCGTGTCCTGCGCACGGCCGCCGCGGTCGTCGCCGCGGCCATCCTGCTCACCGGATGCGCCACCACCGCCTCGTCGAACACCCCCTCGGCGAACTGCACGCCCAAGGACGCCGGTCTCACCACCTTCACCCCCGGCACCCTGACCGTCGGCGTACCGGAGAACCCGCCGTACACGAAGCTCGACGGCACGACCGCGTCGGGTGAGGAGATCCAGATCATCGAGAAGCTGGCCGCCGCCGAGTGCCTCTCGGTCGCCTATGTGCCGATCACCTACGCCAACGGCATCGCGATGATCACGAGCCAGAAGCGCACCGACATCATCACCGGCGGCTGGTACGTCACCGCCGCCCGCGCGGCGCAGGTCGGCTTCACCACCCCGACGTACTACGACCAGATGGCGATCATCTCGAAGTCCGGCATCGACACGGTGTCGGGCCTGGAGACCATCGGCGCGGTCGGCACCGGCACGGGCTTCTCGTGGCAGGACGACGTCACCAAGATCCTCGGCGACAACCTGAAGCTCTACCCCGGCACGGCAGAGATGAAGCAGGACCTCGAAGCCGGCCGCATCCAGGCGGCGCTCGACGGCTACGCGGTCGCCGCGGCGGCCTACAAGGGCAGCGGCTTCGAGGTGAAGCCCGCGCAGGCGGACTCGCGCGTCGCCATCACGACCAACATGCCGATCATCGCCTTCCCGGTCGACAAGGACAACACCGCGTTGTCCAACGCCTTCAGCGCCCTGATCGACCAGTACCGCACCGACGGCACGCTCGCCTCGATCGTCGAGGCCGACGGCCTGTCCGCCTCTCTGGTGGTGCCGGCCGACAAGGCCGCGACCGCCCTGCGTTGACATCGAGTGGGGCGCCGGCGACCCCGGTGCCCCACTCCCGAGCGAGAAGCCGACATGAACCAGAACCTCATCACCGAATCGAACGAGATCGCTCACGCGGGGGTCGTGATCGAGCATCTGTCGAAGAGCTTCGGCTCGAACCTCGTCCTCGACGACATCTCCATCACCGTCAAGCCCGGCAGCGTGACCGCCCTCATCGGCCCATCGGGCTCGGGCAAGAGCACGCTGCTGCGCTGCATCAACCTGCTCGAGACCCCGGATGGCGGCACCGTCACCGTCGGCTCCCAGGTCGTGACCGCGGGACGCCGGATCCCCGAGCGGGAGCTTCTCGCGCTGCGCCGCCAGGTCGGCATGGTGTTCCAGTCCTTCAACCTGTTCCCGCACTTCTCCGTGCTGCGCAACGTCGCCTTCCCGCAGGAGCGCATCCTCGGGCGCAGCCGGGCCGAGGCCGAAGAGCGGGCGCTGACCCTGCTCGAGCGCGTCGGTCTCAAGGACAAGGCGCACCACCACCCCGCACAGTGCTCGGGCGGTCAGCAGCAGCGCATCGCCATCGTGCGCGCGCTCGCGCTCTCCCCCCGGGTGATGCTGTTCGACGAGCCCACCAGCGCCCTCGACCCGGAGGTGGGCGTCGAGGTGCTCGCCGTGATGCGCGAGCTCGCCGACGCGGGCATGACGATGATCGTCGTCACCCACGAGATGCAGTTCGCCCGCGAGGTCTCCGACCACCTCGTCGTGATGGCCGACGGCCACATCGTCGAGGAGGGCGACCCGGCCGGCATCATGGCCGAACCGCAGGAGGAGCGCACCCGCCGGTTCCTCAACGCGGTGCTGGAGCGTTGACGTGGAGGTGATCGGAATCGTCCTGCTGGGGCTGCCGATGACGCTTCTCGTCACCGCGGCATCCTTCGCCTTCGGGGCGATCGGCGGGATCCCGCTGATGCTCGGGCTGCGCTCGCGTCACCGCGTCGTGCGGCTCGCTGTGCGCCTGGTGGTCGACGTGATCCGCGGCGTGCCGACGATCGTCTGGCTGTTCCTGCTGTACTTCGGGTTCGCGATCGGGGTGTTCCGCTTCAGCTCGCTGGGCGCCGCGATCGTCGGGCTCGGCGTCATCTCGAGCGCGTACCTGGCCGAGATGTACCGCGGCGGGTTCGCGACCCTTCCGAAGGGGCAGCTCGAAGCGGCGCAGGCGCTCGGGCTCGGCCGGCGCACGACGTTCGTACGGGTGCTCGCACCGCAGGCCCTGCGCACCGCGCTGCCGTCGGCGGCGACATACCTGATGGCCCTCATCAAGGATTCGTCGATCGCGTCGACGGTCGGCGTGATCGAGATGGTCGCCGCGGCGACCGCCTACTCACGCCAGAACCCCGGCACGGCGGGTCTCACGCCGTTCCTCGCGGCCGCGGCGGTCTACGTCGTGATCAGCGTCCCGCTCGCGATCGCGACCCGGCGCCTCGACGCCCGCCTGTCGAGGAGTCACGCATGAACCTCGCCGACTACCTCCCCCAGCTCGGCCAGGGCCTGCTCGTCAGCCTCCAGCTCACCGTGATCTCGGTGGTCGCGGGGTATGCGATAGGCCTCGCGTTCGCGCTCGGCGTCGCCTCGCGCAATCCCTGGCTGCGCTGGCCGGCTCTCGTGCTCGTCGAGGTGGGCCGCAGCATCCCCGCCCTCGTCGTGCTGTACATCGTCTACTACGGCCTGCCGTCGGTGGGCATCCTGCTCGACTCGTTCCCGGCCGCGGCCGCCGGTCTCACCTTCACCGCCGCGGCGTACTCGTCGGAGATGTTCCGTGCGGGAATCCGCTCGGTGCCCAAGGGGCAGACCGAGGCCGCCCTCGCTCTCGGGCTCTCGCGCCGGTCGGTGTTCGGCCGAGTGGTGCTGCCGCAGGGGCTGCGCTCGGCGATCCCGCCGCTCATGGGGCTCGCCATCCAGTCGTTCCAGGGAACCTCGCTCGCCTACTCGATCTCGGTCAACGAGTTGATGAGCCAGGCGTATCAGATCAGCGCGGTGACGTTCCAATACCTGCAGGTCTACGCGATCACGGGTCTGATCTACGTGATCATCGCGGTGCCGTCGACGTGGGCGTCTGTCTACGTCGAGCACCGCCTCGCCCGTGGACAGGCCTGAGGAGAGAGATGACCCACCTCACCTGGCTCGAGGCCACGCACGGCGACGAGCGGTACCGGCCCCTGTGGGAGTTCCTCGACCGACAGGTGCGTGCCCTCGTCGCGGATCGCGCCGAGGTCGCCCTGACCCATGTCGGCGTCGATGCGGGCGGCATCCGCACACCCGCCAACCGCATGATGTCGGATGCCGCGATCCTCGCGACCGCGCTCGAGATCGATGCCCGCACGCAGACCGACGCGGTCGTGATCGGATGCTGGGGTGCGCCGACCGAGATCGTGCGCTCCGGCGTCGCCCGGCCCGTGTCGAGCCTGCCCGACGGCAGCGTTCGCGCGGTCGGCTCCCTCGCCCGTCGGGCCGTGCTCATCACCGTGTCACCGACGCTGGTGCCGATCTTCGCCGACGACCTGGTGCGCCTCGGTGCCACGGGATTCCTGCCGGAGCGGCCCGTGCGTGCCTACGACCCCGAGTCGACGCTCGATGACGTCGTGGCCGCGATCGACGATCCGCGGGCGTTGATCGCGAGATTCGACGCGGTGGCGAAAGCGGCGGTCGCCGACGGCGCCGACGCGATCGTCGTCGGCTGCGGCTACCTCGCCCCGCTGTTCACCTGGTACGGCTACACGCACGTGTCGGGCCACCCCGACGTGCCCGTGCTCGACTGCAACCGCCTCGCCGTGGAGCACGTGTTCGCACTCCTCGCGCTGGAGGCGGCCGGCATCTCGCCGACCGGTCGCGGCTACCCGCGCCCGCGCGGCGCCCGGGCCGCGGCGCTCGCCGCTACCGGCGGCCGCCTGCGGGGCCCCGAGACATCCCCTGACCTCTCCACCCTCACGATCGAAGGAACACACGCATGACCCGCTACTGCGTCATCGGTGCCGGTGCCGCCGGCATGTCCGCCCTCCGCCAGCTGCGCGACGCCGGGTACGACGTCGACTGCTTCGAGAAGACCGACCGCGTCGGTGGGCACTGGAACACCGATTACGACGCCCTGCACCTGATCACGTCCCGTGACATGACCGGCTTCGAGGGCTTCCCGATGCCGAGTGACTACCCGCACTTCCCGCGGCGCACGCAGATCCGCGACTACCTCAACGCCTACGCCGACGAGGCCGAGCTGCGGGACGGCGTCACGTTCAGCGTCGAGGTCGAATCGGTCGTGCCGGTCGCGACCGACGGCCCGGTCGGGTCCGCCGGCTGGACCGTGACGCTCACGGGCGGCGAGAAGCGCGACTATGACGGGGTCGTGGTCGCGAACGGTCACCTCTGGGACCCGAAGGTGCCCGCGATCGCCGCACGCTTCACCGGCACGCAGCTGCACTCGGGTCGCTACCACAACACCGACGACATCGTCGGCGACCGCGTGCTCGTCGTCGGTGCGGGCAACTCGGGCTGCGACCTCGCAGTGGACGCCGCGCAGCACCGCATCGACGCCGACATCGTCGTGCGCGAGGGCATGTACTTCCAGCCGAAGAGCTACTTCGGGGTGCCGCGGCAGGAGGTGACGTGGATGGCGCAGTTCTCCGCCGACGAGCAGGACCTCATCGCACGCCTGCTCGCACGGGTGTCGATCGGCGAGTGGAAGGACTACCCGGGTCTGCCGGAGCCCGCCTACCGCACGCTCGCCGAGGGCCGCACGGTCGTCAACGACCTGCTGCTGTACTGGATCCACCACGGTCGTGTGCGCGTGGTCCCCGGCATCGCGGACATCGAGGGCACGTCGGTGACGTTCACCGACGGCACCTCGCGCGAGTACGAGACGATCCTGTGGGCGACGGGCTTCCACGCCTCCCTGCCGTTCCTCGACGACGCACTCGTGCCCCGCCGGTCCGGCACCCCGCTGCGCTTCGCCGCGGGCATCGTGCCGCAGGGGCTCGAGAAGCTGTACTACGTCGGACTCTCCGCTCCGCGGGGGCCGCAGCTTCCGGTCTACGGCGTGCAGTCGAAGGTCGTGCTGCGCATCATCGGGCTGCACGAGGCATCCGCCGAAGGCTTCGCGCCCGTCGCCGACTACCTCGGCCGCTTGCAGGAGGCCGACGACCGCATCGACATCGTGCGCGCCGTCTGGAACGACCAGCTCGCCGACACCCATCGTCTGCTCGACGCGCTCGTCGCCGCGCGCGAGGAGGCCGCGTCTCCGGCGGCATGACCGTGCCGGGGTGCGGGGTCTAGCCTGACCCCGTGCCCCCTGCCGTCTCCGCCGGTCTGCTCGTGCACCGCCGCGGTGCGGCCGGGCTCGAGGTGCTCATCGCGCACATGGGCGGGCCGTTCTGGTCGCGCCGCGACGAGGGGGCGTGGTCGCTTCCGAAGGGCGAGTTCGATCCCGACGCCGAGACGCCGGCGGATGCCGCGGTCCGCGAGTTCCGCGAGGAACTGGGCGTCGACCCGCCCGCGGGCGATCGCGTGCTGCTGGGGGAGTTCCGGTACGGCAGCGGCAAGCGCGTGACGGTGTTCGCCGTCGCCGCGGGGGAGTGGGAGGCATCCGATCTCGTCTTCGGCGAGTTCGAGATGGAGTGGCCGCCGCGCTCGGGGCGCGTCGCGCGCTTCCCCGAGGTCGACCGGATCGCGTGGGCGGCACCGGCCGACGCGGAGCGCCTGCTCGTCGCCGGTCAGCGTCCCGCGCTCGCCGCACTGCGCGCCCGTCTGGGCGGCGCCTGACGAACCGCGCTACGCGCCGCCGCGCGCCCGCCATTCGTCGATGAGCGCGGGCATGCGCTCGGCGAGGAAGCGGAAGAACTCCGCGAGATCGCGTGCCCGGGCGACCGCGTCGGCGTCGGTGTCGTCCTGGGCGTCGCCGATCTCGTCGATCGCGGTCGCGAGGCGCGCGTACACGGGCGCGTTGAGGGCGACGGAGCTGTAGAAGCCGTCCTGCACGATCTCGTAGCGATCGCGGCGGTCGCCGGGAACCGAGCGTCGGTGCACGAAACGCAGTGTCACCAGGTAGCGCACCGCCCCCGACACCGCCGCGGGGCTCACTCCGAGGCGGTCGGCGAGCTCGGCCGCCGTGTACCCCGTGGCCGGGGCCGCGACGAGCGCCATCATCACGCGGGCCGGCATCCGTGCCATGCCAGCCGCGGTCATCATGGCCGCGGCTTGCTCGGCGGGCTCAAGGGCGCGATGGGCGGGGAGCGTCATCCGTCACCGGCCAGTTCGCGGCGCCGCATGAGGGCCAGGGATGCCGCACCTCCGACGATGACCGCGGCCACCAGCCACCACAGCCCCTGCACGTCGGTTCCCGAGCCGGTGACGGTGGGCGCCGCGGCGATCGGCGCAAGGTGCACGATCCAGTCGGGCAGCCGGTAGAGCGGGCCGAAGAGGCCGACGACCGTGGCCAGCCCGACGAGCGTCCAGCCGACGGCGAGCGTCGCCCGGGGCAGCACCGTGAGCACGAGCGCCGTGACCACGATGAACACCAGCGCGGCGACGAACTGCCCGGCGCCGACGACCACCGCGTCACCGAACAGCGACCAGTCGGGCGCGCTCTGTCCGGCCAGGCCCGCCGCCGCCCCGACGATCGCGCCGCCGACGGTCGCCGCCGCGCCGATCGTGGCGATCGCGACGTAGTCGGCCAGCCAGCGCACCCGCCCGACCGGTGTCGCGAGCAGAGCCTCGACCGTGCCGTGCGCCTCCTCCTGGCGAGCGCGCCCGACGATCTGCACGCCGCAGCAGGCGGCGAGCACACCCACGAGCGTGAAGAAGATGACGATCGCGCCGACCGCGAGCGAGCCGCCCTGCGTCAGCGCGGCGAGCAGTTGCTCGACGGACGGCAGCTGGGCCGCCGCCTGCGACAGCACCGACGACAGGCTCGTCGCGAGCAGTCCCGACACGAAGCCCCCGATCGCCCAGCCGAGGATCGCCGGCCACGTGAGCACCCATACGAGCCCGGTCGAGCTCGACAGTGCCGCGCCGGCCGTCGCGCGCGCCCGCCGCTCGGGCAGCAGGCTCTCGCCGAGGTCGCGCACCGACTGCAGGGCGACGGATGCCACGGCCAGCCCGGCCGCGACGAGTGCGCAGAGCGCGACCGGCCACAGGTTGTCGTCGGCCCAGGGTCGCGCGTTCTCGATCCACCCGTACGGCGAGAACCAGGCGAGCGGGGCGCTCTGGATGCGCTGGAGGTCGGCGGAGGGTGTGCCGAGCGCGTTGCCGATCCCCGCGACGAGGTAGGCGACGAGCATCACCCACACGCCGAACGCGTTGGCGCTGCGGCCCGACGCGAAGACCTGCGCGCCGATCAGTCCGACCCCGTAGGCGAAGAACCCGAGCGCTCCGCTGCCGAGACCGGCGACGAGGCTGCCCGTGGCGGGCAGCCCGCACGCGAGGAACGCGACGGCGACGAGCATGGCGAGCAGCGCGTTGGCGATGAGGCCGTGCACGATCGTCGCGACGAGCGGGGCGACGCGTCCGGCGGGGGTCGCGGCCACGAGCTCGGTGCGGCCGGCGTCCTCGTCGGCGCGGGTGTGGCGCACGGCCATGAAGGAGCTCATGAACGCGGCCATCATCGCGAGGAACGGGAGGATCAGGAACCCCGTGAACGCGCCGAGGTCCGCGCCCGACGGCAGCCCGCGGAACAGCATGATGACGGGGTTCGCGGCCGCGGTGGCGAGCAGGTTCACGCGGTCCGTCTCGGTGCCGTACGACCCGTTCACGGCGGAGACCGTGAACGCCGCGAGCATGGCGGTGCCGCCGATCCAGATGACGAACTGCCAGAGGTCGCGCCGCAGCCGCTGGCGCAGGAGGGTGATCATCGCGTCGACCCGGCAGTGAGGTCGTCACCGTAGTGCCGCAGGAAGAGCTCCTCGAGCGAGGGCGGCTCGATGCGCAGGCCCGTCACCCGACGGGTCGCGAGCTCGGGCAGCACGGATGCCACGGCGTCGCTGTCGACGGTGAACCGCACCCGACCGTCGGCGACGCTCACGTCGTGGGCCTCGGCGATGCCGTCGGCGGTCGTGCCCGCCGCGTCGAACGACACCTCGGTGCGGGTCAGGTGCCGGAGGTCCGCGAGCGTGCCGGCCTCCACGACCTTCCCGGCGCGGATGATGCTCACCCGGTCGCACAGCTGCTCGACCTCGGAGAGGATGTGGCTCGAGAGCAGCACGGTGGCGCCGGCATCCTTCACCCGGGTCACCTCGCGTCGGAACACGACCTCCATGAGCGGGTCGAGACCGCTCGTCGGCTCGTCGAGGATGTAGAGCTCGGCGGGCACGCTGAAGGCCGCGATGAGCGCCACCTTCTGCCGGTTCCCCTTCGAGTAGGCGCGGCCCTTCTTGCGCGGGTCGAACGCGAACACGTGCTCGAGGCGCTCGCGCTCGGTGCGGTAGGCGGCCGAGCGGGTGTCGGCGCCGCGCAGGCGGGCGAGCACGTCGATCGACTCGCCGCCGGAGAGGTTCGGCCACACGTTCACGTCGCCCGGCACATACGCGAGTCGCCGGTGCAGTGCCACCGCGTCGCGCCACGGGTCGCGGCCGAAGACCGCGGCGGTGCCGCCGCTCGCGCGGGCGAGCCCCAGGAGGATGCGGATGGTGGTCGACTTGCCGGCCCCGTTGGGTCCGAGGAAGCCGTGGATGTCGCCGGCGCCGACCGCGAGGTCGAGGCCGTCGAGGGCGTTCTGGCGCCCGTAGCGCTTCACGAGTCCGGCGGTGCGGATGACGTCGCTCATGGCGCTGAAGCTACGCCGATTTCACAAAACTGTGAAGAGTGTGGGCCGTGTCAATCCAGCCGCTCGATGACCGTCGCATTCGCCATGCCCGCGCCCTCGCACATCGTCTGCAGGCCGAACCGGCCGCCCGTCGCCTCCAGCTCGCCGACGAGGGTCGTGAGCAACCGCGTGCCCGAGGAGCCGAGGGCGTGTCCCAGGGCGATCGCGCCGCCCCGAGGGTTGAGCCGCGCGGGGTCGGCGCCGGTCTCGGCGAGCCAGGCGAGCGGCACGGACGCGAACGCCTCGTTGACCTCGAAAGCGTCGATGTCGTCGATCGACAGACCCGTGCGCTGCAGCACCTTCGCGGTCGCCGGGATCGGTCCCGTCAGCATCATGATCGGGTCGTCGCCGACGACCGAGAAGCCGACGAAGCGGGCGCGGGGTCGCAGCCCCAGACGCTGTGCGGCCTCGCGCGACATGATGAGCGCGGCCGAGGCGCCGTCGGTGAGCGGCGACGAGTTGCCCGCGGTCACCCGCCAGCCGATCTGCGGGAACCGCGCCGCGATCGCCTCGTCGACGAACGACGCCGGCAGACCCGCGAGCCCGCCGGCGGTGGTCGCCGGCCGCACGGTCTCGTCGGTGCGGTGCACGACGGGGGAGCCCGTGGCATCCGTCACCGTCACCGGCACGATCTCGTCGTCGAACAGACCGGATGCCGCGGCCGCCGCGGCGCGCGCGTGGGAGAGCGCGGCGAAGTCGTCGAGCCGCGCACGCGAGAGGTTCCACTGCGCCGCGATGAGCTCGGCCGAGATGCCCTGGTGCACGAGGCCGTCGGGGTAGCGCTCCCGCAGGCGCGGTCCGAGCACGTCGCGGCCGATCGCGGAGGTGCCGAGCGGGAGGCGGCTCATCGACTCGACGCCGCAGGCGATCACGATGTCCTGGCTGCCGGAGATGATCGCCTGCGCCGCGAACGTCGCCGCCTGCTGGCTCGACCCGCACTGGCGGTCGATCGTGGTGCCGGGCACGTGCTCGGGGAAACCCGCCGCGAGCAGGGCGTTGCGGGTGACGTTGGAGGACTGCTCGCCGACCTGCGCGACGCAGCCGCCGATCACATCGTCGACGAGGGCCGGGTCGATGCCGGTGCGGTCGACGAGCGCGGTGAGCACGGTCGCGAGCAGGTCGACGGGGTGCGTGCCCGAGAGCGCTCCGCCGGGCTTTCCCCGACCCGATCCGGTGCGCACGACGTCGACGATGACGGCTTCGGCCATGGGAGCTCCTTCGCGGCAGGGCGGATGCCGCCAGCCTACGCCCGGGCGGCGCCGGCGGCTCGGGTCCCCTGCGTATACGCAGAGCGCGACATGCTCGAACCTGCTGGCGGACTCAGGGGCTGAGTGTATACACTAACGATGGCCAGTGACGAGGGAGGAGCGGCATGCGCGCCAGCGATCACGCCTACACGACCCTCCTCGACGAGATCCAGTCCGGAGCCCTCGCCCCCGGCACGGTGCTCGCCGAGCCCGCCCAGTCCGCCCGCCTCGGGGTGAGCCGCACTCCGCTGCGCGCGGCGCTCGCGCGCCTCGCCGCCGACGGCCTCGTCGCGCAGGCCTCGCCGCGCGTGACCGTCGTCACGGGGGTGGATGCCGCCGACATCCGTGCGCTCTTCGAGATCCGCCGAGCGCTGGAGGAGACCCAGGCGCGCCTCGCCGCCGAGCGCGCCGACGCGGCCGTGTTCGCGGCGTTCGCCGCCGACTTCGACCACGCCCGCCTCGAGGGCGACGAGGGGCGGGACGCCTACTACGCGCTCATCGCCCGGTTCGACGCCGCGCTCGACGCCGCCGTCGGCAACGACTACCTGGTGGCCGCCCTGCGCACCGTGCGCACCCACCTCGTGCGCGTGCGCCGGCTCGCCCGCGACAAGCCCGAACGCCTCGCCGCCTCGGTCGCCGAGCACCGCGTCATCGCCGACGCGATCGCCCGGCGCGACGCCGACCTCGCCGCCCACGCCACGCACGTGCACCTGCACAACGCGCTCACCAGCATCCTCGCCTCGCTCGCCGCCGACGCCGCATCCGCCGACGCATCCGTCGGCGGATGCGGCGTCGGCGGCGAGCGAGGCGAGGATGCTGGTG
>NZ_SCOB01000036.1:0-11185 GCF_005503465.1 Microbacterium sp. 4NA327F11 | reverse complement strand
GGGTGGGGAACCCGTAGTCGCCGAACGATCCGCCGCTCGGGTCGTTCGGGCGGTACGCCCACGTCGCCTCGGGCCACGCCTGCACGCCCTGATACGTGCTGCCCGAGGACGCCGGGTTCACCGAGAGGCCGTCCATGAGGTCGATGTACCAGCGCAGCTCGAGGTGCGAGTGCATGTCGGCGCTGTCGCCGGTGACGACGGCGGCGCCCATCGGAACCCCGGTGAGCGGGGAGTAGCGGGCGTCGGAGAACGCCTGCACCATGGCCGCGGTCGTGTGCGGACTGAGCGGATCGTGCGGGTGGAACGCCGAGCCCCACGCGGAATGGTCCTGCACGATCATCGGCTCGATGCGCCCGGGCGACTGCGCGTCGATGACGTGCAGGTCGCTGAGGTGCCCAAGGTAGAGCAGCGACCGGCGGCGACTCGTGCGAGTCGGGTCGGCGGTGCGGCCGAGCACGTCGTAGCGGGCGATGTAAGGCTCGCCGGGGCCTGTGGTGAGGGTGCGGTACGAGCCCTTCGTCACCGGTCCGTAGAGGATCGTCTGCAGCAGCGTGCTCGGGATCTCCCCGGGGTCGGTCTGGGCCAGAGCAAGCTGCGGGGCGAGGGTCTCGACGCTCACGCCGAGTGCCGCCGCGAGGGCGGCCGTACGCGCCAGGAACTGGCGGCGGGAGAGTCCCCCCATTGCTGCCCTTCGGGTCGGCAACCGTGTGCGAGTGCGCTCATCATGACATGCACGTCAGGGCGCGGCAACGCGCCACGACGGCGGATGCGGCGGGCCGCGGCATCCGCTCTCGTCACCGGCCGTGACGACGCGCGCCGGCCATGGTCAGACCATTCGTCCAGGTCTCGTACCCTGGGAGGGTGCTGACCACTCTGACCGGATTCGTCGTGGTCGGCGTGGCGATCGGCGTCGGGTACGTGCTGGGCCGCATCGGACTGCTCGGTCCGCACGCGCCGTTCGTGCTCGGCCGGCTCGTCTTCTACGTGCTCTCGCCGTTCCTGCTGTTCGTGGTGCTCTCGAAGGCCGACGTGCACGTGCTGTTCTCGGCGCAGCTGCCGGCGTCGGCGTTGACGGCTGCGATCGTGCTCGCCGTCTACGTCGTGATCGCGCGGCTGGTGTGGCGGCGCGGACTCGGAGAGACCGTGATCGGCGCGCTGTCGGCGGCGCAGGTGAACTCGAACAACATCGGCATCCCGCTGTCGCTGTACCTGCTGGGGTCGGCCGCCTACCCGGCGCCGGTAATCCTGATGCAGCTGCTGATCCTCACCCCGATCACCCTGGCGCTCTTGGATGCCGCGACCTCCGACGAGCTGCGCATCGGGCGCACGATCCTGCGCACCGTCACGAACCCGATCGTGATCGGCTCCCTGCTCGGCACGTTGTTCTCGGCGTTCGAGATCCCGCTTCCCGACATCGTGTTCGAGCCGCTGCAGTTCATCGCGGGCGCGGCGGTGCCGGTGCTTCTCATCTCCTACGGAATGTCGCTCAACGGCCAGAAGGTGCTCGGGGTGGCGGGTCATCGCCGCGACGTGCTGCTCGCGAGCGCACTGAAGCTCATCGTCATGCCGGTGGTGGGGTGGCTTGTCGCGACCTACGTGCTCGGCCTCGACGCGCACGGGGTGCTCGTGGTCGTCGTGCTCGCGGCGCTGCCGACCGCGCAGAACGTCTTCAACTACGCGCAGCGCTACGGGGTCGGCCAGACGATCTCCCGCGACACCATCTTCATCACGACGATCGGCTGCATCCCGGTGCTTCTGGCAGCCGTGCTGCTGCTACCGCACTGACGCTCGACGTCACAGTCGGCGGCGGGGCCGCGGCATCCGGTTCTCCGGCGCACTGCAGCCGCGACACCGCGCCGGCGTTCGTCGCGCGGCCGCGGCCCGCATCTGCCAGGGTGCTGATGTGCCGGATCTGCTCACCGCGTCGTTCCTCGTGGTCGCGGGGCTCGTCGCGGGCGTGATCGGCACGGCGGGCGGCATCACCTCCCTGGTCGCGTTCCCGGCCCTTCTCGCGGTCGGCATCCCGCCGCTCGCGGCGAACGTGACGAACTCGGTGGCGCTCCTCGGCAGCGGGCTCAGCTCGGCGCTGCGCGCGGGACCCGACCTGCGCGGCCACTCCGCGACGCTGCGCACCTGGATGCCGCTGTCGATCGTCTTCTCCCTCGTGGGGGCAGTGCTGCTCGTGCTCACCCCGGGCGCCCTGTTCGACCGGGTGGTGCCCTTCCTCGTGGCGACGGGCTCCCTCGTGCTGCTCGCGCAGCCGGTCATCGCCCGCGCGCAGCGACGCTTCGGGCGAGGGATGCCGCGTCCCGCAGCCGCGATCGCCGGGGGCGCCGTCGCGACCTACAACGGCTATTTCGGGGCGGGTTCCGGCATCCTGCTGATCACCCTCCTGCTGCTCACGACCGAACCCGTGCTGCACCGCGCGAACTCGCTCAAGAACGTCATCCTCGTCGCCTCGGACGTGTTGCCCGCGGTGCTGTTCGCGGTGTGGGGCACGGTGGTGTGGGCGGCGATGTGGCCGCTCGCGATCGGCGCCGTGCTCGGTGGCCTCATCGGCCCGGCGGTGGCCCGTCGTCTCCCGCCGGCGGTGCTCCGCGTGCTCATCGCACTGTGCGGCTTCGCGCTCGCGGGGTATCTGCTCGTCCGGGGGTGAGGGTGGGCCCGGTGGGGCTCGAACCCACGACCCGCGGATTAAAAGTCCGATGCTCTGCCGACTGAGCTACAGGCCCGTGTCCTCCAGCCTACTGGGACGCGCACGGCGCTCCGGCCGGTGCCGGGCAGACGAAAGCGACCGCTCGGACTCCGGCGAGTCCGAGCGGTCGCTGACATGAGTGACGCGGGTGTCAGTTGCTCGGCGGCATCAGCACCGTGTCGATGAGGTACACGGTTGCGTTGGCGGTGTGCACGCCACCGCAGATGACGGCGGAGTTGCCGTTGACGGTGAGGTTGCTGCCGCTGCCCGACACAGTGAGGGTCTGGCCCTCGACGGTCGTGTGGGTGCCGACGATCTGCGACGGCGGGATCTGACCGGCCACCACGTGGTAGGTCAGGATCTTCGTGAGCAGGTCGCTGTTGGTCTTGAGCGTGTCGATCGTGGCGCTGTCGATCTTCTTGAACGCGTCGTCGACAGGGGCGAACACGGTGAACTCGCTGCCGTTCAGGGTCGAGACGAGGTTCACGTTCGGGTTCAGCTTGCCGCTGACGGCCGCGACGAGCGTCGTGAGCAGCGGGTTGTTCGAGGCCGCGACAGCGACCGGGTCCTGCGACATGCCCTGGATCGAGCCGGCGCCCGAGGGCACCGCCGACGCGTAGGCCGAGCAGCCGGGGCCGACGAGGTCGGCCGAGGGGTCCATCGTGGCGGATGCCATGGGGGTCGACGACGGCGTCGACATCGATCCCGAGCTGGTGGTGGAGCTCGAACATGCGGTCAGCGCGAGGGCGCCCGCGAACAGAAGCGCGACGCCGGAGATGACCTTGGACTTCGTGGTGAGCATGATTCCTCCGTGGTGATGGGTGGGCCGGGGGGACCCGTGGGAGTGAACGACGCACCCGAGCGTTCCGGGGGCGTCCGCCGCGGTGCGACGTTCACCAAGCCGTTCGGGGCGGTCGCTGGATCGGATTGGACATCGAACAGATCCGGATGCCTCGGGCCGCCGCATCCGCTCACTCAGCGTGTTCGCGGGCAGCAGTTCCCATCCGAACGGGCGACGGGGCCGAACTGCTACCGACACGAAAGGGAGGTCGCCATGACCCTCGTCATCATCGGCCTCCTGGGCGGACTCATCACCGGCATCTCGCCGTGCATCCTTCCGGTGCTGCCGGTCATCTTCCTCACGGGAGGCGTGCAGGCCAGCGCCGCGACCGGCGACGAGGAGGTGCGCCCCGCCTCCCGCTGGCGGCCGTTCCTCGTGATCGCCGGCCTCGTGCTGAGCTTCACGGTCGTGACCCTCGTCGGGTCGCTGATCCTCGGACTGCTGAACCTGCCGCAGGACATCATCCGCTGGGTCGGCATCGTCGTGCTGATCCTCATCGGCATCGGCCTCATCGTGCCCCGCTTCGAGCGCATCCTCGAGAAGCCGTTCACCTGGCTTCCGCAGAAGGAGGTCACGAACCGGGGGAGCGGCTTCGGCGTGGGTCTCGCCCTCGGCGCGGTGTTCGTGCCGTGTGCCGGTCCCGTGCTCGCGGCGATCATCGTCGCCGGCTCCACCGGCCGCATCGGCGCCGACACGATCCTGCTGACCGTGTCGTTCGCGATCGGTGTCGCCGTGCCGCTGCTCGTCTTCGCGCTCGCCGGGCGCGCGGTCGTGCAGCGCATCCGCGCGTTCCGCACCCGCGAGCGCCTGCTGCGCATCATCGGCGGCTCCGCCATGATCGCGCTGTCGGTCGGGCTGGTGTTCAACGTGCCCCAGCTGCTGCAGCAGCTCGTGCCCGACTACACGTCGGGGCTGCAGCAGCAGCTCACCGACAACCCCGACGCGCAGAAGGCTCTCGCCCTCGGCGGCCTCGTCAACGACGAGAACAAGAACCTCGACAAGTGCACCGCCGGTGCCACCGAGCTCGAATCGTGCGGCACGGCGCCGAGCATCAAGGGCATCCAGCAGTGGTTCAACACCCCCAACGACCAGCCGATCACCCTCTCCCAGGAGAAGGGCAAGGTCGTACTGATCGACTTCTGGGCGTACTCGTGCATCAACTGCCAGCGCTCCATCCCGCATGTCGTCGCCTGGAACAAGGCCTACGCCTCGCTCGGACTCGAGGTCATCGGCATCCACTCGCCCGAGTACGCCTTCGAGAAGGACCCGGCGAACGTCATGGCCGGTGCCAAGAACTTCGGCATCACCTACCCGGTCGCCATCGACAACAACCTCGACACCTGGACCAACTACCGCAACCGGTACTGGCCCGCCCACTACCTGATCGACGCGCAGGGGGTGGTGCGCAACATCCAGTTCGGTGAAGGCAACTACGCCACCACCGAGAACCTGATCCGCCAGCTGCTCGTGCAGGCGAACCCGAACGTGCAGCTGCCCCCGCCCACCGAGGTGCAGGACACCACCCCGCAGGTCGGCTCGACCACGCAGGAGACGTTCCTCGGCGCGGCCAAGCAGGCCAACTTCGGCGGCGGCACCGCCTACGACCCGGGCACGACCACCTTCGCCTACCCCGACTCCCAGCCCGACGACTCGTTCGTCCTGCAGGGCAGCTGGAACCTGACCTCCCAGAGCATCACCCCCGGCACCGACCAGCCCGCCCAGGTGCGGCTGCGCTTCCACGCCGGCATCGTGCAGATGGTGCTCGGCGGCACCGGCACCGTCACCTACACGCTGCAGGGCGGCGCCACCCAGACCGTGCAGGTCAGCGGCACTCCCAACGCCTACCAACTGGTCTCCAGCGGAGCCGCCTCCGACGGTCAGCGCGTGCTGGAGGTGACCGTGTCGCCCGGCGTGCAGGCCTACTCGTTCACCTTCGGATGACGGTGATGACGGATGCCGCGGCCCGCGGTATCCGTCACCCGCCCCGTCCGCTGCGAGAGGAGTCCGTGAATGTACGGCATGCTGGTCGACATGGTGATCGACGGCGCTGACGTCCCCGACGAGGGTCCCGTCGTCGACCGCATCGCCGAGTTGCTGGTGGCGACCGCCGGCGGCGACCAGGGCGCGTTCGCCGAGCTGTACGACGCGCTGTCGTCGCGGGTGTTCGGTCTGATCCTGCGCGTACTCGTCGACCGGTCGCAGAGCGAAGAGGTGCTGCAGGAGGTCTTCCTCGAACTGTGGCAATCCGCCGGGCGGTTCGTTCCGAACAAGGGACAAGGCCGCACGTGGGTGATGACCATCGCCCACCGCAGAGCCGTCGACAGAGTGCGCGCATCGCAGTCGAGCAGTGACCGGGACACCCGAGCCGGGCTGCGGGAGATCGCGGTGCCGCACGCCGACGTCGCCGAGCAGATCGAACTGAAAACCGACGCCGAACGTGTGCACGACGCGCTGCGTTCCCTTCCCGAGGCGCAGCGCGAAGCGCTCACTCTCGCCTACTTCGGCGGCTACAGCCAGAGCGAGGTGGCCGCCCTGGTGGGCGCACCGCTCGGCACCATCAAGACACGCATGAGAGACGGGCTCGCCCGACTGAGACAGGAGATGGGGGTGACCCCGTGAACGAGATCGACTTCGCCGAGCTGTCGGCCGCCCGCGCCCTCGGCGCCCTCTCGCCCGACGAGCAGCGCACCTTCGACGAGGCGCTCGCCGCCCACCCCGAGTGGGCGGCCATCGTCGCCGCCGATGAGGCGGCCGCGGCCGCGCTCGCCGACACCGTGACGGATGTCGCGCCCCCCGCCGAGCTGCGCGCCTCGCTGCTCGCCCGCATCCAGGACATCCCGCAGAACACCGACGCGGATGCCGCGGCCGACGCCCCGCCCGCGCCCTTCACGTTCGTCACACCGAGTGTGGAATCGGTGCGGTCGGTCCCCATCGCGAACGCGCGGCGGGCACGCCGCATCCTGTTCGCCCTCGCCGCGAGCATCGCCCTGGTGGTCGCGATCGGCATCGGCGGCACGATGATCGCCGGGCAGCTGAACCCGAAGCCCGCGGCGGTCGTCGCGCTCGAGAAGATCGAGTCGGCACCGGATGCCGCCAGCGCCCAGGCGGGCGTCACCGGCGGCGGCACGGCCACCCTGCACTGGTCGTCCTCGCTCGGGCAGGCCGTGCTCGTCTCGTCGGGCATGGCGAGCCTCGCAAGCGACCGCACCTATGAGCTCTGGTACCTGCGAGACGGCGTGCCGACCGCGGCGGGCACGTTCGATGTGTCGGGCGGGTCGGCGACCGCGCAGCTGCGCGGCGGGTTCCAGGCGGGCGACATCGTCGCCGTGACGGTGGAGCAGCAGGGCGGCTCGGCGACCGGCCAGCCGACGACGAAGCCTGTGCTCGCGATCGAGACGCCGGCCTGACCTCGCTGCCGTGCGCGCCCGGGGAGACCGGCGTCACCGGCACCCCGTGCGCCCGGCATCACCGGCCCCCGCAGCGCTAGCGTGAACGGGTGACTCCCCGCGCGCAGACCCCCGAGGCGCTCGCGCGCCTGCGACGGGCGCGCGACCTGATGGACCGCTCGTACGCCGAACCGCTCGAGGTCGCGATCATGGCGCGCGAGGCGTTCATGTCGACCGCGCACTTCTCCCGTGAGTTCCGCGACGCCTACGGGGAGACGCCGTACGGCTACCTGATGACGCGCCGCATCGAGCGCGCCATGGCGCTGCTGCGGGCGGGGGCTACCGTCACCGATGCGTGCATGCGGGTGGGGGCGACATCCCTCGGGTCGTTCAGCGCCCGGTTCACGCGGCTTGTCGGCGAGACGCCCAGCGCCTACCGGGCCCGCGATCACGCCGCCACCGAGGACATCCCGGCCTGCATGGCGCGGGTGCTCACCCGCCCCACCCGGTTCGTCTGATCGCGCACCGCGTCCCGGTCGCCGACGGTGCGGAGTGAGCAGGATCAGAGAAGCGGATGCCGCCTCCCGCCCGTAGCGTGGAGGCCATGACCTCGATCTCGCTCCGCTTCTTCCCGATCACCGCCGACGACATCGACGCCGGCATCGCGTTCTACCGTGACGGACTCGGCCTCGAGCTGCGCAACAACGTCGCCGCGGGTGACTTCCACTGGGTCACGCTCGGCGTGCCCGGCACCGACGTGGCCGTGGTGCTCTCCGAGCCCGGTGCCGGCCGCTCGCCCGACGACGCCGAGGCACTGCACCGGCTCGTCGCGAAGGGCGCGATCGGCCCGATCGTGTTCGAGACCGACGACCTCGACGGCGTGTTCGCCCGCCTCACCGCCCTCGGCGCCGACCTCGTGCAGGAGCCGACCGACCAGCCGTGGGGGCCGCGCGACGCCGCATTCCGCGACCCGGCCGGCAACCTCATCCGCATCAACCAGGCCGGCTGAGCCGGCGGGCGGTGCGGCCCGGGAGGCGCCCCTCGCCCCGTACCCTGGACAGGTGAGCGACGATCCCCGGCCATACCACAAGCCCGCGCGCCGCCCCGCCGAGCTGTTCGACCGGCTCTACTCGGGCGACGACCCGGCCGAGGTCTCGCGCATCGCCCACTCGACCGCCGCCGCACTCCTCGCGCGCGTGCGCGAGGACCCCGACGTCGACGTCGTCGAACGCCTCGTCGCGTTCACCGACCGTCACGGCATCGACGACATCGCCGATCTGTGGTCGCGTGCGCCCGCTCGATCTCTGCCCGGCGCGCTCTGGCGGCTCTATCTGCTGCAGCTCATGATCCACGACGACCCGCGCACCGCGGCGTTGCTGTTCGAGCGCGGACGCCTGGCACGTTCAGGAGCCGACGAGGTGGTCGCAGGAGCGCCGACCCCGGCCGGCCCGGACGAGCTCGTCACCCTTATCGACACGATCCTGCGGGGGCTGTTCCAGGGTGACTTCGCGGTCGCACTCGAGCGGGCGGCATCCTTCTGCCGCATCGTCGCCGCCGGTGCGGTGCAGCTCGCCGACGACCACGACGTCGCGGAGCCGGCGCGCGCGAGCGCCTTCACGACGCGGGCGCTGCGCCTCGACACCTACGCGGAGGACCTCTCGGGCGCGGCGGCGCTCTGGCGCCGCGACGCGCTCGCCTGAGTAGCGCTCGGGTGCCGCGACACGCCCGACCGGGCGGCGCTTCGGCGCCGCGACGCTCGCTCCTGAGTCACGCCCTCGCATCGCGACGCGCCCGACCGGGCGGCACCCGCACGCAGGAAGAGAAGAACCGAGCCGCAGAAACGCCTCTCGGCGCAAGGCCGCTCGCAGCGGCAGATATTGGAGCCCGGGGTTACTGCGGCCCGGCCGGTCCAGTGTAACGGAGCGCCCCCGGGCGGCATTCCCGCGTCATCCGCCCGGGCGCGTCGCCGTCGCGCGCGTAGGCTCGCAGCATGACCTGGCGTTTCGCGCTCATCATCGAGCCCGTGGCATCCGATGACCCCCGCACCGACTTCGACACGACCTTCGCGCCCGTCGACGCCTCGGCCCCCGCCCTCAGCATCGGCGAGCTCAGCACCCAGCGCGGAGACGGAATCTTCGAGTCGATCGGTGTCGTCGACAGGCACCCGCAGGAGGTCGAGGCGCACCTGGCGCGGCTCGCGCACTCCGCCGAGATCTGCGACCTTCCGGTGCCGAACCTCGCCCAGTGGCGCGCCGCCGTCGCCCGCGCGGCGGCGCAGTGCCCGGAGGGCGAGGCGGTCATCAAGCTCATCCTGAGTCGCGGCATCGAGCACGGTCCGACCCCGACCGCGTGGGTGACCGCGTCGGCCGCGCCCAACTATGCCCGCCCGCGCGCCGAAGGCATCTCCGTCGTCGTGCTCGATCGCGGGCTCGACCTCGCCGCACCCGCCCGCGCCCCCTGGCTGCTGCTCGGTGCGAAGACGTTGTCGTATGCGACCAACATGGCGGCGCTGCGCGAGGCGCACCGACGCGGCGCGGATGACGCCGTCTTCGCCACGTCCGATGGATTCCTGCTCGAGGCGCCGACCGCGTCGCTCGTGCTGCGCCGCGGCGATGTGTTCGTGACCCCCGAGCCCGCCGCCGGCATCCTGCACGGCACCACTCAGCTGAGCCTGTTCGCCCACCTCGCCGAGCGGGGGTTCACGACCGCCTACGAGACCCTTCCGACGGCGGCCCTCGCCGACGCGGATGCCGCGTGGCTCGTCTCGAGCGTCCGCCTCGCGGCCCCGATCACGGCCGTCGACGGCCGGGCTCTCCCGCATGATGCGGCCTTCACGGCCGAGCTGAACGCCTACCTGCTCTCGCCGCGCGACTGAGCCGCGGCATCCGGGCGTGCGGCATCCCGGGCTGACGCGGTACGCCCCATCGATCCTTTGCCCGCCGCGACTGAGCGGCAGCATCCGGGCGTGCGGCAGCCGCGCCGCGGCATCCCGGCCCGGCCGGGGCATCCGGGCGTTCTCGGTCCCGGGCTGACGCGCCACAACCGTGTGCGCGCCGGTCTTCAGGCTGACGCGCCAGACCGTGTGCGACGCCGGCTTTCGGCGTGTCTCGCACCCCGCAGCGTCGGAACTTCTCGATGGCACCCCGCGACTGCGCTCGGCGCGGCGGGGTGTCGGGAGAAAGTTCCGACGTTGTGATGATCGCAGCGGGTTGTCGACGCCTACCGGCGTGCGTCGCAGGTCGATCACCCCAGGCCGAGCGCGCCGAGGATCGCGCGTTCGACGAGGTCCCAGTCGTTCACGATCAGGGCGTAGTCGAACCGTAGTGTGCGGTATCCCCAGGCGGCGGATGCTGCGTCTCGAACGAGGTCGTGGTGTCTCCGGTCGGCGCCCGCGTGGTTCTCGCGCCCGTCGGCTTCGACGATGAGGCGTCCGTCAATGAGAAGGTCGACCCGTCCGACACCGAGGACGGAAACCTGGGCGCGCACGTCGAGCTGCCAGTGCCGCAATCGCCAGCGGATCAGCGACTCCAGCCCGCTGTCGGCATCGTCTCGCGCGAACGCGATCGCCTCGCGGGCTCGGTCGTTCGTGCGCTCGTGCAGCCAGGCGAGATCGTGCGGCGCGACGAGTCCGAGGCGCAGGGAGGACTCCAGGGCGACGAAGAACTGCTCCGTTCCCGCGCAGCGATCGATCTCCCTGAGCACGCTCCGCGCTGTCGCCCGCGGGGTCGGCGCGTCGCCCCAGTGCACGATCGTGTCGGCTTCGATGATTGTGGGGGTGCGGCTGTGGTGGCCACAGCGCAGGTGGAGGTGGTCGTCGTCGCTCAGCACCCAGATCCCGAGGTGGCGAGCCGCGCTGATGCACGCGAGCCGGCCTCCCGCCCGCGCAGCGCGACGCACATCGTCGCAGCTCGACGGTGTCGCGAACACGCCTCGCCGCAGGCGGATGAGCTCGCCCGTCTCGAGCGCACGTTCGATGCGGGTGCGTGAGTAGCGCAGCGCGCGAAGCTGCGCGCTCGTTCGCACCGCCGTCCTCTCGTCGCACACATGGCCATGGTGGGCGCACATCACGTCGTGAGTGTCCGAGCAGCGCGGCATCCGTGGATCGTCGGTGGCCTGCGGGCATGGGGGAGGGGACGTCACTCCACACTCCGTCGGAAGTTGTGCGCGACACCCCGCCCTCGTCATGCGCGACCCGGCGAGTCGGCCACAACTTCCGACATTGCGCAGGGAGCGAGGCGGCGACGAGAGAGGGAGGGGGAGGGG
>NZ_SCOB01000035.1:0-11270 GCF_005503465.1 Microbacterium sp. 4NA327F11 | reverse complement strand
GCCCGGAGCTCCGGGCTCATCCATCCTTGCGAATGAATCTGGACGATCGTGCAGAGCGGGCAACCGGTTGTAGATGACGCGGGCCCGCGGCATCCGCTCGGTCAGGCAGCCCCGTCGAACATGCTCGTGACCGAGCCGTCCTCGAAGACCTCGTGGATCGCGCGCGCGAGCAGCGGCGAGATCGGCAGGATCGTCAGCCCCGGGAACCGCTTCTCGGGGGCGAGCGGGATCGAATCGGTGACCACGACCTCATCGATCGACGAGTCCTGCAGCCGGGTGGTCGCGGGATCACTGAAGACCGCGTGGGTCGCTGCGACGATGACGCGGCGCGCGCCGTTCGCCTTCAGCGCCTGGGCGGCCTTCACGATCGTGCCGCCGGTGTCGATCATGTCGTCGACGAGGAGGCACACACGGCCGTCGACCCGGCCGACGATCTCGTTGACCGTGACTTGGTTCGCGACATTCGGGTCGCGGCGCTTGTGGATGATCGCGAGAGGCGCATCGAGGCTGTCCGACCATGTGTCAGCGACCCGCACGCGGCCGGTGTCGGGAGAGACGACGGTCAGCAGCTCGCGGTCCTCGAGGCTCAGCGTGGTGCGGAAGTGCTCGAGCAGCACGGGCTTGGCGAAGAGGTGGTCGACGGGTCCGTCGAAGAAGCCCTGGATCTGCGCAGCGTGCAGGTCGACGCTCATGACGCGGTCGGCGCCGGCGGTCTTCATGAGGTCGGCGACCAGGCGCGCCGAGATCGGCTCACGCCCGCGCCCCTTCTTGTCCTGACGGGAGTAGGGGTAGTACGGCGCCACCACCGTGATGCGCTTCGCCGAGGCGCGCTTGGCGGCGTCGAGCATGATGAGCAGCTCCATGAGCCACTCGTTGACCGGCGGACCGAAGGACTGCAGCAGGAACACGTCGCACCCGCGGATCGAGACCTCGAACCGCGTCAGCATCTCGCCCGAGGCGAATGTGCGGTACTCGGTCGGCACGAGCTCGGTGCCGAGCTCCGCGGCGACGGCGGCGGCGAGCTCGGGGTGCGAGCTGCCGGTGGCGACGACGAGTCGCTTCTTGGTCTTGGCGACCAGCCCCGGCGCTATGCCGCGTTCCCGATCAAGATCGACCGTCTTGTCCTTGCGCGCCATCGTCTGCCTTCTGTGCATGGCGGGCCCGCTCCGCGACCTGCGCGGCCTGGGTGCCCGAGCGATTCTTCTCGACCCACCCCTCGATGTTGCGCTGAGGGGCGACGCTGAGGGCCAGGGCGCCGGCCGGGACGTCCTTGCGGATGACGGCGCCGGCTCCGGTCTTCGCGCCATCACCGATCCTAACGGGCGCGACGAAGACGTTGTGCGAGCCGGAGTGCACCTCGTCGCCGATCTCCGTGCGGTGCTTGACCAGATCGTCGTAGTTCGCCGTGATCGTGCCGGCCCCGAGGTTCACGCCGCGCCCGATCGTCGTGTCGCCGATGTACGACAGGTGGGGCACCTTGCTGTCCTCGCCGATCGTGGAGTTCTTCACCTCCACGAACGTGCCCACCTTCGCTCCGCGGGAGAGCTCCGCACCGGGGCGGAGGTAGGCGAACGGACCCACGTTGGCCTTCTCGCCGATGACCGCGAGCGTCGCATCCGAACGACGAACGGTCGCCCCGGCGCCGACCTCGCAGTCCGCGAGACTCGTGTCGGGACCGATGATCGCCCCCTCGCCGATCGTCGTCGCCCGCAGCACGAGCGTGTTCGGCAGCAGGGTCACATCGGGGGCGAGCGTCGCGGTGACATCGATCCACGTCGTCGCCGGATCGAGCACGTTCACACCGTCGAGCTGCCACCGGCGCACCGTGCGCGCGTTGAGCGTGCGCGCCGCATCCGACAGCTGCACGCGGTCGTTGATGCCGAGAGCCGCGGATGCATCGGGGGCACCGTACGCCGCCACCCGCTCCCCCGCAGCGCGCGCGAGGGCGACGACGTCGGTGAGGTACCGCTCGCCCTGCGCGTTGGCGGCCGTGAGGCCCGGCAGATGGGCGCGCAGCGTCGCGGCGCGGACGACATAGACACCGGCGTTGATCTCGGTGATCGCGAGCTCCGCGGCCGCGGCATCCTTCTGCTCGACGATGCGCTCGAGACCGCCCCCGGCGCCGCGCACGATGCGCCCATAGCCGGTCGGGTCGTCGACCTGGGCCGAGAGCACCGACACCGCGGCATCCGCCAGTCGGTGCGAGGTCACGAACCCCGCGAGCACCGGCGCTTCGAGCAGCGGCACGTCGCCGGAGAGCACGAGCACATCGCCGTCGAAGTCATCGAGCGCATCAACGGCGAGCTCGGTCGCGCGCCCCGTGCCCGGGATGTCGTCCTGATCGACGACCTGCACGCCCGGCAGCGCGTCGAGCGCCGCCGCGGCGACGAGGTCGCGCTCATGCCGCACCACCACCACGACCCGGTCGGGCTCCAGCTCGATCGCCGTCGAGAGCACATGCGCGAGCAGCGACCGCCCGCCCAGCTGATGGAGCACCTTCGGCAGCGACGACTTCATGCGGGTGCCCTGGCCGGCGGCGAGGATGACGACGGCGAGGCCGGTGGCGTTCTGCTCGTTCATGCTCCGCCGCCAGGACTCGAACCTGAACCTCACAGCTCCAAAGGCTGTCGTGCTGCCATTACACCACGGCGGACCGGCCCGCCCACGGCCTGCGCCGTCGGGAACCGCCCCCAAGTCTGCCACCTCGTCGCCCCGCGCCCGGGACCGGAGACGCGGCGCGCGATAATGGGCGGATGGCACCCGAGAGCGACGAGGTCGACCGCATCGTCGAGGCCTGGATGACCCAGCGCCCCGACCTCGACTTCTCGCCTCTCGAAGTACTCTCCCGCGTCGACCGGCTCTCCCGCCACCTCGACCGCGCCCGGCGTGAGGCGTTCCGCCGCAGCGAGCTCGAACCGTGGGAGTGGGACGTGCTGTCGGCGCTGCGCCGCGCCGGCGAGCCCTACCAGCTGAGCCCGAAGACCCTCCTGCAGCAGACCCTCGTCTCGAGCGGCACCATGACCAACCGCATCGACCGGCTCGTGGGGCGCCGCCTCGTGCAGCGCGAGGCCGACCCGGCCGACGGGCGCAGCATCCTGGTGACCCTCACCGACGACGGTCGCGTGCGCGTCGACGCCGCGATCACACGTCTCGTCGATGCCGAGGCGCACCTGCTCGAGCGGCTCTCGCGCACCGATCGCGAACGCCTCGCGTCTTTGCTGCGCAAGCTCAGCCTCGGATTCGACGCGTGAGGCAGTCGGAAACTCGCTCGACACATCACGGAACTTTTCACGAAACGTAAAAGATTTACGCTGACCTCGGTCTTACACAGATGGAGGTCCTCGTGACGAATCCCCTTTCGCGCGCTGCCCGAGACCGCGCGCACAGCACTGGCTCCACCCGCACCACCTCCCGCACCACCCGATTCCGCATCCGCACCGCCGCTCTGGCACTGACGGCAGGGGCACTGGTCACCGTGCTTGCCGGCTGCGCCGCCGCATCGCCCACCACCTCCACGTCTTCCGCCTCGTACGGCAGCGCGGGGATCGCCCTGAGCTGGATCAAGAACTACGAGTTCGCCGGCTACTACTTCGCCGACAAGGACGGCGACTACACAAAGAACGGCTTCAGCTCGGTCGACCTGATCGCCGGTGGCGGCTCGACCAACTCCTGGGACAGCGTGCTGTCGGGGCAGGCGCTCATCGGACTCGCGTCCGACCTGACCGGCATCACCGGCGCCATCAACGACGGCGCTCCCCTCAAGATCATCGGCGCCCAGTTCGTGCGCAACCCCGTCGGGTTCGTCTCGCTCGCGAAGAACCCCATCCGCACCGTGGCCGACCTCGCCGGCAAGAAGATCGGAGTGGATGCCGGTGGGAAGCTCGCCGTCGAAGCGGTGCTCAAGGCGAACAATCTCCCCGAGGACACCGTCACGTTCGTCTCTGTGCCGGCCGGGATCGATCCGCTCATGAACGGCCAGGTCGATGCCCTCATCGGGTTCCTGACGAACTATCCCATCGCGGTGAAGAACGCCGGTGGCGACGTCGTGACGATGTCGTTCGCCGACGCGAACTACGCGCAATTCGGCGACGCGATCGTGGTGAGCGATGACGCACTGAAGAACCACAGGGATGAAGTGAAGGCGCTCATGAAGAGCGCAATCGAAGGCTGGAACTCGGCCCTCACGCAGGGCACCAACGCGATCGCAGACATCGCGATGGAGTACGGCGGAGCCCAGAACGACCTCGACAGGTCGCTGCAGGTCGACAGCGCCGCCGTGCTGCCCTCCTTCATGCTCACGCCCGACACGGTCAAGAACGGCATCTTCACGATCACGCCCAGCCTCGTCACGCAGGCCACGGCGTCGCTCGCGGCCGCCGGTATCACTGCGGACCCTGCGATGTTCGACACCTCACTGCTGAGTGAGCTCTACCAGGAGAACCCGGACCTGATCCCCGGATTCACGGTTCCGACCTCCTGATCCCTCGGGGATGCCGGCCGCTACGGCCGGCATCCCCATTTCCGCCTCAGAAAGGGGATCGCATGCGTGCTCTCCGTCGCCCCCGCGCCCGGGCGACCGCACTGGCGGTCACCGGGGTCGCCCTGATTCTCGGCGGGTGGCAGATCGTCGCCGTGACGGCCTTCACCCGAGCGAACGGCTCGTTCGGCGCGATACCCCCTCCCGGCGAGGTAGCGCGCCGCGCGGTGCAGGACCTCGCAGACCCTGGCTACTGGTCGGGCTTGTCCGCGACGGCGTCCAGTGCCCTCATCGGCTACGCGATCGCCGCACTCGCCGCGCTCATCCTCGGAGTCGTCGTGATGCTGCTCCCCTGGCTCGATGACGTCGTGAACAACATCGGCGTGATCGCCGCCTGCGCGCCGGTAGCCGCCATCAGTCCGATCGTGGTCCTGCTCTCCCCGACGGGCAGCCGCGCGGTGAGCATCACGCTGGCGGTGCTTGCCGTGGAGTTCCCGATGATCGTCGGCGTTCTCCTCGGCCTGCGTGCGGCGACATCGAGCCAGGTGGACCTCGTCTATGCGTACGGAGGCAGCGAGTGGACCGCGATCCGCACAGTACGGATCATCGCCGCCGTCCCGTCTGTGATCGCCGCTCTCAAGATCGGCGCGCCCGCAGCGTTCCTCGGCGCCATGACCGGTGAGTTCTTCGCCGTGGGTGTCGACACAGGCGTCGGCCGCCTCCTCCTCTCACAGCAGTACGTCGGTGATTACGTCGGGATGTGGGCGATCGCACTGCTCGCGACCCTTGTGTCTGCGCTCGGCTATGCCGGCGTCGCTTTGGTTGCACGGTTGAGCGCGCCGTGGACATCGATGACGGGGGGTCGGAGATGACCGATCTCCCCCGCAAGGTCCGCAGCGTTCGGATCCCACGACGCGCGATCATCTCCTTTCTCTCCGCCGCAGCGACCCTGATCCTGGTCCTGCTCCTGTGGCAGGTGATCATCACGACGTCCACGATCAGCACCTATCAGGCGAAGACGCCCATCGACGTCTGGCGCTACCTGTTCGTCGACGGTGCAGCCAAACCGGTTTCGGCGGCAGACCGACGCGCCGACCTGGTGCCGATCATCGCCGTGACGGTGTTCCACGCCGCGGTGGGTCTGATCTTCGGCGTTACTGCGGCGACCGTCGGAGCCATCGTGCTATCGCTCTCCTCGACCGCCCGCGCCATGTTCCTCCCGATCGCGCTCGTGCTCCAGACCGTCCCGCTGATCGCGATGGCTCCCGTGATCTTCGCCGTCTTCGGCAGCGGCGTGCTGACCGCCGCGGTCGTGGCAGCCATCGTGACGCTCTTCCCCCTGATGATGAACATCCGAGCCGGCCTGTCGAGCGCCTCGCCCGAGACGATCGAGCTGGTGCACGCGTACGGCGGTGGGAGGCGACGCCTGCTCTGGCACGTTCAGCTGCCGGCCGCGCTTCCGTCCCTCTTCGCCGGACTCAAGATCGCGGCGCCCGCCACGGTCTCCGCCGCGACGCTGTACGAATTCCTCTTCTCGTTCGAGGGGCTCGGCGCGAATCTCCTCACAAGCAAGTCGTACTCGAATTACCCCCTGCTGTGGACGCTGGTCGCCGTAACAGTCGCCCTCGCGCTCGCCGCCTACGCTCTGGCCGCACTCGTGGAACGGCTCGTGCTCTCGCATCGATACCCACCCACGCGCACGCACCCATCCCGTCGAGGAGGAGCCTCATGACCGATCCCGGTGTGTCACTGACGAACGTCACCCGTCGCTTCGGTAGCCGTGATCGCGAGGTCACAGCCGTGTCGGACGTGACCCTGCAGACCCGCAAGGGGAGCTTCCTCTCCTTGCTCGGGCCGTCCGGGTGCGGGAAATCGACCCTCTTGAGGATGATGGCCGGCCTGGATGCACCGACCACGGGCCGGATCACCGTCGAGGGCCTCTCCCCCCACAACCTGCGTCTGGGCCAGAAGTACGGCATCGCCTTCCAGGATCACGCGCTCCTGCCATGGCGCACCGTGCGACGCAATGTCGAGTTCCCCTTCACACTCGCCGGGCGCCCTGTCGAACGCGACTGGGTGGATGAATTGCTGTCCATGGTCGGCCTCGAGCAGTTCGAACACGCGCGACCATGGCAGCTCTCCGGCGGAATGCGGCAGCGCGTCGCGATCGCCCGCGCGCTGGCACTGCGGCCATCGGTGTTGTTCCTCGACGAGCCGTTCGGCGCCTTGGACGACATGACACGGCAGCATCTCAACTTCGAGTTGCAGCGGTTGTGGAGCGAACAGCACGCCACGACGGTGATGGTCACCCACGGCATCCGGGAAGCGGTGCTGCTGAGCGATCACATCGCCGTCATGAGCGCGCGTCCGGGTCGCATCGTCGACATCATCGACGTCGACCTGCCGCGCCCTCGGCGCCTCGCAGACATGTCTTCCCCCGAGTTTCACCACTACGTCGATCGGGCTTCCGAGCTCTTGTTCGCCGGCACCACAGAAAGGCACGCCTCATGACCACCTCCCTCGATTTCGTCGCCGCGACCTCCACCGAACCGGATGTGGATGCCGCAGCCCGCGCAGTGCGCGACTACATGACCGCCATCGGGCTCGACGTCGACCACCCCACCCTCGTGGACACACCGCGTCGCGTGGCTCAGGCAGCTCTGGACATCTTCTCCGGGATCCACGGCGACCCGGCGGCCGCCCTGGGCGGCGGCGAGCCGATCGAAGGGGTGTATCCGGGGCCGGTGGCTGTGCGCGACATCCCCTACTCCTCGATCTGCGAGCACCACCTGCTGCCGTTCCAGGGGACGGTGTCGGTCACTTACCTCCCCGATCGTCGGCTCGCAGGCATCGGGGACTTCGACACGATGATCCGCGTGCTCGCGGCGCGTCCACAGATGCAGGAGCGGTTGGCTGACCAGATCGCGGCCGTCACCGAGTCCACGCTCGGCGCCAAGGGAGTTCTGGTGCGCCTGACCGCGGAGCACGCCTGCATGTGGGCCCGCGGGGAGCGCACGGTGGGCGCCACCGCATTCTCCGTCGCGTCACGCGGCGTCTACACGGTCGAATCCCCCGAGCGCGTCGAGGCGCGCGCGCTTCTCGGCCTGTGACCCGCGCACCCGATATCGTCCGCGTCGCGACCGCGGGGGGCATCGCCGTGCAGCCGGTCGGTGCGACCGAGCAGCACGGCGCTCACCTTCCCGTCGACACCGACACGATCATCGCGGCCGCGCTCGCCCGACGCGCGTGCGATCGCCTCGCCGGCGAAGTGGAGACATGGCTGCTCCCCGCGCTCGCATACGGATTCTCTCCGGAGCACGCGTCGCACGCCGGGACCATCTCACTCGCAGCCGACACGATCCTGCGCGTGTGCGACGACGTCGCTCGCGCGGCGCAGGCCTCCGGGATGCGAGCGATCGTGTTCGTGAACGGACACGGCGGGAACCCCGAAGTGCTGCACGTCGCGACACGGACGATCCGTCGAGAACGCGGGCTCCATGCATTCACCGTGCATGCACCGTCGCTTCCGCTCGATGCCGACCTCGTCGCATCGCACGCTGCAGCCGAGACCGACGTCCACGCGGGGCACTACGAGACGAGCGTGATGCTCGCGCTACGTCCGGACCTCGTCGACACGACCGCGCTCCGCAGCGACGGGGTCGATCTGGAGACGCGCTTCCCTCGCACGGGAGGGGTGTCCCCACTGGGACCCATCGGCGTGCCTTGGCACTCCGAGGATCTCTCCGGCACCGGCACGATCGGCGATCCCTCTCACGCCGACGCGACATGGGGGCAGCGCGCGCTCGAGGTGCAGGGACGTGCGCTCGCCGACGCGCTACGAGGATTCGTCGCCTACGCCGATCGGGTCCGGCCGTGATCGTGCACGTCGCTACACTCACGACGGAGGGAGGCGTATGACCGGCGAGGATCTTCGTTCCCCGACCCTCCAAGAGGTCGCCACCGCGGCACGGGTCAGCCTCGCGACGGCGAGCAATGCTCTCACGGGCAACCGCGGAGTGAGCGTGGCTCTGCGCGATCGCGTTCTCGATGCCGCACAGCGACTCGGCTACCCGCGCGCGCAGGCGCGCGCACGACGCACCGATCGCATCACCGTCGGAATCATTCTCCCCGACGTGCGTCACCCCGCGTACGCGGAGTTGGCGCACGCGTTCGAGCGCGAGGGGCAGCGGCGCGACTGGTCGCTCGTCCTGAGTGTGTCCGACTTCACCCCCGCGGTGGAGCTCGATGCACTCGAGAGCCTGGTTCGATCGACCGACGGGGTGCTGCTCTCGCCGTCTCGCCCGCCGCGCTCGGGGGTCCACATGCTCCAGGCGAGCCCCGTCCCCATCGTCGCCTGCGACGAGCCGGCCGACTCGCCGTTGATCGGGGGTTGGGTGCGCTCAGACGACTTCGGGGGCGGCCGACTCGCGGCGCATCACCTCCACGACGCCGGCGGCACACGTTTCGCGATGATCGGCGGACACGGCTATCTCCCTTCGACCCATGACCGGCGCGAGGGCTTCCTCGCCGGACTGCGCGACCGAGGCGTGGCCGAGTCGGACGTGCTCATCATCGGCGATGCCTACGGCATGGACGGCGGACAGGACGCGATGGCGGAACTGCTCGAGACCGACGACACCGTAGATGCCGTATTTGCCGTCAGCGACATGCACGCCGTTGGAGCGCTGTTCCGCGCACTCCAAGAGGGCCGCCGAGTGCCCGAAGACATCCTTCTGTGCGGATTCGACGGTGTCGCATGGACCCGTCAGATCACTCCGACGATCACGACCATCAAGCAGGACTGGGAGCGCATCGCCGTGCGCGCGATGGACATGCTCGACACGATGATGAACGGCGGCGACGGTGCGCGAGCGATCCTCCCCGTCGAACTCGTGGTGGGAGCCTCCAGCACGCGCTGAGGTCAGCGGATCGCTCGATAGCCTGGACTGCTATGGCCCATCTCATCGGCGGCGAGCATCTGCACGTCGAATTCCCCGCGAAGGTCGTGCTCGACGACGTCACCGTCGGTGTCGCCGACGGCGACCGTATCGGCATCGTCGGCCGCAACGGCGACGGCAAGTCGACCCTCATGCGCGTGCTCATGCAGCGGTACGCACCGGATGCCGGCAAGGTGACGGTGCGCGGCGGCATCCGCGTCGGCATGCTCGCCCAGGACGACGACCTGCCGGAGTCCGGCAGCGTGCAGCACACGATCGTCGGCGACCGGCCCGAGCACGAGTGGCTCGGAGACGCCCGGGTGCGCGACGTGCTCAAGGGGCTCGTCGGCGATCTCGCCCTCGACGCCGACGTCGACACGCTTTCCGGCGGCCAACGTCGCCGGGTCGCGCTCGCGCGTCTGCTCGTCGGCGACTGGGATGTCGTCGCCCTCGACGAGCCCACCAACCACCTGGACGTCGAAGGCATCACCTGGCTCGCGGAGCACCTGCGGGCGCGGTGGAGCGCGGCATCCGGAGCCCTTCTGGTCGTCACGCACGACCGCTGGTTCCTCGACGCCGTCTGCACGCGCATGTGGGAGGTGCACGACGGCGAGGTGGAGCCGTTCGAGGGCGGGTACGGGGCGTATATCCTGCAGCGCGTCGAACGCGACCGGCAGGCCGCCGTCGCCGAGGACAAGCGCCGCAACCTGCTGCGCAAGGAGCTCGCGTGGCTGCGCCGAGGGGCCCCGGCGCGCACGTCCAAGCC
Organism: Microbacterium sp. 4NA327F11; assembly: GCF_005503465.1. Classification (NCBI taxonomy): domain Bacteria; kingdom Bacillati; phylum Actinomycetota; class Actinomycetes; order Micrococcales; family Microbacteriaceae; genus Microbacterium; species Microbacterium sp. 4NA327F11. The sequence continues at coordinate 1,090 of NZ_SCOB01000035.1, read as the reverse complement.
GAAGTTCCGCATCGATGCGGCGACCCAGCTGATCGAGGGCGAGCCCGACCCGCGCAACGGCATCGAGCTGACCAAGCTCGCCACCGCCCGACTCGGAAAGGACGTCGTCGACCTCGTCGACGCCTCCGTCTCGTTCGACGAGAAGCCCGTGCTCGATCGAGTGGAGTGGCGCATCGCCCCCGGCGAGCGCACCGGCATCCTCGGGGCGAACGGCGCGGGCAAGTCGACCCTGCTCGCACTCGTGGCCGGCACCCTCGCCCCCACGTCCGGGCGCGTCAAGCGGGGGCAGACCGTCAAGGTCGCGCACCTGACGCAGCGGCTCACCGAGCTCGAGCCGGTCGAACGCCTGCGGGTGCGCGAGGTGCTGGCCGAGCAGAAGACGACCTACGTCGCCGGCGGCAAGGAGCTCACGCCCGCCCAGCTGCTCGAACGGCTCGGCTTTCGCGCATCGGAGCTGTCGACGCCGGTCGGCGACCTCTCCGGCGGTCAGAAGCGGCGCCTGCAGCTGCTGCTGGTGCTCATGGGCGAACCGAACGTGCTCATCCTCGACGAACCAACCAACGACATGGACACGGACATGCTCGCCGCCCTCGAGGACCTGCTCGACACGTGGCCGGGCACCCTGCTGGTCGTCTCCCACGACCGCTATTTCATGGAGCGCGTCACCGATCAGCAGTACGCCGTGCTCGACCACCGCTTCCGCCACCTGCCCGGCGGCGTCGATGAGTACCTGCGCCTGCGGGCCGCGATGACGGATGCCGCGTCACGCCCCGCGACCGCCGCGCCCCGGGCCGCGGCATCCACCCCCGCCGCATCGACCCCGGCCCTCTCGGGCGCCGAACGCCGGGCGGCCGAGAAGGAGCTCGCCGCCATCGACCGGCGGCTCGCGAAGCTGGCGGAGCAGATCTCGGCGGTCGATGTGCGGCTCGCCGACGCGCATGACGACTACGCCGCGCTCGTAGCGCTGCAGACCGAGCGCGATCAGCTCACCACCGAGACCGTCGAACTCGAGGAGCGCTGGCTCGAGCTCGGCGAAGCGGTGGGCTGAGAACGACCGGCGTCGATCACCGCGCAGCCCACTCACCCCTCG
>NZ_SCOB01000034.1:0-12447 GCF_005503465.1 Microbacterium sp. 4NA327F11 | reverse complement strand
CTCCCCCGCCCGATCTCCGCCACCGAATCCACACGTTGTCGCCGAATCAACGCGCCGCCGACGTCGCTATGGCGTGGATTCGGCGACAACGTGTGGATTCGGTGGCGGAGATCGGGCGGGGGAGTGCGCGGCGCGGAGGGTGCGCGGCAGGCTGTGGATGCCACGGCTCGCGCCGCGCCGGCACCCGCGGGAATCCGCGGCGACACGCCAGCGTTGCGCTCCGGAGAAGCTGGGAATAAGCTGGAGGGCTCGCCACTCGGCGGACCTCCCCCCACACGACACACAGCATCACCATGACTCAGCGACCCCAGGAACAGCTCTCCACCCTGCGCGCGCTCGCGCGCCTCATCCCCTTCGCCCGTCCGGTGCTCCCGCGCCTCGCGGCCGGCTTCGCGTCCGCGCTCGGTGCGGCGATCGTGAGCCTCGTCATTCCGATCGTGCTCCAGATCACCGTCGACGGGCCGATCGCGCAGGCCAACATCGCCCTCATCATCTGGGCGTCGCTCGGGGTGCTCGCCCTCGGCGTGCTCGAGGCGCTGTTCGTGTTCCTGCGCCGCGCGTTCGTGCTGACGCCGGCGACCGGTGTCGAGTTCGAGATCCGCCAGCAGTTCTACCGGCGCCTGCAGCGTCTGCCCGTCGCCTTCCACGACCGGTGGCAGTCGGGGCAGCTGCTCAGCCGCATGATGCAGGACATCAACCTCGTGCGCCGGTGGCTCGCGTTCGGCTCGATCCTGCTCGTCGTGAACCTCATGACGGTGCTCATCGGCGCGGTGCTGCTGTTCAACTGGCACTGGGCGCTCGGCACCACCTTCCTCGTCGTCTCGGTGCCGCTGTGGTACTTCGGCTTCCGGTTCGAGCGGCAGTACGGCCGTCTCGCACGCCTCAGCCAGGACCAGGCCGGTGACCTCGCCACCGCGGTCGAGGAGAGCGTGCACGGCATCCGCGTGCTCAAGGCGTTCGGCCGTGGCCCCCACGCCCTGCGGAAGTTCACCCGTCAGGTCGAGTCGCTGCGTGCGACCGAGCTCGGCAAGGCCCGCGAAGTCGGCACCCTGTGGTTCTGGCTCGAGGTCGTGCCGATGGTCGCCTTCGCGCTCTGCCTGCTGGTCGGCATCCTGCTGGCCAGCTCAGGTCAGCTGAGCGTCGGCGAGCTGTTCGCGTTCTTCGCGATGGCGACCGCGCTGCGGTGGCCTCTCGAGTCGCTCGGGTTCCTGTTCTCGTTCCTCATCGACACGCGCACAGCGACCGACCGCATCTTCGAGGTGCTCGACGAGGAGAACACGATCGTCGACCCCGAGACGCCGTCGACGGTCGTCGACCCGCGCGGGCGGCTCGTCTTCCGCGGCGCGCGGTTCCGCTACCAGGATGCCCCGGCGACCGAGCGCGATCTGCTCGACGGCATCGACCTCGAGCTCGAGCCCGGCGAGACCATGGCGCTCGTCGGACTCACCGGCTCCGGCAAGACGACGCTCACGACCCTGCCCGGACGCCTGTACGACGTCACCGGGGGCTCGGTCGAGATCGACGGCGTCGACGTGCGCGACCTGCGGCTCGACGAGCTGCGTCGCCACATCGCGATGGCGTTCGAGGATGCCACGCTGTTCTCGGCGTCCGTGCGCGAGAACGTGCTGCTCGGCCGTGACGATCTCGACGTGCGCAGCCCCGAGGCCGAGGCGGTGCTCGCCGAAGCGCTCGAGATCGCGCAGGCCCAGTTCGCCTACGACCTGCCGCAGGGCGTCGACACGACCGTCGGCGAGGAGGGTCTGAGTCTCTCCGGCGGTCAGCGTCAGCGCCTCGCGCTCGCCCGCGCTGTCGCGGCGGCGCCGTCGGTGCTCGTGCTCGACGACCCGCTTTCGGCGCTCGACGTCGAGACCGAGGCCAAGGTCGAGGCGGCACTGCGTCGCGTGCTGGCCACCACGACCGCGCTGATCGTCGCCCACCGTCCCTCGACCGTGGCGCTCGCCGACCGGGTCGCAGTGCTGGAAGACGGCCGCATCACTGCGGTCGGCACCCACTCCGACCTGCTGCGCGACAGCGAGCACTACCGCTTCGTGATCTCGAGCCTCGAGATCGAGAGCGAGCAGCGGCGCGAGGCATCCGATGATGACCATCGGTACGACGAAACCGGTCCGATCGATCTGAGCGAGAGCGAGGTGCGGGCATGAGCACCACCGTGCAGGGCACCCAGGGCGAAGACCGCAACGACTACACCGCAGCCGAGAGTCGGGCGATCCGTCGCCGTTCGCTGCGCCTGCTCGGCTCCCTCGTCTCGCCGATGAAAGGACTGCTGAGCCTCACCGCGATCGTCGTCATCGCCTCGACGGGCTTGCGCGTGCTCGGTCCCGCGCTCATCGCGTACGGCATCGACAACGCCCTGCCGGCGGTGCTGCAGAACGCCGATTGGATGCCGGCGGCCGCCGTCACCGCCGTCTACATCGTCACGGGCATCAGCGGCGCGCTGCTGATCGGCTGGTTCGTCGTGCTCTCGGCTCGGCTCACCCAGGCGATCCTCATGGACCTGCGCACCCGCATCTTCCGGCACACCCAGCGACTCAGCCTCGAGTTCCACGAGACGTACACCTCGGGTCGCATCATCTCGCGGCAGACGAGCGACCTGGAGTCGATCCGCGAGTTGCTCGACGGCGGACTGAACCAGCTCGTGCAGGGCGCGCTCTACGGCATCTTCACGCTGGTGGCGCTCTTCCTGATCGACTGGCAGTCGGGGCTCGTGCTCGTCGCAATGGGCATCCCGCTCGTGCTGCTCATGCGCTGGTTCTACCTCGAGTCCCAGAAGGGCTTCCGCGAGTCGCGCGTCGTGAGCGCCCGTCTCATCGTGCACTTCGTCGAGACGATGACCGGCATCCGCGCGGTGAAGGCGTTCCGCAAGGAACGCCGCAACGACGAGGAGTTCGCCGAGGTCGCCAGCGACTACCGGCGCGTGAACCTCAGCCTCGTGAAGCTGTACGGCGTTCTCGACCCGGGTCTCATCCTGCTCGCGAACGTCACGATGGCGGTCGTGCTGGTGTGGGGTGCGGTGCGCGTGACCGGCGGCTTCCTCGAGATCGGTGTGCTGCTGGCCGCCGTGCTCTACATCCGCAACTTCTTCAGCCCGCTCGAAGAGGTCGCGATGTTCCTCAACTCTTACCAGTCGGCCACGGCGGCGCTCGAGAAGGTGTCAGGCGTGCTCGAGGAGTCGCCGAGTGTGCCCGACCCCGCCACGCCGACCGCCCTGCCGAACGCGCGCGGTGCGGTGCGGTTCGACGAGGTGCAGTTCGCGTACGGCAACGGCCGCGTCATCCTGCCGGACTTCTCCCTCGACATCCCGGCGGGTCAGACGATCGCGCTCGTCGGCACCACGGGAGCCGGCAAGTCGACGCTGGCGAAGCTGATCTCGCGCTTCTACGACCCGACTCGGGGAGCGGTGACGCTCGACGGTGTCGACCTGCGTGCGCTGTCGCAGGGTGACCTTCGCCGGGCGATCGTGATGGTCACGCAGGAGGCGTACCTGTTCAGCGGCACGGTCGCCGACAACATCGCGCTCGGCAAGCCCGACGCGACGATCGATGAGATCCGTGCCGCGGCGCGCGCGGTCGGTGCCGACGGCTTCATCCGGTCGCTTCCGGACGGCTACGACACCGACGTGAACAAGCGCGGCGGTCGCGTCTCGGCCGGTCAGCGGCAGCTGATCTCGTTCGCGCGCGCGTTCCTCGCCAACCCGGCGGTTCTGATCCTCGACGAGGCGACGGCGTCGCTCGACATCCCATCGGAGCGCCTCATCCAGGACGCCCTGCAGACCCTGCTGGCCGACCGCACGGCGATCATCATCGCCCACCGCCTCTCGACGGTCGCGATCGCCGACCGGGTGCTCGTGATGGAGCACGGCCGCATCATCGAGGACGACGCCCCCGCCGCCCTCATCGCGGGAACCGGCACGTTCGCGAAGCTGCACGCCGCCTGGCGCGAGTCGCTGGTGTGAGGATGCCGCGGCCCGCGCTCTGCGCGTCCCGCGGCGCGCTCGCCGCGCTCCTCTCGCCGTCACCCCGCCGAGTCCACGCTCGCCCGCCGAATCCACGCGTTCCTCGCGGGCCCGACGTGTGGACTCGGCGGTGGGGTGTTGATTCGGCGTCGTTCGAGGGCGACAGCGAGGGTGAGGGCGAGAGCGAGGGCGAGAGCGAGGGCGTCTGCGAGGGTGTCAGGGCTGCGAGCGGATGAGGTCGCGGTACCAGAGCGCGCTCGATTTCGGCGTGCGCGCGAGCGTCTCGAAGTCGACGTGCACGATGCCGAACCGCTTCGCGTAGCCGTATCCCCACTCGAAGTTGTCGAGCAGCGACCACACGTAGTACCCGCGCAGATCGACACCCGCATCGAGGGCATCGCGCGCGGCCGCGAAGTGCCGTGCGAGGTAGTCCACTCGCAGCGGGTCGTCGACGCGGCCGTCCGGCGAGACGACGTCGTCGAAAGCCGCGCCGTTCTCGGTGACCATGAGCGGCTGCGCGGGGAACTCGGCCGACAGGGCGAGCAGCAGCTCCGTCAGGCCTTCGGGCGCGATGTTCCAGCCCATCGCCGTGTGAGGACCGGGTTGCTCGACGAACTCGACGATGCCGTCACTGCCCGGCCAGGCGGTCCCGCCCGCCGCGGCCTTGTGCCCGTCGTTGCTCTGGCGGGGGGAGGCTCCGTCCCATAGGCGCACGGTCGCCGTCGAGTAGTAGTTGACCCCGAGTACGTCCAGGGGCTGGTGGACGAGTGCCAGATCGCCGGGCCTCACGAACGACCAGTCCGACACGGCGGACGTGTCCGCCAGCAGATCCGCGGGGTATTCCCCGTGGAGCATGGGCCCGGTGAAGGCGCGGTTCGCGAGGGCGTCGATGCGACGCACGGCCTCGTCGGCGCCGTCGCCGGCACCGCGAAGCACGTGGAAGTTGAGCGTGACCGACAGGTCGGGATCCGCGGTCGAGGATGCGCGCAGGGCCGCCGCACCGAGTCCGTGAGCCAGGTTGAGATGATGCACCGCGGCGAGCGCCGCCCCCGGCTCGGTGCGTCCGGGCGCGTGCCCGCCTTGCCCGTAGCCGAGGTAGGCCGAGCACCAGGGCTCGTTCAACGTCGTGAACGTGTCGACGCGGTCGCCGAGCGCTGCGCCGACGACCGCCGCGTACTCCGCGAACGCCTCCGCGGTCTCGCGCACCGGCCAGCCCCCGGCATCCTCCAGCGGTTGGGGGAGGTCCCAGTGGTACAGCGTCGCGACGGGACGGATGCCGCGTGCTCGGAGCCCGTCCACGAGGCGCGAGTAGAAATCGAGTCCGGCGTTGTTCACTGCGCCGCGCCCGTCGGGAATCACGCGAGGCCACGAGATCGAGAAGCGATAGGCCCGCAGGCCCAGTTCCGCCATGAGGTCGAGGTCGCTCTCCCACCGGTGCAGATGATCGCACGCGACATCGCCGGTGTCGCCGTTCCAGACCTTCCCCGGAGTGCGGCTGAACGTGTCCCAGATCGACGGTCCGCGACCGGCGTCGGTCGCCCCGCCTTCGACCTGGTAGGCGGCGGTCGCCGATCCGAACACGAATCCCGGCGGGAAGACGAGCGGATGCGTCATCCCGTCACCGCCGTGCGGTCGACGTCGAAACTCTGCGCACGCCCATCCGGTGTCGTCACGGTGATCGTCGCGATGCCCGAACCGCCCGGGAAGACCCGCAGCTGCAGGCCGTCGAGGTAGTCGTAATCGGGACGGTCGGTGCGGGCGCCCCAGGGGAGCACCGCTCCGGGCCGCACGTAGAGGGGGAGACTCGTGACGTCGTGCACTTCGCGACGCCAGCCGCCGCCCTCGACGACCTCGCCGGTGAGTAGGTGCGTCCACGGCCCGGCGGGAAGGTAGAACTCCACCTCGCCCGACGCGGACAGCACCGGGGCCACGAGCAGATCAGCGCCGAGCATGTACTGGCGGTCAAGGTAGGCGACGGCCGGGTCGTAGGGGAACTCCAGGATGAGCGGGCGCATCACGGGGGCGCCGGTCGCCGCCGCGGCGATGCCGAGCTGGAAGAGATACGGCATCAGCCGCATCTTCAGATGGGTGAAGACGCGCGTCACCTCCACCGCCTCCTCGTCGAACGACCACGGCACCCGGTAGGACTCGGAGCCGTGGAAGCGGCTGTGGCTCGACAACAGACCGAACGCGGTCCAGCGCTTGAACACCAGCGGCTCGGGCGTGCCTTCGAACCCGCCGATGTCATGGCTCCAGTGCGCGTACCCGCTGAGCGCGAGCGACAGGCCGCCGCGCAGCGTCTCTGCCATCGAGACGAAGCTCGAGGTGTTGTCGCCGCCCCAGTGCACGGGCATCGCCTGGCCGCCGGCTGTTCCCGACCGGGCGAACAGCACCGCCTCGCCCTCTCCCCGCACGCGCACGAGCACGTCGTGCACGGCGCGGTTGTACAGCTGGGCGTAGAGGTTGTGCATGCGCTCCGGATCGGATCCGTCGAACCACGCGACATCCGTCGGGATGCGCTCACCGAAGTCGGTCTTCACGCAGTCGACGCCCTGCCCGAGGAGCACCTCGAGCTTCGACTGGTACCAGGCGACGGCGTCGGGATTCGTGAAGTCGACGAGCCCCATGCCGGCCTGCCACATGTCCCACTGCCACACCGAGCCGTCGTGGCGGCGCACGAGGAATCCCCGCGCAGCACCCTCCTCGAACAGCTCCGAGTGCTGCGCGATGTAGGGGTTGATCCACACGCACACCTTGAGGTCGCGGTCGTGGAGTCGCCGCAGCATCCCCTCGGGATCGGGGAACACCCTCTCATCCCACCGGAAGTCGCACCAGGTGAACTCGCGCATCCAGAAGCAGTCGAAGTGGAAGACCGAGATGGGAAGCTCGCGCCGCGCCATCTCGTCGACGAACGACGTGACCGTTGCCTCGTCGTAGTCGGTCGTGAAGGATGTCGACAGCCACAGGCCGTACGACCATGCCGGAACGATCGGCGGGCGGCCGGTCAGTGCGGTGTACCGTTCGAGAACCTGTGCGGGGGTGGGCCCCGCGATCACGAAGAACTCGATCGCCTCACCCGATACCGAGAACTGCACGCGCTCGACGGCCTCGCTGCCGACCTCGAAGGACACGTGACCCGGGTCGTTCACGAAGACCCCGTATCCGGCCGAGCTCAGGTAGAACGGCACGTTCTTATAGGCCTGTTCGCTGGATGTCCCGCCGTCGGCGTTCCAGATGTCGACCGTCTGCCCGTTCTTCACGAGCGGCCCGAAGCGCTCGCCGAGGCCGTAGACGAGCTCGCCGACGCCGAGGTCGAGCTGCGCGTGCATGAAGTGACGCCGACGCGGCACGCCGGTCTCGGCGGCGGCCCCGTCCACGGGACCCGGGTCGATCGAGGCATCCGCCGCGGTGTGCACCCAGGCCAGGGATCGATGTCCGCTGCCGGTCAGGCGGCGCCCCGCGAGCTCGAACGAGAGATCCCACGCACCCCTCCCGACCCGGGCCCGCAGGTCGCCGGTGACCAGCTCGCCCCCGTCTTCGGTGAGGCGTGCGGCGCCGGCGCGCCCCGCTCCCGGGAGCGGGAAGCCCGGCGTCGCGGGCGTGCCGCGGTGGTGTTCGACGCGCACGCGCACGACCCCCTCCAGCGGCGACGAGAGCGACACCGTGAGCGTCGGGCGGTTCAGCACATCGCCGCGCCGCTCGATCACCTTGGTCGGGGCGAGCACGGTGAGCGCTTCGCCGTCGACCCCGTCCTCGCGGCGGTCGATCTCATAGGCCTCCTGGGCGTAGAGCGCAGCGACTCCCGGTCGCATCTGCCAGAACCCGTCGGTGAACTTCATTACTTGACTGCTCCTGCGGTGATGCCGCGCGTGAGTGTGCGCTGGAAGATGAGGAAGAAGAGGAGGGTGGGGATGATGCCGAGCAGTGCGGACGCGCTCGTCGTGGTGACATCCATCAATCGATCGCCCTGCAGCACGCTGATCGCGACCGGCACCGTCTGGTTCGCGTTCGACACCAGGAATGTGAGCGGGATGAGGAACTCGTTCCACGTCCAGATGAAGAAGAAGATGAGCAGCACCGACAGGGTCGGTCGGCTGATCGGGAACACGACCCGCCACAGGATCTGCCACCGGCTGGCGCCGTCCATCGCGGCGGCCTCGAGCACTTCCTTGGGGAAGGTGCCGTAGACCGCGGACAGGAGGTAGGTGCCGAATGCCGCCTGGATCACGGTGAAGATGATGATGACCGACCAGACGTTGTTGTACAGCCCCACCGCCTTGGCCATGTAGTACAGCGGGTAGAGGAGCGCCTCCTGCGGCAGCAGGTTGGCCAGGAGGAACAGCAGCACGATCCACGTGCGTCCGCGCACGCGGCCGATGCCGATCGCGAAGGCGTTGAGCACCGAGATCAGCACGGCCAGCACGGCGACCATGCCCGAAATGAACACGGAGTTCCACACCTTCTGCGGGAAGTCCACGCGCTGCCAGAACGCGGCGAGACCGTCGAACGAGATGTGCGTCGGGAACGCGAGCGGTCCGCCGTTGGAGTAATCGGCGGGCGTCTTGAACGAGTTCACGAGGATCAGGTAGAACGGCGCGATGATGAGCAGCGCCGCGACGATCGCGAACGCGAGCATCAGCCAGTCGACGCCGCGCGCACGGTTGGCGCGCCGAGGGCGACGGCTCGGGCGGGTCGCCGTGCGTCCCGTCGTGAGAGTCATGGTGTCGGCCATCAGAGTCCCGCCCGTTCCTTGCGCTCGGACGCGTTCTGCGCCCGGATGAACAGCACCGCGACGATCGCGATGACGATGGTGAGCGCGGTGGCGATGGTCGCGCCGTAGCCGACCTGCTGCGCCTGGAAGAACTGGCTGTACGAGTAGTACGACGGCACGATGGTCGCCGTTCCAGGCCCGCCGCGGGTGAGCACGTACACGGGCCCGAACACCTTCAGTGCGGCGATCGTGCAGGTGAGGGCGACCACGTAGATCTCCGGTCGGATGATGCTCACGGTGATCGCGCGGAAGCGCTGGAACCAGTTCGCGCCGTCGAGCTCGGCAGCCTCGTACAGCTCGGGGTCCACGCGCTGGAGGGCCGCCATGAACACGACGACCGGGTAGCCGATCTGCACCCAGACGAGCACCGCCATGATGGCCCACAGCGCCGTGTCGGGGCTGCCGAGCCAGTCGTGGGTCAGGCCGCCGAGGCCGACGGCCTCGAGCAGCGAGTTCAGGGCGCCGTCCTGCGGACGCAGCACCCAGCCGATCACGATGCCGGCGATGGCGACCGGCAGGATCTGCGGGAGGTAGTAGGTGGCCCGCAGGAAGCTCGCGAGTCGACCGCCGAACTTGCGCCCGATGACGTCGAAGAGCAACGCCGCCAGCACCAGCCCGATGATCGTCGGGAGGACGACCATCGCGACGATCATCCAGATGCTGTTCCCGAACGACGTCCAGAACTTCTCATCGCCGAGCAGCCGCGTCCAGTTGGCGAGACCCACCCACACGGGGGGCTTGATCCCCCGCCACGTCGTGAAGCTCAGGTAGACGTTCCAGGCGAGCGGGATGATGATCACCGCCGTGAGGAGCACGAGCCCGGGGACGAGGTAGAGCCAGTACGCACCGCGTCCGGCACGGCCCCGCTGCGGGATGAGCGGTTCGTCGGGAGGAAGGCGTCGAGCGCGGGCGCGCCGGACGAAGGGAACACTGGTCATGGTGGGTCTCTCGCGGTTCGGGTCGGTGGGGGCGGGGCCGGTGAACCGGCCCCGCCCCGGGGTGTCAGCGCATCGTCGAGGCGTACGTCTCGTACTCGCTGCCGAGAGCGGACTGCACCTTCGACGGATCCGTCCCGTTGACCAGGTTCTGCAGTTGGGCGACGAGGGTGTCGTAGAAGGTCGGCGTCGGCCAGTCGGGATAGAACGCGAGCCCGTCCTTGGCGGTGATCGCGTTGAACGCCGAGATCAGCTCTTTGCTCTTTGCGTCGGTGATGTCCGAGGGGTTCGCCGCAACGGGTACGCCACCGTTGTTGCCGATGATCGCCTGGATCTCGGGGCGCATGGTGATGTCGATGAACTTGTAGGCGAGGTCCTTGTTCTTCGCGTTCGCGGGAACCACCCAGAGGTTGCCGGAGGATCCGAGGCTGAGGTCGGAGCCGGGGAAGGGGAAGATGCCCCAGTCGTAGTTCTTGATCTCCGAGGTGAAGCGGCCGTACCACCAGCTGCCGGAGACGAAGATCGGGTACTTGCCGGCGATGAACGCCGTGCCGGCGTCCTCCGCCTTCATCCCGGCGACGTCCTTGGAGATGTAGCCCTTGTCGACGTACTGCTTGAGGGTGTCGGTGGCGTAGCTGATCTGCGTGCCCTGCCAGTCCACGGGCGACTTGTAGAGCTGGTAGTCGTTGACCCAGTTGCGGTCGGCCTTGCTGAGGGCGAGCTGGTACCAGAGCTGGCCGAGCGGGTATTCGGCACCGGCCTCGGCGAGGGGGGTGATGCCCTTGGCGACGAACGCGTCGAGCACCTTCACGAAGTCGTCGTAGGTGGTGGGCACCTGCAGGCCGGCGTCGGCGAACATCTGCTTGTTGTAGTACACGGTCACGAACTCGCCGTAGTTGGGCACGCCGTACCACTTGTCGCCGCCCATGATGCCCTTGTCGTCGTACTTGGCGGTGGTCTGCAGCGACGACGCGAGCTTCTTGTCCCAGCCGTACTGGCTCACCGCGCCGGAGATGTCGGTGAGCAGCCCCTGGCTCGCGAGCAGGCCGGCGGTGGCGTTGCCCTTGTTGTATTCCATGACGTCCGGAGCCTCGTCGGAGTTGAGCACCTGGCTCGCCGTGGAGCGAATCTGCTCGAAGCTCTTCGACTCGTACTCGACCTTGGCGCCGGTCTCCTGTTCGAAGATCTTCACGGCCTCGGCCCAGCCCTTGCCCATCGCGCTGTCCGCGCTCTCGTAGTCCCAGAGCTTGAGCGTGTTGGACGAGTCGGTGGCGGCGGAGCTTCCGGCGCCGGAGCAGCCGGCGAGCACGAGCCCGGCGGCCATGACGAGGCCGACGGCCGCGGCCGCCCGCTTCGCGGTGAGGTGTGATCTGCGTGCCATCGTTGGCACTCCTTTCTCGGTGACCGTCATCGGTCGGGTGTGTGTGGAAGGGACGATGAGTCGAAGCGCTTCGATACCGCGGATGCCACAGCTCGGCGGAGCGGCGTCATCCCGCGCGACGAGCGGCGGCAGGGGGTGGGGCGATCGAGGCGTGAGATCGATAGGTCGGCGGGATGAGGTGGACGCCGGGTGCACAGCGCCCGTCGTCGAGGCAGGCCATCGCGAGCGCGACCGCGCGCTCGCAGGACTCCTCCGGAATCAGCGGGAGGGCGTCGATCGGCGTGCTGAGCGTCGCCGTGTCGAAGGAGGATCCGACCGAGATCAGGGAGATGTCGGTGGGAACGTCGAGGCCGCGCGCGTCGAGCGCGGCGAGTGCGATCACGTGGCAGGTGTCGGAGCAGTGCAGGAGGATGGCCGTCGCCCCGGCGTCGAGCATCTCGGAGATGCCCTGGCGGACCGCCGGAGTGGAGGTCGCGCCCACACCGGTGTGGCGGAAGTCGTGCGCGATCCCATGGTCGTCGGCGCGACGCCGGAAGGCCTCGCGCACGCGGGGAGGGAAGTTCGACCGGTCGTACGAGACTTCGGGATGCCCCAGCATGCCGATGCGCCGGTGGCCGAGGGCCGCGAGACGGTCGACCGCCTCGATGGTCGCGGCCTCGAAGTCCAGGTCGACGCAGACGAGTCCGTCGTGGTCGTCGGGCACGCCGATGAAGACGCTCGGCACCGGGATTCGGCGCGCCAGCGCGACCCGGTCGTCGTCGGGCGCGACGTCGAGCACCAGAACCGCGTCCGCGAGCGCGCTGTCGGCGACCCGCTGCATCCCCGTGGTGGTCTCGGCGTCGGTGAGCAGCAGCACGTCGTAGTCGACCTTCCGCGCCGCGATCGCGGTCGCCAGCACGAACGCCATATGGGTGGGCGCGTGAGTGTCCAGGCGCAGCGGCTCGGTGAGTGCGAAGATGCGGGTGCGTCGGCCGGCGAGCATGCGGGCTCCGGCATTGGGGCGGTAGCCGAGTTCGTCGATCGCAGCCTGGATGCGCCGCCGGGTGTCGACCGCGACGGGCCGCTTGCCGCTCAGGGCGTAGGAGACGGTGCTGATGGACACGCCGGCGGCTCGCGCCACGTCGTCGATCGTCGCCATCTCTGCTCCATCGTCAGGACTTCGAAGCGCTTCGATCGGCGCCTCGACAGGGAGACTATTCAGAGCGGAGGACTTCGCGCAAGTCTTTTGTCGAGATTGCCAACAAATGACGTCGCGCACGCCGGCGGGTGCGCCTCGTCGACGCCGTCGAATCCACCCGCGCGCGTCGAATCCACACCTCCCGCGCGGGCATGACGCGTGGATTCGGCGGGGTCGTGTGGATTCGGTGGAAGTGGGGGAGAGGGGGAG
>NZ_SCOB01000033.1:0-14701 GCF_005503465.1 Microbacterium sp. 4NA327F11 | reverse complement strand
CGCCCCTCTTCCCCCACCCCTGTGGTGGCACGTTTCCAGGCTTCGCTTCACAGCACGTTGTGTCCGTGCTGTTGCGCTTCGCGTCACGTGCCGGGGTGGCCCTCGCGCGTCGCCGTTGGCGTCGTTGTGCTCGGGCTGCGGGCATCGTCAGCCTGGTTGGCTGTCGTTGCCCTGGGGGAACCCTGCCGGGGGCGTTGTGGCCGCTTATCTGTTTTGTGTGCGGCGGGGTGGGTGGTGTGCGCGTTCTGTGGCTGCGTGTTTGCTGCGTGTGAGCGTGATGCCTGTGTGGGTGGGGTGTTCTTGCGTGTTGGGTTCGGTGGTCGTTGGCGGAGGCTTCGCCTCCGCGTGGTGGCTGGGTGGTGATGGTGATGTCACCTGCGTGTGGTCCGGTTCCTGGGGTGCGTTCACGGGCGGGTGGTGCTGTTGGTGACGGTGGCGTGCGCGCGTGTGGCGGCCCCCCTCGGGGCGTGCATGTTCACGGGGTGGCGGTGCTTGCGGGTGCGGTGCCCGGTGCGGGTTACGTGAGCGGATGGTCCGGTGATGGGCGGGTTCGCGGCGGGTTCCCCGCCGCCGCCTCCGGCGTGACGTCACAGGAAGCGTGCACCAGCGACCATGACGCCCACACCCTGCCCGCATGCTGTCACCTGAACGTCCACCGCCTGCAGCACAGGGCACCCACCCGCACCAACAGGCAGACCGACCCGGCCACCAGCAACCAGCCCCACCCTCACACCGCCACCATCACGTGCCGCCCCGCGGCACCACACCAACATCACGCCCACACAACGCCAACACCCCCGCCCGCGAACCGCTCCCACCGCACACCGCCCCCGCAACGCCAACACCAGACGCCGAAGGCGGCCGCCCCGCACAACGCCAACACCCTGCACGCACACCGCACGCAAGCGAGCCCCCGACAGGGGGCGAGCTCTTCTTTACGGGCGGCGGCTACCGCCGGGCCGGGCTCGCGTGCGCTCGCCCTGGGGGAGAGCGCGGTACCCAGGTCAATGGGGTCGGCGGGTGAGCGTGCGACCGATATGGTGAACGGTCAGGGCTGGGCTGAAGGATTCGAGGGTGTCATGTCGTTGACTACGCGCATTGCCGTGGCCTCCTTCGATGACATGCGCCATGGTGTGCGGGTGGACGCTCCGGATGCGGCGTTCGTGTTGGTGTCGTGGTCGCGGGTGGAGCAGTCGTGCGCGGTGATGGGGTTGCTCGACGATGATGGTGCGGAGTTGCCGGTCCGTCGGGACCTTCTCGCGCGGTTGACGTCGTTGCTTGCCCGGCCGGTGTCGACGGACACGTTGCGTCTCGCGTACCCGGACGCGCCGTTGTCGCAGCCGGTGCTGTTGCGGGTTCCGGTGGATGAGCCGGAGTGGGCGCGGGTGGCGGGGAACGTGTTCGAGTACCTGCAGAACGGTCTGCGGGTGTCCTCCGATGATGTGCGTGATGCGCTGTGGGTGACGTTGGCGGCGTCGGAGATCCCGGCGGGGTCTGTGCGCGCGGGCCGGATCACGTTCGTGCCGGAACTTCCTGGCGACAACCTGTTCGTGCCTACCGCCTTCTTCGAGCTGTCCGGTGGTCGCGGCCCGATGGTGTCGTGGGAGCAGGTGCAGCCGCAGCTTCCGAATGACCTGGTCGTTCGGGCGGTGTCCACGTTCGTGTCGTCGTTGGCGGAGTCCGCTCAGCTTGAAGCGTCGTTGCGGGGTTCGCGGACGGTGCTCACGGATGTGGTCGTGAACATCTGATCATCGGCTGCGGCCGGTGAGGACGATGTCTGCGTTCCGTGCGATCGCTACCGCGAGCTCACGACCGTTGGAGGCGGTGAGGTGAAGGTGGATGTCACCGAACGCGATAACGAACGTTCCCGGGTAGGCGCACTGGTCGAGGATGATCCCAGCCAGTTCAAGCGCCCGATACGGTTCCACGGTGGCGGTGGTGGCGAGGACGGTGATCTGCACGCCGGTGTCGAAGTTCGGGCGGACAACGATGGTGTCCGCCCCGTCGTGCCCGCTCATGCGGCCGGGGTCTGCTGCGTGAGCGTGCCAGCGAGGTAGCCGGCGGCCCACACTCGGGCGACGATGTCGTGGGCGCTTGCACCGTCGGTGATGAGTGTGTCGGCGGCGGCGATGAGCGCGTCGTACGTGTCGACCGCGTTCGTGCTGGCGCTGACGGCGGCGGCGTCGCGGAGTCGGATGCCGAGGTGTCGCGCGTCCGCGGTCGCGAGCTCGAGTGTGAGCCGCCGGCTGATGCTGACCGCGATGCTGCCATGGTGGCGCCCGCGGGTGACGGTCGCGTCGATGTCGTCCGCGATCCGTTGGGCGTGGTCGACGGTGATCCTCACGTCCGCGCCGGCATCGTGGACGAGGACAGCGACTCGCCCGTCGATGGGGTGGACGGTGATGCTGGTGGTGGGGGAGGTCATGTGCGGGCTTCTTCTCGCGCGTGTCGAACGCGAGCGTGTGCGAGGTTCGCTCGTTCGATCGCTTCGGTGACGGGTCGGAGGTGGGCGGTGGCTTGCTCCGCTTGGTCGGCGTAGGGGAGCACCGCGATCCGTTCCGCGATGGTCTGTGCGTATGCGCTCAGGAACTGGCGGTCTTCGGTGAGTCGCAGCAGGAGCAGGTCGAAGTACTGGGGGTTCGGTCGAGCGATTCCTGCGGCGATAGCGTCGGCGTGAGCGGACGCTGTTTCGACCTGTTCGATGCGACGTCCGATCGCGTGGTGGAGGTCGAGGGCATCGAGGAGTGTGTCCATGCTTCCCACATGCGCGGTGCCGTACGCCCGGTCGCCACGGCCGGGCAGCGTGGGCGTGGTGGTTCGGTCACTCACTGCCGGTCGGCGGGTCGGGGAGAGGGGCGCCGGCTGCGCGCAACCGCTGGTAGAACCGTCGCCAGAGGTGCCCGGGAACGTCGACTCGGGACTGCCCGTGAGTGTCGCGCACACCGATCGCCGCGAGCGTCTGCAGTTGGGACGCGGATGGGACGGTGAGTGTCGGTGCGATGTAGCACCCGGCGATCCATCCGTCCGCGGGCTGCGCGGTCGCGACCTCAACGGTGACGTGCCCGTTGACGGTGAGGGCGAGGCGCGGGGTGTGGTCGAGGACGCCCGTCGACACGTCTCGGGGTTCGGTGAAGGTGAGGGCGCTCATGCTCCACGACCGGTCCGTGACGCGCGCAGTGCACGTCGACGATCGCGTTCATACACCTGGAGGTAGTCGGAGGCGGCGGCGGCTCGTTCGTGCATGTCGTCGCGGAGCGTGCAGAGGCTCTCCGACCAGTCGTCGGCGCTGGTGATGACCGCGAAGATGCCTGCCTGGCCGGGCCGGCTCATCCGGGCGAGGTTCGGGCCTTCTGCGACGAAGTAGGCCACGTCCGCGAGCATCGCGTCTGGGTTGTCACCGCAGAGGACGATGTGCTCCGCTTCGCTCTGGCCGTGCGGGTCGAACGGGTTCGGGTCGCCGGGGTGACCGTCACCCCATTCCTCCCAGGAGTCACCGTCGCGGTAGACGATGAGGTTGGCGGGAACGATCTCGAGGAGCGCCTCCGCGTCCTGGGTTCCGAGGTGCATCGCGTACGCCGGGGAACGGTCGGGAGTTGCCACTGCGGAGGTGTCGGATGCGGTCGTCATGTCTGTCCCCTTCGGGTTCACGGCGGTGAGTGCCTGTGCCTTCCACATGCGCGGTGCCCGACCCGCCTGCTATCTGCGTGCGTGCGGAGACGGGTGGGTAGTGGCGACAGGGGAGACTCCAAACACACGCGCGCCCTACCACCTCGGCGCGGTCGCCCCTGCTCCTCTGTAGGTGTCAACGCCACCACCCGCTGGCTCAGTCTCAGCCCGGCCGGAGTGCACCTTGGGTGATGCTCCGCACGTGCTCTGCGAGTGCCCACGCAGCACTGAACTCAGCGTCGCCGCTGTCGCCTTCGGCCGCTTCCATGAACGTCCCCGCCAGGGCGGCCGCCTGTGCGATCTGTTCGAGGGTGAGGGTGCTCCCGTCCTCGCCTGCGAATGCGCGTTCGAGAATGTTTGTAGTTCTCTCCGAGTAGGTTCGGTGGCTGTTCCACCGCAGTGTGCGGTCGGACACCCCGACATGGGCGTGGTCGCCTCTGTGGCTGGCGCGACGTTGGCAGTTGTATGTGCCGTTGACGGCGGGGCAGCTCATGCGTTCACCGCCTCAGCGTGCAACGCGTTGGCGGCGTATCTCACGGCCTCGGCGTGAGTCGCGAAGTGACCCCAGAGGTAGTCCGAGCCCTCGTCGGGCCGATTCCCGAAGACGCCCCACGGCGTCCATTCAGGACCGACGCTGATGTCCTCTCGGGTGATGGTGAACCGCAGCGGCGGTGCCGGCTCGTGCGTGAGGCGGTCCCACTCGTACCAGTGCGAGGACGCGTCGTCGAAGCGGACGGTTGCCCCGGCATCGGTCGCCTCTTCCACGATGCCGCGCCGGCGACCATGGGCGTAAACGTCAGCGCCGACACGGCGATCCCGTTCGGGGAGTGCGGAGAGCAGCGGGATGCGGTCTCTGAGCCGGGGGACTGTTGCGGTCGCGGTCATGGTGTTTTCTGTCTGTGGATTGTGGCGGGTAGGTGATGGCGACAGGGGAGACTCCACGGCCGTCGGAACGTCTCGCGCTGCGGTGCGGCGATTTCCTGCCCCGTTCGCTCGCTCACTCCGATGCGGATCAGATGACGAAGCGCAGGCGACCTACTTCACGGACCTGGCTTTCCGTGAGGTCCCTTCCATCCACCGACCAGCCAAGCCGGGTCAGCCGATAGAGAGGGGAGCCTTTGGCCACAGCGAACCGCTCTGCCTCGTAGTAGCCGAGCTTGGTCGGGAGCGCAGGGGTGAGCACCTCGATGGTGTCCCATTCGGTTCCGTAGTAGGAGTTGTGCTTGGAGTCCAGGTAGCCCGCACGAATGCTCTTCACCGTGAACCACGCCTCATCACCGTTCTTGGCAGTCAGGTGAACCCGGTCCCCGACGTTGATGTTGCTGATGTCGATCACTTGCTCTCCCCCTTCCGGGAGGCCTTCGTGGTTGCGGTCTCGGTGGTGGTGAGGCTCACAATGTCTCCCTGGATTGGCGGCCGGATGTCGGTGTGTCCGCGGCCGTCGGAACGTCTCGCGGAGAGGGACGCATCCCCACCTCCCACATGCGCGGTGCACCTGCGATGCGGATGAGAGCGCGTCGATGGACGGTGCGGCTCACTCGCCCTGCGTGTCGTCGTGCGACTGCAGGGGGCGTGGTGAGCTCGCGGTGTCCAAGGCGTTGAACTCTCGCTGCCAGGCCGCGTCCGGGTTGCGGAGGTCGGCGAGAGCCTCGGCGGCCGCGACACGTGCGTCACGCACCAGCGCATGGTCTGCGGCGGTGATCGGCTCAACGCGGTGGCGTGACGTCTTCTCACGCTCGTAGTCGCGGGCGGCGGCGGCGACAAGGCGGGCGGCACGCCGATCGGCGCTGCGGCGGGTGCCGACGTGTGAGCGAACGCGGACGGTGAAGGTGCCGTGGTTGACGCGGATCGTCCACGACCATGGCAGTGTGCCGGCGTCGAGCTCAGCGTAGGGCGGGGCGTCCTCACGGCTGTCGTGGAACAGGGGGACCGGGGCGGGCGCGGGCCGCCGGTGGAAGTCCCCGGAGTCGGCGCTGTCGACGGGCCCCGTCATGCGACCGGGCCCTGCGCAGTGTCGACATCGCGAGGGTCAGCGGCCATGGTCTCGAGGATTCGCTGGCCCTGCTCCGGAGTAGCCCCGAGCCACGCCTTCCACCCCGTGTTGTTGCCGTTCCATTCGGGGCGCTCCTCGTCGGGCTGCCCGCCGATCTCCGCCCGCTCGATCTTCCACACGGTGTCTCCGTGCTCGTCGCTCACGGGGGCTTCCAGCAGGTAGTTGTCCGCTTCATCGAACTCGTGCCACCCGAGGGCTGAGGCGACCTCTTCCATGCTGTCGTACGCATCGCTCGTGTCGTCCAGCACGTCCTCGCCGTTCGCGTCGACCCACGTCCATACCGCCAGGCGCGGAGTGTCGTTGAGGTGTACGTAGACGGCAGCGACGCCCTCGGGCATGAGGCGCTGGATCTCAGCGATCGACGCATCGACGAATGCGTTGTCGGCAGCGATCACGGCGGCGAGGGCTTCTTGGTACGTCGAGCTTGGCGTGGTCATGCTTCCCACATGCGCGGTGTCCCGCGCCGCCGGCTCCTGTGCCGTAATTGGTGATCTGCGCGGTCATGCGGGGACCTCGCTCTCGTTCTCGAAGTGGTTGACGTAGGTAACTGGGGCGCCAACGAAATGCCACCAATCAAGCGGCTCGGCGTCCGGGTCAGCGCAGTTGCGCTCCCACTCGGCGACCTCGTCAGTGTTCATCCGGTAGATGAACGTGTCGCCCTGTGAGTCGCGCTCGTTGATGTCGTGCCAGCCGGAGGGGTGCAGGATCAGGCACTCCTTGCGGCCGTCCGGGTGGGTCACGACGTAACCGAGCGCGTTCTCGAATGTGGCAGGCGTGTAGGTGACGCCTGTGTTCTCGTCGCGGAGCACGTCCTGGAACAGGACCGGGCTGTCGAGGTCGCTCACTGTCCCGGCTCCCATCCGCTGCGCCGCGCGTCGTGCTCGCAGCTGTCGCACATGGTCACGGGCGGGGTGAGGTTCGGCCAGCGATTCATCTCATCTGGCTCAACCCATTCGCCGCAGTTAGGGCACTGGACCATACCGAGGCGGTTGATGAAGTCGTGCGCGTCCTCGCCGTCGATGGTCTCGACTTCGTAGTCGAGGTCGTCGCCTCGACCATCGTCCCCGCGCACAACGCCTGACTCATCCCCGTTGTCGCACATCCACTGATCGAACGCACTCGTGGGGTTTCCGAACTCGTCGAAGTAGGTAGCGTCGGTCAGCATCTCAACCGGAACATCGGCGGTGAACGTCGAGTGCAGGCGGATGCTGCGATGGCGACCCATCTCAACTCTGACGGTGCTCATGCCGCGGCTCCTTCCGGGTCCAGCGCATCCACCAGGGTGCGCAGCGTGCCCGCCAGCGCGTCGACCACGGCGGGCGAGATGACGCCCTCGAAATCGAGCGCTGTGCGCGCGTCTGCGATGAGGCTCGGGAGGTTCGTCGGCCAGTCCATCCCGGGGAAGCGGATCTCGGCGTTGATCGTCTTGATAGAGCGGTCGGGCATGACTAGGAAGCGCCACTGCTCTCCGGTCATATCCTCGACGTCAATCTCGTGGATGTAGGCGCCAGGCTCGCAGTGAGCGAGCAGTTCTCGGAGGTCTCGTCCGTAGCTGTAGCTCGCACTGTCGTAGAAGCCGTCGCCGTCGAGGAGGATGCCGTTCTCGTCCTGCACCGGCTCCGTGCCGTCGCTCAGCAGCTCGCGCACGTGATCGAGCGCGGCTTCTGCCAACGCCTCGGGCGTCACGTAGGCGTTGGGGCCGAGAAGTTCGGCGTACCGCTCGGGCTTGATGAGGGCGTCATGGAACGTGACGTCGTAGCTCATTCCCATGTCAGAGACCCCCTTCCAGCTTGTAGGTGATGCGGCCGTGCTCGCGGGTCTCGAAGGTGGGACGCCCGGCGTGGTGCCCGACCGCGGTGTAGTACGCCGTCAGCACGAGGTTCCCGTCGGCGTCCTCGCTCCACGTGTCGCCGTAGCTCTCGGCGAATCGGGTTTCGGCGCTTCGGGCATGGAACTTGCGCGTTCCGTCCGCGCTGTGCCCCACGACGTAGTAGACGCCGGTGCTCGTGACTCGCGCGACCTCGCGACGCACGCCGACCAGGGGCGTACCGTCGCCGTTGTTCGGGACATCCTCCCCGCGAATCGTGCGGGCGGTGATCGTGACGTGGGTCGCGGCCGTGAAGCGGCGGACAGCCTCGGCGCGGGGGATGCGGGTGAGGTCCTCGTTGGTCATCGCTCTGTCCAATCCGCCCGCTCGAGGTCGGCCATCTCCGTTGCACGCCGTATGGCGTCGTCGACATCGACCCCGCGGGCGCGTGCTTCGTGGATGAGGTCCGTGAGTACATCACGGATGGCCTGGTCGGGCTCACCCGGCTCGTCGTCGTAGAACGCTTCGAAGGTGACGTTCACCCGCCACCGCGCACGGGTGAGAGTGTCGGGCTCCGTCTCCCTGTTGAGTGCGCCCGTGAGCGCGCGTGCTTGTTCGAGGGTCGGCGGTTGGATCTGCGCCGGTGCGATGGCGATCATGAGGAGGTCTCCTTGGTGCTCTGTACCTTCCACATGCGCGGTGAAGCAGCCTGCGTCCGCGTGCCGCGTCGACCCCGAGGACCCCCGCGACTGTGTCCGGCCCAAGGGCACGACCGCCACAAGGGCGCGAACACTCAACGCCACGAGTGGAGTACCGCTCGTGGCGTTGAGTGTTCGCGAGCTCCGGCCGGCATCACCGCGCCCGGATGATGTTCGGGAGGCAGCGCGGCGATCAGCCCGCCATCTCCCACGCGCGCTGATCGGCCCACTGACGCTCGAACATCGCGAAGGTGACCCTCGGATGCGTCTCCCACCATTCGCGGAGCTCCTCTGACGCGTAGCGGTGCGCTCGCGCGGTGTTCCCCATGAACAGGGACAGGGCGTCGATGTTCCGCGCACGCCCTTCCGCGTTGAGCAGTGCGCCACGACAGGCTTCCTCCGCGGCGTCGTACGCGGCGTAGAGGACATCGTCGAACTCCGCACGACACTGCCGGCGCGCGTCGAACGCGTCCGAGATCAGTCCGCTGCGCCCGAACGTCACTGCCGGCCCCCGTCATCTGAGGTGAAGGGACGGCTGCTGGTCCGGTGCGCGCTGTCCCGTTGGGTTGCGCCGGGGTGTCCGGCACGGTGAGCGGTAGCGCAGGTCATACCCATCACATGCGCGGCGAGCGACGAAACGTGTGCACCGCGCATGTGGTGGGTAGGCGGGAGCGGCTCCCGCGGGAGGTGGGTGCCATGTCTCGGTGGCTGGTGAACCCTGACCGTGCACGGAAAGCACGGTGGTCGCAGTGGTTGAGTGCTCTGACTGTCGCTGGCGCTGTCGGCGCCGGCGCGGCGGTCTACGCCCTCGTGTTCGCGGTGTCGGTCCGGTTCGGTGACCCTGCCGGCGCCGCCAGTCTCACCGCAGGGTTCCTCGCGGTCCTGGCGTGGCTCGTTGCCGGGGCCGCCGCGTTCGTGCTGATCGGCGTGTTCCACCGGGACGAGTCGGTGTTCCTGCCGGCGGAGCTCGCGGAGGCTGCCGGCGACGCGGAGTTGGGGGAGCGTGAGCGTTGGGAGCTCGCACTGCGCGCTCGAGGCTCCCGGTGACATCGGTGGGTCAGCGCGCTGGTATGGGATCTCACCAGTCGGCTGCGGCGGTCACGCACACGTGGCTGACCCCACCGTCGATTATCCGGGCGCTCGGCCCGTTCGACCTGGACCCGTGCGCTGCCCCTGAACCGCGCCCATGGCCGACTGCGGCACGGCACATCACGCTCCCGGATGACGGGCTCGCTGCCGACTGGGACGGGTTCGTCTGGTGCAACCCGCCGTACGGGCCGCAGACGTGGGTGTGGCTGGCGAAGCTCGCCGAGGCGGGTAGGGGTGTGGCGCTCATCTTCGCGCGCACGGAAACGGCGGGGTTCCATGAGCAGGTGTGGGGGAAGGCGACCGCTGTGCTGTTCCTGCGCGGCCGTCTCACCTTCCACACGCCTGACGGGGCGCCCGCTGCCGCGAACGGTGGAGCCCCGTCCTGCCTTGTCGCGTACGGGGATGAGGCAGCTGACCGGCTCGGACGGAGCGGGCTGGCGGGTCATCTGGTGACGCTGCGCACCGCGCATGTGGGTGAGGTGGTGGGCGCCGCCCGCCGCTGAGAGGGAGCCATGAGCGTCACCGAAGTCCACTACACATCCGACCCGCATTTCGAGCATGAGCTTGTGGCGGCGAAGCGAGGGTTCACGTCGGCCGCTGAGCATGACGCGGTGATCGCGGACCGGTGGAACGAGACGGTGAAACCCCGTGACGTGGTGATCGTGCTGGGTGACATCGCGGCGGGTGCGCCCGCCGGGGCGCTGTCCATCCTGCGGAAGCTCCCGGGACGTAAGCACCTCATCACCGGGAACCATGACCGGGTGCATCCAATGCATCGGCGCACGTTCGCGTCGTCGCTGCCGGCGTTCCTGGACGTGTTCGCTTCGGTCAGCCCGTTCGGGCGGCGGCGTCTGGAGGGGACGGAGGTGCTGCTGTCCCACTTCCCGTACGCCGCGTGGGGCGATGGGCCTGCTCGCGGCGGTGCGGCCGCGTCCCGACACAACCAGTTCCGCCTCCCGGACTTCGGTGTGCCGCTTCTGCATGGTCACACGCACGGCACCGAGCAGGGTCACGGTCACGAGCTGCATGTCGGTGTTGACGCGTGGGGTTTCCGCCCTGTCCCGCAGGAGCAGGTCATCGTCTGGCTGCGGGAGCTGCGGGAGCATCGGGAGGCAGTGGGTGCGGTGGAGCCGTTCACATGGTCGGCGGACATGGACGCTGTGCACGCTCGCGCGTTGAAGCGCCGGTGACGGTTCTCGCTGGCCGCGCGCACGGTGGTGCCGCCGCCGCACACATGTTCGGTATGACGACCACGGACCGCCACGGGAACGCTCACGACACGGTGGGGCGGTTCGCCGGCCGGCCGCCAACACCACCAGAGGGCTCACTCGCAGAGGACGAGCCGGCGCCGAACCTCGTGGGGGAGCGCCCGATCTCCATCCGTGAGGTGCGGGCGGGGACGGTCCTGCGCCTGTTCGGCCCGCAGGGGCGGGCGACGGTCGTGGCCGTTGACCGTGAGGTCCGCCAGTACGGAGGGGACGAGTTCACGTTCACGCTCGACGATGGTTCACGGATTGTTCGACGCGCTGACGGTGCGCTGCTGACAGCGATCGACGGATGACCCGCCGTCGAGCTCGAATGAGCCGGCTGGAGCGGGTCGCGTGGGTCGGGTGGGGCTGCGTGGGTGTTGGCGTGGGAACGCTCATCGGTGTTCTCGCGGAGGAAGCGGCTCGAGCACTGAGTCGGTAAGCACGGTCGCCGCGCATGTGGGTGGTATGGCAACGACCGAGAGTCCCCTGATCTACCCCGACGGGCTGAGCCCCGAGTTCACGTCCGCGCGTGACGCGTACTCGCACGCGGCGGCGCAGTTCCATTTCGCGTTCATCGCGGAGGTTGAGCGCCTCATACCCACCGGTGTCGCCGCGGTGCTGTTCAGCATCAACGACACCCCACGGCTGACGTTCGCCGGGTTCCGACTGGCCGACGGCTCGGAGCGTGATCCCGAGGAGATCGATGAGCTTCGACCGGGCCTCCACGACACCCTCGACATGCTCGCTGCCGAGCAGGGGTTCACGGATCCTGAGGCTGCGGACAGCTACCTGCTGGGGGACGAGCTCGACGACGAGCGTTGGGTGATCACCACCGTCACCGCGCATGTGAGCGATAGCTGACCGTACCCGCTGACGCACCCAAGGAGAACGAGCATGACCCTCAAGACCCCCGAGCAGATCGCAGCGATGGAGGCGCAGTTCATCTACGCGGCGGCACACGAGTGCCATGTCACGGACGTTGGCGCCGACGACCCGGGTCTCGCTGAGACGGAGCGCGCCGTGCGCAATCTCATCGAAGCCGACCGAGCCCAGCGGAGCCACGTCGTGACGATCCAGGAGGAAGGCTACGACCGCCACGCCGAAGCGCGCGCAATTCTTGCGGACTGGGATCGCGCCTCGATTCCCAACGACCGCGGCCTCCACAACGCGGGCGGCTTCGCCATGCACAACTGCGTCTCCATCCGGGAAGCCTTCCGCGCCCTCCTCGAGCCGCCCGCCGTCGAGGAGACTCCCTACGAAGTCGCGAGCAAGATCGGCCGCGCCATCACCGATGATCTGGTTACGGGCGGCCTTTCGCCTCGTGGCATCGCGGACATCGCGGCTCTTGCTGGCTATAACGCCAGCATCCAGGCGGCATGGGAGTCGTGGGTACCGGAGAATGCTCCCGGTGTCCGCGTTGCCACGCGCGACGAGTACAC
Source organism: Microbacterium sp. 4NA327F11 (assembly GCF_005503465.1). Taxonomy (NCBI): domain Bacteria; kingdom Bacillati; phylum Actinomycetota; class Actinomycetes; order Micrococcales; family Microbacteriaceae; genus Microbacterium; species Microbacterium sp. 4NA327F11. The sequence continues at coordinate 2,699 of NZ_SCOB01000033.1, read as the reverse complement.
CGCCGTCTGTGACGTCATCGACGCCGTGAAGACCGATGACCGCTCGGAAGACACGGACCTCTACGCCGGTCGCATCCTCGACGCACTGGGAGTCCACCTGTGATCCGCGCCAACCTCACGAAGGAGAACTGACGTGACTGACATCGACATCAAAGTCCTGAGGGTGAAGGCCGAAGCGGCAACGCCGGGTCCGTGGGGAGCCGGAGACGCATGGGTGTTCACGGACCCCGTGTACCCGGACGACAACCGCCTGTCCAATGTGTTCGGAATGAATTTCGCCGACCACGAACGCGCAGATGCTGAGCATGCGCGCGGCGTGCGCAACGCCGCCTACATCGCCGCCGTCGGTCCCGACGTGGTACTCGCGCTGCTGGACCGCCTCGAGGCTGCGGAGGCCAGGCTTGCCGACGCGGACTCCAAGCTTGCCGCCGTCCGCGCCATCCTCACCGCGCGCGCCAAGGCCGGTTCGTGGGATCACGACAGCCGTGAGGTCTGGGAGGCCCTCTGCCCGCCGATCGTGAAGCATCTCGCCGTGACACCACTTCCAGTACGACCCAGTTCGGTGGATCCCATGACGAGGCGTAACCCGTACAGGCGCATCGAGAAGGTTACCGGGTGGGCCTTCACGATCTTCGCGCTGGTGGTGGTCCTCGGTCTCGCGGCCGTCGCCCTCGCAGTCTCGTGGAGTGCGTACGGCTTCATCAACGGCGTGCTCCTCCCCTTGGGCGCCTTCAGCGCATTCCTCGCTTTCGCTGTGCTGGCGGCAGCTCTCGCGCTGATGGGCGAGCGCCGGTGGAAGAGGGCGTCCCGGAAATGGGACCGAGACCACGAAGGAGACAACCAGTGATCGACATCCGGGAAGCCCTCCGCTCGCTCCTCGATTTGCCTGCGTACGAAGGGCCGGCCGACCGCGTCACCGAAGGGGAGCTGACATGAGCGCTTTCCCAGTCCCTCTCCCGGGCGCCGCGGCGCCCGTCCTCATGTGGGCACACGAGTATGAGATCGAAGCCTCCGCGCTCCAGCAGCTCCGCAACGTCGCCGAGCTCCCCGGCCTGCACGGGCTCAGGGTGATGCCCGACGTCCACTGGGGCGACGGCGCGACCGTCGGTTCCGTCATCGCGATGGAGCAGGCTCTCGCGCCGGCCGCCGTTGGCGTCGACATCGGCTGCGGCGTGAACGCCGTGAAGACCTCGCTGATGCTCGATGACCTCGACGACCGCAATCTCAAGGCGCTCCGCGCACGGTTCGAGAACGCGATCCCCGTCGGCTTCAACATGCACGACAGCCCCGTCAACGTCAATGTCCTCCCTATCCGCCACCGCGCCGCCGTCGACCGTCTCACGCGGCGCTTCGGCGACCTCCGCGCCCCCGGCATCGACAAGCTGGAGGGGCGCGCGGCCCGCCAGCTGGGCACGCTCGGCGGCGGCAACCACTTCATCGAGCTCACCACAGACCAGTCGGGCGGCATCTGGATCACGCTGCACTCCGGCTCGCGCGGCGTCGGCAACGAGCTGGCGAAGCGCCACATCTCCAAGGCGAAGGAACTTCCGGTGAACGCGGACCTCCCGAAGCACCTGGAGGAGCTCTCCCTGTTCTACAAGGGCACCGTCGAGATGGACGACTACCTCCACGACCTCGGCTGGGCGCAGGACTACGCGATGCGATCCCGCACGGTGATGATGGAGCTCGTCAAGCGCGAACTGGTGTCGTACTTCGCCGACTCGTCCTATGACTCGGTCGTCTCGTTCGCTGACGAGATCAACTGCCATCACAACTACGTCGCGCAGGAGGAGATCGACGCGCGGATGATGATCGTCACCCGCAAGGGAGCGATCTCGGCGAAGGCGGGGGAATTGGCGCTCATCCCCGGCTCGATGGCGACCGGCTCCTACATCGTCCGCGGACTCGGCAACCCCCTCTCCTTCCAGTCCGCCAGCCACGGTGCCGGCCGAAAGTACAGCCGGTCGGAGGCCAAACGTCGCTTCACCGTCGCCGACGTCGAGCGCACGATGAAGGGCATCGAGGCGCGCACGGACGCCGGCGTGATCGACGAGATCTCGCTCGCTTACAAGGACCTCGACGACGTCATCGCGGCGGAGAGCGACCTCGTGGAAGTGGTCGAGAAGCTCGACACCATCCTGTGCGTGAAGGGCTGAGCCGAAAACCAGCGTCGGCCGCCCGGCAGACGTGACGCTTGTGGGCAGGTGATCGCCGGTGCCGCCGTGCGCCGCGGGCAAATGTGCTTCTGGCCACCTACTCGCCGGCGACCGCGCATGTGGGTGATAGCTGACCGCAGCCGCTGACGCACCCAAGGAGCACGAGCATGACCATCAAGACCCCCGAGCAGATCGCACGAGAGGTCATCGAGCGCAACTATGGCCTCGGCACCGACTGGGAGGAACCCAATGAGTACGGTGAGGAGGGCTTCACTCGCGCCCAGGCTGAGAGCGACATCGACGCCGACGACATCCGCGCATTGATCGAGCAGGGCATTGCAGCTGACCGGGAGCAGCGGGAGGTGTTGCCCGCCGCGACTTCCGCGAGCGACCTCTCGAAGGAGAACTGACATGACCGAGATCGAGATCACTTGGATTCCAGCGATCGTCGCAACGGTCTGAGTTATTTGCTGTCCAGTAAAGCAGCGAAGCGCTCGGCCGGGGTGTCCCATTCGAGAGCTTTCCGGGGGCGACTGTTGAGTT
>NZ_SCOB01000032.1:0-14704 GCF_005503465.1 Microbacterium sp. 4NA327F11 | reverse complement strand
AGCGCGGCGCGCGCAGTGTGGCGAGCGCGGCGCGCGCAGCGTGGCGCGCTGCGCTCGCGGCGGGTCAGCGCGCGGCGGCCTCGCGCGCGAGCAGCGAGCGCTTGACCTCGACGCCCCAGGCGAATCCGCCCATGGCGCCGCCGGTGCGCAGCACGCGGTGGCAGGGCACGAAGAGCGCGGGCGCGTTGCGGGCGCAGATCGAGGCGGCGGCGCGCACGGCGGTCGGCGATCCGAGCGCGACCGCGAACTCGGCGTAGGTGAGCGGATGCCCCGCCGCGATCGCCCGCAGACCGGCCCACCCGCGCTGCTGCAGCGGCGTGCCCCACTGGCGCACGGGCACGGTGTCGATCGCGGCGACCTCGCCCGCATAGAACGCCTCGACCACGGCGGTGTGCTCGCTCGCACCGGACACGACGTCGACGCCGCGCTCGCGCTCGGGGAGGCGCGCGAGGAGGGCATCGAGGTCGGCGGTCCAGCCCGAGGCGACGACGGCGCCGTCCGGGTCGGCGAGGAGTGCGAAGGGGCCGCCGGGGGTGTCGACGACGGCGAAGGTGCGGGCGGTCATGAAAACGCCTTTCTGGGAGTCAGCGGGGCGGATGCCGCACGCCACAGGTGTGCGGTGAGGTAGCTGCGCCACGGCGCGACGCGGTCCGCCCAGGCGGTGAGCCCGGCGGGATCGGCAGGGATGCCCAGCCGTGCGGCGCCGGTGCGCACGGCGACGTCGCCCGGCAGCAGCACGTCCGGGTCGCCGATGACGCGCATGCGCACATAGTCGGCCGTCCACGGGCCGATGCCGGGCATCGCGAGCAGCGCCTCGCGCTGGGCGGCGCCGTCGTCGCCGGTGGTGAGCTCCAGCTCGCCGTCGGCGAGCGCGCGGGCCGCCCCCGTGATGGCGCGGATGCGGGCGGCCGGGCCGCGCAGCACCTCGGCGCCGTGGTCGGCGATCGCGCGCATCGTCGGGAAGAGTCGGTCGGCGGTCTCGATCGGCTCGATCCGCTCGCCGAGCTCGTCGGTGAGGGTCGTGAGCGCGGTGCGCGCCGCGGCGACGGTGATCTGCTGGCCGACCATGGCGCGGATCAGCATCTCGTGCGGGTCGGCGGCGCCCGGCACCCGCACGCCCGGTGCGTCGGCGACGCTCGCGGCGAGCTCGGGATGGGAGGCGAGCGCCTCGTCGATCGCGTCGGGGTCGGCGTCGAGGTCGAACAGCCGCCTCACGCGGGCGACGAGGCTGGCGAGGTCGGCGAGGCGTTCGAGGCGGGCGCGCAGCCGCAGGGTGTCGCCGTCGCTGCGCACCTCGAACCAGGCGGTGCCGTGGGCGAGACGCAGGGTGCGGGCGAACGAGGTGGATGTCGCGACCTCGGCGCCGATCACCGCGCGCGCCGCCATCCACGCGAACACTCCGGCGGTCTCGTGCGGCGTGCGGTGCGGCAGGGCGAGGTCGATCTCGCCGTGCCCGGCGGCGACCCGGGAGCGCCGGCGCAGCCGCAGGTCGGTGGGAGCGAGCGAGAACACCTCTCGCACGGTCTCGTTGAACTGCCTGATGCTGGCGAACCCGGCGGAGAAGGCGACATCCGTCATCGACAGGTCCGTACCGACCAGCAGCATGCGCGCGGTGTGGGCCCGATGCGCCCGGGCGAGGGCGAGGGGGCCGGCGCCGAGCTCGGCCTGCAGGATGCGACCGAGCTGCCGGCTCGAGTAGCCGAGCCGGCGGGCGAGCCCGGGCACGCCTTCGCGCTCGACGATGCCGTCGGCGATGAAGCGCATGGCGCGGCCCGCGATGTCGCCGCGCAGGTTCCAGTCCGGCGAGCCGGGAGCGGCTTCGGGCAGGCAGCGCTTGCAGGCGCGGTAGCCGGCCTCGTGCGCCGCGGCACTCGTGGAGTAGAACGTGACGTTGCGCTCGTGGGGGGTGCGCGCCGGGCAGCTCGGCCGGCAGTAGATGCCGGTCGAGCGCACGGCGGTCACGAACTGCCCGTCGAAGCGCACGTCGCGCGACCGGATGGCGCGATACCGCTCGTCGAAGGTGAGACTGAGGCCGGGCATGCCCCCAGCCTGGCACGGGCCGCGGCATCCGGCTCGCGGTTTTCGGACATCGCCGTGCCGGAGCGTCCCACCACGGGGCTACCGTGAGGTCATGAGCGAACGCACCTACGACCTGATCGTGATCGGCGCGGGGCCGGTGGGCGAGAACGTGGCCGACCGCGCCGTGCAGGGCGGCCTGTCGGTCGTCATCGTCGAGAGCGAGCTGGTCGGCGGCGAGTGCTCCTACTGGGCGTGCATGCCGTCGAAGGCGCTGCTGCGCGCCGGGGCGGCGCTGCGAGCGGCCCGCGACGTCGACGGTGCACGTCAGGTCACCGGCGAACGACCTGATGTCGCGGGGGTGCTGCGTCGACGCACCGGCATGACCCACGACTGGTCGGATGACTCGCAGGTGCGCTGGCTCGAGGGAGCGGGCATCGACCTCGTGCGCGGTCACGGACGCCTCGCCGGCGAGCGGCGCGTCGAGGTCGAGGGCACCGACGGCACCCGCACGACGCTCATCGCCCGCCACGCGGTCGCGGTGAGCACCGGCACGGCCGCCCTCCTGCCCGCGACTCCGGGACTCGCCGACATCGCCCCCTGGACGAGCCGCGAGGCGACCGCCGCGACCGAGATCCCCGGGCGCCTCGCGATCATCGGCGGCGGTGTCGTCGCTGTGGAGATGGCGACCGCCTACAACGACCTCGGCGCATCGGTGGTGGTGCTCGCACGCGGCGGTCTGCTCGGCGGAATGGAGCCGTTCGCGGGCGAGATCGTGCGCGACGCGCTCGTCGAGCGCGGCGTCGACGTGCGCACCGGCGTGAACGTCACCGCGGCGCACCGTGCCGAGAAGAACGCCGTGCTGACGCTCGACGACGGCACCCGCGTGCACGCCGACGAGGTGCTCGTCGCGACGGGACGCGTGCCGCGCACCGACGACCTCGGCCTCGAGACCGTCGGCCTCGCCCCCGGGGCGTGGCTGACGGTCGACGACACCCTGCGGGTCGAGGGCACCGACTGGCTCTACGCCGTCGGCGACGTGAACCGTCGGGCGCTGCTCACCCACCAGGGCAAGTACCAGGCACGCGCGGCGGGCGACGTGATCGCCGCGCGCGCGACGGGTGCCGACGTCTCGGATGCCCCGTGGTCCCGGCACGTCGCGACGGCCGACCACGCCGCCGTTCCCCAGGTGACCTTCACCGATCCCGAGGTCGCGTCGGTCGGTCTCACCGAGGCGGCCGCGCGGGCGGCGGGGCGCGGCATCCGTGTCGTCGACTACGACCTGTCCTGGGTCGCGGGCGCCTCCACCTACGCCGACCACTATCGCGGCCGCGCCCGCATGATCGTCGACGACGAGCGCGACGTGATCATCGGCGCGACGTTCGTCGGTCAGGATGTCGCCGAGCTGCTGCACTCCGCCACGATCGCGATCGTCGGCGAGGTGCCGCTGCAGCGGCTGTGGCACGCGGTGCCGTCGTATCCGACGATCAGCGAGGTGTGGCTGCGCCTGCTCGAGACCGATGGGCGCGCGACCGCCTGAGGCCGCGCGCCGCGCGGGTCAGTGGAAGAAGTGCCGCTCGCCCGTGAAGAACATCGTGACGCCGCGCTCGCGCGCGAGCTCGATGGTCTCGTCGTCGCGCACCGAGCCGCCCGGCTGCACAATGACCTTGACGCCCGCGTCGATGAGCACCTGCGGTCCGTCGGAGAACGGGAAGAACGCATCGGATGCCGCGACCGACCCGGCGGCACGGTCGCCCGCCCGCTCGACGGCCAGACGGCACGAGTCGACGCGGTTGACCTGGCCCATGCCGATGCCGACCGTGGCGGAGTCCTTCGCGAGCACGATCGCGTTGGACTTGACGGCGCGACCGGCCTTCCACGCGAACACGAGGTTCTGCAGCTCGTCGTGCGTGGGCATCTCGCCCGTGATGAGCTGCCAGTTCTTCCACACCGAGTCGATGTCGGCCGGGAAGCGGTCGGCGTCCTGCAGCAGCAGGCCGCCCGAGACGAGCCGCACATCCATGGGCTCCTGGCGCCAGTCGGTGGGAAGACGCAGCACGCGCAGGTTCTTCTTGAGCTTGAAGAGCTCCAGCGCCTCCGGCTCGAAGTCGGGGGCGACGATCACCTCGGTGAAGATGTCGCGCAGGTTCTCGGCCATCTTGAGCGTCACGGTGCGGTTCGCGGCGATCACGCCGCCGAAGGCCGACACCGGGTCGCAGGCGTGGGCGCGCAGGTGGGCCGACGCGATGGGGTCGAGCGCGTTCGCCGCGGTGACCGCGATGCCGCAGGGGTTCGCGTGCTTGATGATCGCGACCGCGGGCAGCACCATGTCGAACGCGGCGCGGAGCGCGGCATCCGCGTCGACGAAGTTGTTGTACGACATCTCCTTGCCCTGCAGCTGGGTCGCCTGGGCGATGCCGTGGCCGCCCGCACGCGTGTAGATCGCCGCGCGCTGGTGGCTGTTCTCGCCGTAGCGAAGCGTCGACATGCGCTCTGCGCGGATCGTGAGGTGGGCGGGCAGGTCCTCGGTCGTGAGGGTCTCCTCGGAGAACCACGTCGCCACCGCGCGGTCGTAGTCCGCCGTGTGAGCGAACGCCCGGGCGGCGAGATCGCGGCGCTGGTCGAGCGTCGTGCCGCCGGCGCCGAGCGCGTCGATGATCGCGGGGTACGACATGGGCGAGACGACGATCGCGACGTTCGCGAAGTTCTTCGCCGAGGCGCGCACCATGGCGGGGCCGCCGATGTCGATCTGCTCGACCACGTCGTCGCCCTGGGCGCCCGAGGCGACCGTCTCGACGAAGGGGTACAGATTCACGACGACGAGCTCAAACGGGGCGATGCCCAGCCCGGCGAGCTGGGCCTCGTGGGTCGCCAGCCGCAGGTCGGCGAGGAGGCCCGCGTGCACGGCGGGGTGGAGCGTCTTCACACGGCCGTCGAGCGACTCCGGGAAGCCGGTGACCGAGGCGACATCCGTCACCGCGAAGCCCGCGTCCCGGATGGAGGCCGCGGTTGAGCCGGTCGAGACGATCTCGACGCCGGCGTCGGCGAGGGCACGGGCGAGGTCGAGCAGCCCCGTCTTGTCACTGACCGAGACGAGCGCGCGCCGCACGGGCACGACGTCGCGGGGTCGGTAGTCGGCGGGATCGTGTCGGGGACCGGCCATGGAGCTCCTCGGTTCTCGGGGGTTGCGGATCAGTGAAGGGCGGGCGCGGCGAGATCGAGCTCGCCGTCGGCGATGCGGCGCACGATGTCGATGAGCAGGCGGCGCTCGACCGGCTTGATGCGTTCGTGGAGGGCGTTCTCGTCGTCACCGGGGAGCACGGGCACACGCTCCTGGGCGAGGATCGGGCCCGCGTCGACGCCGCCGTCGACGACGATGACGCTGGCGCCGGTCTGGGTGGCACCGGCGGCGAGGGCGTCGCGCACCCCGTGCGCGCCCGGGAACTCGGGCAGGAACGCAGGGTGCGTGTTGATGATGCGGGGCGACCACTCGTCGACGACGGCGGCGGGCAGCAGCTTCATGAGCCCGCTCAGCACGACGAGGCCGGGCTGCCAGACGCGCAGCTGCGCGGAGAGCTCCGCGCCCCACGCGTCGCGTTCGGCGGCGCCGCGCCACGGCACGACGAACGTCGGCACGCCGAACTCCTCGGCGTGCGCGAGGCCGTCCGCCTCGCGATCGGCTCCCACGACGACGATGCGGGCGGGATAGGAGGGGTCGGCGGCGGCGTCCAGCAGGGCTCGGAGGTTCGAGCCCGTGCCCGAGATCAGTACGGCGACCGTCAGCACCCGGTCAGTCTAACGGGGAGCCTCGGAGCCCTCGTCGCGACCGCCCGCTCCGGTGCTCGACGGGTCGGGGCGGCCGGTGCCGTCGACGTCGAACCAGGCGCTCGGCGACCCTCCCAGAGTCACCGGCGCGGGGCGATCGGCGTCGTCGCGGGCGCCGCGGGGGGCGAGCAGCAGGATGCCGCTTCCCACCGCGACCTCGATCGCGACCGCGAGCGCGACCGCGCCCGGGTCGGGACCGGTGACGGCGAGGCGTCCAGGGCCGATCGATCCGCCGGCGAGTGCGGCGAACAGCGCCGCTCCCCCGCCCGCGAGCAGTGCGATCGCGCCGGTGAGGGCGAGGAGCGCACCCCACGGCTCGTGTCCACCGATCGTGGCGGTCTCGTCGGCGACCCGGGAGCGCACGACCCACCCGGCCACCGCACCCGCCGCGATCGGCAGCAGCACGAGCGCGAGCAGCCACACGGTCCCCGATGGCGGCAATGCGGCGAGCACAGGCACGCCGGGCACGACGCCCGCGTGGGTGCCGACGGGGGAGATCGTCGAGCCGGCACCGAGCGCGAAGCCGGGGCCGGCGAGATAGGACATCGTCCAGACGATCAGGGTGGGCAGGTAGACGAGCTGGCCGAGCTCGATCATGACCGCGCCGATCAGATCGACGCCGCCCTGCTGCGCGAGGGAGACGATCGCGGTGCCCCGCACGATGACGGCGACCGCGAAGGCCAGCGCCGAGACGCCCACGAGTGCGGTCAGGGCGGTCACCGCGCCGCGCACGGCGAGACCCGGCACCTCGGGCCAGATGCCCGGCAGTGCGTCGGTCCGGGACCGCACCGCGTCGATGAGCCCGTCGTCGCCGTCGCTCCATGCGCGGGCGATCGCGCCCGCGAGGGCGCCCGCGAGATAGACGAGGGGCGGGAACAGCAACGCCTGCCAGAGTGCGGCGCTCGCCAGCGGCTGCGCCCCGGTCAGCGCGATCAGCGCGGATGCCGCGGCGAACACGACGACCCCCGAGACGACCCCCGTCACCCAGGCGCCCGCCTGCGCGGCGCGCGAGCCCGATCGAGCGGCGAAGAAGAAGGTGAACGCGAGGAACGCGAGCGGTGCGAGCGAGAGCGTGAAGGTGGCGGCCGTGTCGTCGATGCCCGCCTGCACGAGGTACTCCGTCGGCAGTGTCACCGACAGCGGCACGCCGTGCCCGAGCTGCCAGACGGCCGCGGTCGCCTGCCACAGCGCGGCGGGGCCGGCGCCGCTGACGGCGGTGATCCACAGGAGCGCGAGGGGCACCACCGCGGCGCCGACGCTGATGGCCGCCGCGACGAAGGCATCGAGGGCGGCGAGGAGGGTGACGACCAGACGCTGCATGGCCTTCCGACCCTACCTGCGGCGTCCGCGCTCGCCGGGCGGGCGCGCCCGAGCTCTCAGTGCTCGATCGGGTCGAGCGCGAGCAGCTCAGTGCTCGATCGGGTCGAGCGCGAGCAGCTCAGTGCTCGATCGGGTCGAGCACGAACAGCGCGATGCGCCGGTCGGTCTTCTTCTGGTACTCGGCGTAGTCGGGCCATGCCGCGACGGCGCGCTCCCACCACTGGGCGTACTCGTCGCCGTCGACCTCGCGTGCGGTGTAGTCGAGCTTGACGTCGGCGTCCTGCAGCTCGACGTGCGGGTTGGCGCGCACGTTCCAGTACCAGGCGGGAGGCTGCGGGGCACCGCCCTTCGAGGCGACGATCGCGTAGTGACCGTCGTGCTCGACCCGCATCAGCGCGGTCTTGCGCAGGCCGCCCGTCTTCGCGCCGACGGTCGTCAGCACGATGATCGCCGCGCCGCGAAGGGATGAGGCGTCGGCGCCGTTCGAGGCCTCGAAGGCCTCCGCCTGGGTGCGGGCCCAGTCGGCCGTGGACGGAAGGTACTCACCGGAGAGAGGCATGCGCTCACCCTAACCCCGCGCACCGCGGCGCGGGGCGGCATCCGTCATGTGCGACGCAACGGCCTCGCGGCACGGACCGATCCGCGGCGGCGCGGGCCGCGGCATCCGGGAACGACGACGGGCCGGCGGTGAACCGCCGGCCCGTCGAATGCGCTCCGATCAGAGCGACGCGATGATCTCGCGCAGCAGCGCGGCGGTCTCGCTCGGGGTCTTGCCGACCTTGACGCCGGCAGCCTCGAGGGCCTCCTTCTTGGCCTGCGCGGTGCCGGCGGAGCCCGACACGATCGCGCCGGCGTGACCCATGGTCTTGCCCTCGGGTGCGGTGAACCCGGCGACGTAGCCGACGACCGGCTTGGTGACGTGGGCCTGGATGAAGGCCGCCGCACGCTCCTCGGCGTCGCCGCCGATCTCGCCGATCATGACGATCGCCTTGGTCTCGGGGTCGGCCTCGAAGGCGGCGAGCGCGTCGATGTGCGTCGTGCCGATGATCGGGTCGCCGCCGATGCCGATGGCGGTCGAGAAGCCGAGGTCGCGCAGCTCGAACATCATCTGGTAGGTCAGGGTGCCCGACTTCGAGACGAGGCCGATCGGGCCCTTGCCGGTGATGTTCGCCGGCGTGATGCCCACGAGCGACTCGCCCGGGGTGATGATGCCGGGGCAGTTCGGACCGATGATGCGGGTCGTGTTGCCCTTGCTCTGCGCGTAGGCCCACGCCTCGGCGGTGTCACCGACGGGCACGCCCTCGGTGATGACGACGAGCAGCGGGATCTCGGCGTCGATGGCCTCGATCATGGCGTCCTTCGTGAACGCCGGCGGCACGAACGCGATCGACACGTCGGCACCGGTCGCGGCGATCGCCTCGGCCACCGACGCGAACACGGGCAGCTCGACGTCGGCGCCCGCGGCATCCTTGTGCGCGACGGTGGTGCCGGCCTTGCGGGCGTTCACGCCGCCGACGACCTGGGTGCCCGCCTTCAGCATGAGAGCGGTGTGCTTGGTGCCCTCGCCGCCGGTGATGCCCTGGACGATGACCTTGGAGTCCTTGTTGAGATAGATCGACATAGTCCTAGTTCCTTATCCGGATGCCGCGGCTCAGGCGTTCGCCAGCTCGGCGGCCTTGTCGGCGCCCTCGTCCATGCCTGCGGCAAGGGTCACGAGCGGGTGGCCGGCCGCCGCGAGGATCGCGCGACCCTCGTCGACCTGGTTGCCGTCGAGGCGTACGACGAGGGGCTTGGTGGCCGCGTCGCCGAGGATCTCGAGGGCCTTCACGATGCCGTCCGCGACCGCGACGCAGCTAGTGATGCCGCCGAACACGTTCACGAACACGCTCTTGACCTGCGCGTCACCGAGGATCACGTCGAGGCCCGCGGCCATGACGGTCGCCGAGGCGCCGCCGCCGATGTCGAGGAAGTTCGCGGGCTTCACGCCGCCGTGGTTCTCACCGGCGTAGGCGACGACGTCGAGGGTCGACATGACCAGGCCCGCACCGTTGCCGATGATGCCGACCTGACCGTCGAGCTTCACGTAGTTGAGGCCGGCGGCCTTCGCCTTCGCCTCGAGCGGGTCGGCCGCATCCTTGTCCTCGAGCAGCTCGTGCTCGGGGTGACGCACCTCCGACGCGTTGTCGTCGAGGGTCACCTTGCCGTCGAGGGCGATGATGTTGCCGTCGGCGTCGAGGATCAGCGGGTTCACCTCGACGAGGGTCGCGCCCTCGCCGGTGTAGACGTTGTAGAGCTTGACGAAGACGTCGGACACCTTCTCTACGAGCTCCTCGGGGAACTTCGCGGCGCGGGCGATCTCGACGGCTTTGGTCTTGTCGATGCCGGTGAGCGGGTTCACCTCGATGCGCGCGAGCGCCTCGGGACGCTCGACGGCGAGCTCCTCGATCTCCATGCCGCCCTCGACCGAGCTGAGCGACAGGTAGGAGCGGTTCGAGCGGTCGAGCAGCACCGAGAAGTAGAACTCCTTGTCGATGCGGGCGCCGCCGGCGACCATGACGCGCTTGACGACGTGGCCCTTGATGTCGAGGCCGAGGATGGCCTTGGCCGCCTCGTACGCCTCGTCGGGGGTCTTCGCGACCTTGACGCCGCCGGCCTTTCCGCGGCCACCGGTCTTCACCTGGGCCTTCACGACGACGACGCCGCCGAGCTTCTCCGCGGCCGCCCTCACCTCTTCGGGAGTGTCCGCGACGATGCCCGGGAGTACCGGCACCTCGTACTTCTCGAATAGGTCACGTGCCTGGTACTCGTACAGATCCACAGTGCTTCCTTCGCTGGGGCGAACGGGATGACGACGCTCCAAAAGCGTCTCGACGTCGAGATAAACGACCAGTGCCCCAGCCTATACCGCGTGCCGATGTGCCTCCGCCGTGAGCGCGAGTAGGCTCGGCCTCCATGAGCGTGACTACACCGGCGGACGACGCACGCACTGTCGTCGTCCAGGCTGCGCTCGAGCTGTTCGCCTCGCAGGGGTTCGAGGCGACATCCGTCGACCAGATCGCGAAGGCGGCGGGCATCTCCCGCTCGACCTTCTTCCGGCAGTTCGGAGGCAAGGACGATGTCGTCTTCGCCGACCACGACGCGGTGCTCGAGCGCCTCCGCACCTTCCTCGATCGGGCGCACGCGGATCCGTGGGAGGCGATCTGCGAGGCATCCCTCATCGTCTACCGGCACTACCTCGCCGATCCCGAGCTCGCCCGCCGCCGCTACACCGTGGTGCGCCAGGTGCCGACGCTGCGCGACCGCGAGATCGTCACGGTGTTCCGCTACGAGCGCCTGTTCGACGAGTACCTGCGGCGCGCGCTGCCGGGCATCGAGCCGCTCACGGCGGTGAGCTTCGCCGCCGAGGTCACCGCGGTGCACAACCACGTGCTCCGGCAGCTGCTGCGGGGCACGAAGCGCATCCCGACCCAGACCCTCCGCGCCGCCCTCGACGACGTGCTCGCGCGCTTCGACGTCGGCCCCTCCCCCGAGGGTGCCGACGACGACGTGGTCGTGGCGGTGTTCCCGAGACGGATGCCGCTGGCCGAGGTCACGCGGCGGCTCTCCGCCGAGCTCTGAGCCGCGGCATCCGCTGCTCCCACACCTATCGCACCGGACCCCCGCCAGCATGACGGACGCCACGACTACCCTGGCGTCATGACGACGCCCTCACCCGCCGCCGACGCCCACGAGTGGATCCGCGTGCGCGGCGCGCGGGAGAACAACCTCGCGGGGGTGGACGTCGACATCCCGAAACGTCGCCTGACGGTCTTCACCGGGGTGTCGGGCTCGGGGAAGAGCTCGCTCGTGTTCGGCACGATCGCGGCCGAGTCGCAGCGGCTCATCATCGAGACGTACAGCTCGTTCGTGCAGGGCTTCATGGGCACGCCGTCGCGGCCCGAGGTCGATCAGCTCGAGGGGCTGACGACAGCGATCGTCGTCGACCAGGAGCGGCTCGGCGCGAACTCTCGATCGACCGTCGGCACGGCGACCGACGCGAACGCACTGCTGCGCATCCTGTTCAGCCGGCTCGGCTCGCCGCACCTCGGTTCGCCGCAGGCGTTCTCGTTCAACGTGCCGACCGTCAGCGGCCAAGGCGCAGTCACGAGCCAGCGCGACGGCCGCACCGTGAAGGAGGTGCGCCGGTTCGAGCAGACCGGCGGCATGTGCCCGCGCTGCGAGGGCATGGGCGCGGTCTCCGACATCGATCTCACGCAGCTGTTCGACGAGACGAAGTCGCTCATCGACGGTGCGATCACGATCCCGGGCTACACGGCCGACGGGTGGATGGTGCGCGGCTACGCCGAGTCGGGCTTCTACCCGGGCGACAAGCCGATCTCGACGTTCACGGCGAAGCAGCGCGACGACTTCCTCTACAAGGCGCCGACCAAGGTGAAGGTCAACGGCATCAACCTGACCTATGAGGGCCTCGTGCCGCGCATCCAGAAGTCGATGCTCTCGAAGGACGTCGAGGCGATGCAGCCCCACATCCGCACGTTCGTCGAGCGGGCGGTGACGTTCCAGCAGTGCCCCGAGTGCGGCGGCACCCGCCTCAACGAAGGGGCGCGCACGTCGCTCGTCGGCGGCATCTCGATCGCCGACGCATGCGCGATGCAGGTGAGCGACCTGGCGGCGTGGGCGCGCACGATCGACGACGCCTCGGTCGCCCCGCTGCTGGTCGGCCTGCGCGACCTGCTCGACTCGTTCTCCTCGATCGGCCTCGGCTACCTCTCGCTCGATCGTGCGTCGGGGACGCTGTCGGGAGGCGAAGCACAGCGCATCAAGATGATCCGCCACCTCGGCTCCGCCCTCACCGACATCACCTACGTGTTCGACGAGCCGACGGTCGGACTCCACCCCCACGACATCCGCCGGATGAACGAGCTGCTCCAGCGACTGCGCGACAAGGGCAACACGGTTCTCGTCGTCGAGCACAAGCCCGAGACGATCGCGATCGCCGACCACGTCGTCGACATCGGCCCGCGCGCCGGCACGGCGGGCGGGAACATCGTGTTCACCGGCACCGTCGACGAGCTGCGCGCCGCCGACACGCTCACCGGGCGCCACTTCGACGACCGCGCGGCGGTGAAGTCCGAGGTGCGCACGCCGTCGGGGGCGATCGAGGTGCGCGGGGCGTCGACCCACAATCTGCAGGGCGTCGACGTCGACCTGCCGCTCGGCGTGCTGACGGTCGTGACGGGGGTCGCCGGCTCGGGCAAGAGCTCGCTCGTGCACGGGTCGGTCGCGGGACGAGACGGCGTCGTGGTGGTCGACCAGGGCGCGATCAAGGGCTCGCGGCGCAGCAACCCGGCGACCTACACCGGCCTTCTCGACCCGATCCGCACGGCGTTCGCGAAGGCGAACGGCGTGAAGCCCGCACTGTTCAGCGCGAACTCGGCGGGCGCGTGCCCGAACTGCAACGGCGCGGGGGTCGTCTTCACCGATCTCGGACCGTTCTCGACGGTGTCGTCGCTGTGCGAGGTGTGCGAGGGGAAGCGGTTCGACGCGTCGGTGCTCGAGTACCACCTCGGCGACCTCGACATCAGCGAGGTGCTGGCGCTGTCGGTGGCGGATGCCGCGGCGTTCTTCGCCCCCGGAGCGACCTCCGTGCCGGCGGCGTACGCGATCCTGCAGCGGCTGGTCGACGTCGGGCTCGGCTATGTGACGATCGGCCAGCCCCTCACGACCCTCTCAGGCGGCGAGCGCCAGCGGCTGAAGCTCGCCGTGCACATGGGCACGAAGGCGCAGGTGTACGTGCTCGACGAGCCGACGACCGGACTGCACCTCGCCGACGTCGCCCAGCTGCTCGCGCTGCTCGACCGCCTCGTCGACGCGGGCACGTCGGTCATCGTCATCGAGCATCACCAGGCCGTGATGGCCCACGCCGACTGGATCGTCGACCTCGGCCCGGGCGCCGGACACGACGGCGGCCGGATCGTGTTCGAGGGCACCCCCGCCGACCTGATCGCGGCCCGCTCGACCCTCACGGGCGAGCACCTCGCCGCCTACGTCGGCGCCTGACCGTGCCACGCGCGACCGTCGTCGGGTCGGGTCCGAACGGGCTCGCCGCGGCGGTCACCCTCGCGCGCACAGGCTACGAGGTGCGCGTACTCGAGGCGGCCGCCGCCCCGGGCGGGGCAGCCCGCACGGCCGAGCTCACGCTGCCGGGCTTCCGCCACGACGTCGGGTCGGCGGTGCATCCGGCGGCACTCGCCTCGCCGTTCTTCGGGGCGTTCACGCGCGCGTCGCCGATCGACTGGATCACCCCCGAGTTGTCCTTCGCGCACGCGCTCAGGGGCGGAGCCGCGGCGGTGTGGCGCTCCCTCGACCGCACGGTCGAGCAGCTCGGCGCAGGGGGCCCGGCCTGGCGACGCGTGTTCGCCCCGCTCGTCGCCCGCTCCGACGAGGTCGCCCGCACGGCGACCGATGCGCTGCTCGGGATGCCGCGGCATCCCGTCACCGCCGCGCTGCTGGCCGCGCAGGCCGCCGCCGTCACCGCCCTGCCGCCGCGTGAGGCCGCCGTCCGGGCGCTGCTCACCGGCCTCGCGGCTCACGCGAACACGCGGCTGCCGTCGCCCACCGCGTCCGCCGCCGGACTCGTGCTCGGCACCTACGCGCAGGCGGCGGGCTGGCCGGTCCCGCGCGGCGGCGCGGGCGCGATCATCGACGCGCTCATCGCCGACCTGCACCGACACGGCGGCACCCTCGAGACCGGCGTGCGGGTGCGCTCTCTCGAACTGCTCGACCGCGGCGACCCGGCGCGCGGCGACCTCGTGATGCTCGACACGTCGCCGAGGCTGCTGCTGTCCTCCCCCGCGCTGCCGCGGGCGTACGCCCGGCGGGTGCGCGGGTTCCGCTACGGCGCCGGCGTCGCCAAGGTCGACCTCGCTCTCGCGGGGCCGGTGCCGTGGACCGATCCGCTCCTCGCGGGCGCCCTCACCGTGCACCTCGGTGGGGCGGCCTCTGACACCGTGCGCGCGGAGCGCATCGTTGCGAGCGGGCGGCAGCCGCGGCATCCGTTCGTGATCGTCGTGCAGCCCTCCGTCGTCGACGACACCCGCGCTCCCGCCGGGCGCGCCGTGCTCTGGGCGTACGCGCATGTTCCGGGTGGGTCGCGGCGGGACCCGCTCGAGACGGTGCTCGCCGAACTCGAGCGGCACGCGCCCGGAGTGCGCGACCTTGTGCTCGCGGCGCACACGACGACCGCCGCCGACCGTGAGCTCGGCAACCCGAACGAGGTCGGCGGGGATGTCTCGGGCGGCGCCTTCACGCTCGCGCAGGCCGTCGCGCGGCCCGTGCTCGCCGGGTCGCCGTGGCGCACCCCGCTGCCGGGGATCTACCTCTGCTCGGCGTCGACCCCGCCCGGACCTGCGGTGCACGGCATGGCGGGCTGGCACGCCGCCCGTACGGCGCTGGCCGACGCCGGCACTCGGGTGTCCCTCGCCACGCTGTTCTGAGCACGCGCGAGCTTCCCACGCCCCCGCTCGCCTCCCCCCCTCGCTCC
>NZ_SCOB01000031.1:0-14855 GCF_005503465.1 Microbacterium sp. 4NA327F11 | reverse complement strand
TTCACCCTCGTCCGCCCCGCCGACGCCAACGAAACCGCCACCGCCTGGCTCGAACTCCTCACCCGCCACACCGGGCCCGCCGGCATCGCCCTCTCCCGCCAGAACCTCCCCGTCCTGCCCCGAGAGATCGATGGATTCGCCGGGGCGGAGGGCGTCAGGAAGGGCGCCTATGTGTTGGTGGATGCGGAGGACGGCACCCCCGACGTGATCTTGATCGCGACGGGTTCCGAAGTGCACCTGGCCGTCGAGGCTCGCACGCGTCTCGCGGCCGAAGGAGTGCAGGCCCGCGTCATCTCCGCCCCCAGCCTCGAATGGTTCGCCGAACAAGACGACACCTACCGCGAGTCCGTACTCCCCTCGACGATCAAGGCCCGGGTCTCGGTCGAGGCGGGCTCGACGCTCGGCTGGCACCGGATCGTCGGCGACGCGGGCCGCGTCATCGGCATCGATCACTTCGGCGCCTCGGCGTCGGCCGGCGAGCTGCAGCGCCGCTTCGGCTTCACCGTCGACGCGGTCGTCGCGGCGGCGCACGAGACGATCGAGGCGACAGCGTGAGCACGCCGACGGCCGCCCTCGCCGCGGCGGGCGTGAGCATCTGGCTCGACGATCTCTCCCGCGAGCGCATCGAGTCCGGCGAGCTCGCCGAACTCGTGCGCACCCGCAACGTCACGGGAGTGACGACCAACCCGTCGATCTTCCAGGCGGCCATCACCCGCGGTGCGGGGTACGGGCCGGCACTCGCGCGGGAAGCCGCGGCCGCGGCATCCGTCGATGAGGCCATCCTCCGCATCACGACCGACGACGTGCGCGACGCCTGCGATGTGCTGCGGGAGGTCTACGACGCGACGGGCGGCGTCGACGGACGCGTCTCGATCGAGGTCTCCCCCGAGCTCGCCCACGACACCGAGGGCACCATCGCGCAGGCCTTCGCCCTGCACGCCGCGGTGGCGAGGCCCAACGTGCTGATCAAGATCCCCGCGACCCGCGCGGGACTTCCGGCGATCACCGCCGTGGTGGCGGCCGGGGTGTCGGTGAACGTGACGCTCATCTTCAGCCTCGAGCGCTATACCGAGGTCATCGACGCCTACCTCGCCGGCCTCGAGCAGGCGCGCGCGAACCGCCTCGACCTGACCACGATCCACTCCGTGGCCTCGTTCTTCATCTCGCGCGTGGACACGGAGGTCGACGCCCGGCTCGCGGCGATCGGCACCGACGCGGCACTCGCCCTGCGCGGCCAGGCGGCGCTCGCGAACGCCCGCCTCGCGTACAACCTGTACGAGCAGCGGTTCGAGGAGCCCCGGGTACGGGCGCTGCTCGCCGCCGGGGCGAACCGTCAGCGGCCGCTCTGGGCGTCGACCGGCGTGAAGGACCCGTCCTTCCCCGACACCCGCTATGTCACCGAGCTGGTCGCGCGCGGCACCGTCAACACGATGCCGGCCGCCACCCTCGAGGCGACCTTCGACCATGCGATCATCACGGGCGACACGGTCACCGCCCGCGATGCCGACGCCCGGGCCGTTCTCGACGCCCTCGCGGCGGCGGGGGTCGACTTCGGCGATGTCACGCGGCTGCTCGAAGAGCGCGGAGTCGCGGCGTTCGTCGATTCGTGGGCCGATCTGACGTCAACGGTCGCGGCCGCACTCGCCCCGGCGCTCACGCACTGAGCCCGACCCGGCCGCACGACCCCGGAAGGCGCGCACAGTCGACCGAATCGACAGGCACTCGACGCGGGCCGATTCGAGCCGGTAGTCAGGCCTGCGGCGGCAGCGCGCCGTCAGGCAGCGCCCGCACGGTGCGCGGGCGCGCGCCGGCGAGCACGGCGCCCGCGCTCGCGATCACGACGAGCGCGATGCCCGCGATCTCGAGCAGGGCGAGATGCTGTCCGAGAAGCAGGAATCCCGCCACCGAGGCGGTCGCCGGGCCGAGACTCATCAGCACCGCGAAGACGGATGCCGCGACCCGCCGCAGCGCGAACAGTTCGAGGGCGTACGGGATGGTCGACGACAGCAGCGCGACGGCCGCCCCGAGGCCGAGCAGCTCAGGTCGCACGAGGGCGGAGCCCGCGTCGACGATGCCGAACGGCAGCGAGACCACCGCGCCCGCCGCCATCGCGATCGCGAGGCCGTCGAGTCGGGCGAAGAGCCGCCCCACCCGTGCGGAGGCGAGGATGTAGAAAGCCCAGCTGGCGGCCGCGGCGAGTGCGAACACGACCCCGAGCAGGTCGAGTCGATCCCAGCCGCCCCCGCCCAGGGCCGCCACTCCGAGGGCGGCGATTCCCGCCCAGACGAGGGCGCTCGCACGGCGGGCGACGATGATCGACAGGGTCAGCGGGCCGAGCACCTCGATCGTGACCGTCACACCGAGGGGCAGACGCTCGAGGGCGAGGTAGAACAGACCGTTCATGAGTGCGAGCACGAGCCCGAACGCGAGGGCCGAGAGCCAGGCGTCTCGCGAGAGCCCGCGCAGGCGCGGGCGGGCGATCGCGAGAAGCACGAGCGCCGAGAACACGAGTCTCAGCATCACCATGCCGAGAGGCCCGACAGCGGGGAAGAGCAGCACGGCGATCGACGCGCCGACCTCCTGACAGGCCAGACCGATCAGCACGAGACCGATCGCGCCGTAGCTGCTGCGGGCAGGGGACATCGCACTCTTCCAACCGTCGGGGAACATTCCGATCAAAGCATGTCCTCCCGACATCGCCGTGCGGGGGTGACGTACGAGGTCGCCGGCCGTGCGTAGGGTGGAGGCATGCCCCACCTCTTCGACGCCGACGCCCTCGCAGGCGTCCTCGGTCACATGAACTCCGATCACGCCGACGACAACCTGCTCATCGCGCGCGCGTTCGGTGACGCTGACGCTGTCGGCGCAGTGATGATCGGGTTCGACGGCTCGGCCGGCGAGTGGAGCTACACGACCTCGACCGGTGAGGAGACGCTGCAGGTGCCCTGGCCGGGAGGCGAGATCACCGAACGGCGAGAGGTGCGCCGCGAGATCGTGGCGCTCTACGACGCGGCCTGCCGGCGCCTGGGCGTCGAGCCGCGTCCGCACGAGTGACCTCCGAGGAACCCGCGCAAAGGCTCTGACGCAACGCGAAGGTTAGGTTCCGCTTACCTGAAGGTATAGTGGGCGACATGACGACGCCCATCCCCTTCTCCACCGCCCTGCGCGAGCGCTCCAGCGGCGCGCACTCCGGCAGCGAGAGCGCCGGGTTCATGGCCGATCTCCTCAAGGGGGAGGGCACGCGCGAGGACTACGTTGCTCTCGTCGCCCAGCACTGGTTCATCTACGAGGCGCTCGAAGGGGCGGCGGATCGCATGCGCCGCGACCCCGTGGCATCCGTCTTCATCAGCGACAAGCTCACGCGCCTGCCGGCCCTCGAGGCCGACCTCGCGTTCCTCATCGGCGACGACTGGACGCAGCGCATCACCCCGCTGCCGACGACCGAGCGCTACGTCGCCCGCATCCGTCAGGTCGGCGCCACGTGGGCGGGCGGCTTCGTCGCCCACCACTACACGCGCTACCTCGGCGACCTGTCGGGCGGACTGTTCATCGGCAAGCTGATGGCGCGCCGGTTCGGGTTCGAGACCAACGGCATCGGGTTCTACATCTTCGGCGACATCGCGGACCCCAAGGCGTTCAAGGACGTCTACCGCGAGCAGCTCGACGCCGCCCCGTGGGACGAGGCCGAGAAGCAGCGGGTGATCGACGAGGTGCTGCTCGCCTACCGGTTCAACACCGAGCTGTTCGACGACCTCGCCCGCGCGAAGGCGGATGCCGCGGCCTGACCGCCCCGCGCATCGGCGCCGCGTCAGCGGGCCGCGGCCATGAAGCGCGCGACGTCGGGATCGACCCGGATGTCGCTCGGGCGCAGCGGCCGGCGGAGGTACAGCCCGTCGATGGAGGTCAGCCGCGACAGGGCCACGTACGTCTGCCCGGGCGCGAACGCCCCCGAGCCGAGGTCGATGACCGCCCGGTCGTAGCTCTTGCCCTGCGACTTGTGGATCGTGACGGCCCACGCGAGCCGCAGCGGGAACTGGGTGAACTCGGCGACGACGTCCCGCGTGAGCTGACGGGTGGTCGCGTGGTACGCGTAGCGGTAGCGCTCCCAGACCGCCGGTTCGACGTCGTGCTCCTCGCCGTCGACGCTCACCCGCACCTTGTCTCCCGTGATGCGGGTGACGGTGCCGATCGTGCCGTTCACCCAACGGGGCGGCTCGCCGTAGCCGGCGGTGTCGTTGCGCAGGAACATCACCTGCGCGCCGATCTTCAGCTGCAGCTCGACATCGGCGGGGTACGCGTCACCGCGGCCGAAGTCGCCGTTGATCTCCGCGACGGCGGTCTGCGATCGCCCGATGAGGGCGTCGAGGTGGCGTTTGTTGATCGCATTGACCGCGTCGTTGCGGGTCGCGAGGGTGATGATCGGCTGCTCGCCGTCGACCGGCTCGGGCGGTGTGCGGGCCCCGTGGCCGTTGAGCACTCCGGCCATGTCGGCCGTCACGCGACCATGGCGCACGGCGTCGAGGAGCGCCTTGAACGCCGGGTCGGACTGTCGATGGATGTCGCGCAGCTCCCGGATGTGCAGGGTCGCGCCGTGGCGTCCGAGGTCGATGATGCCCGCGGCATCCGGTGTCTCTCCGGCCCAGACGTGCGCGTCGAAGAACCAGTGCGACCGGTAGTGGTCGTGGAGGTAGCGCAGCTCGTCGCCACGCGGCGGCACCGGGGCGAGCTGGTAGGGATCGCCGAACATGACGACCTGCACGCCGCCGAAGGGCTCCGCGCGGCGGCCCCGGGCCTGACGCAGCGCCCGGTCGATGCCGTCCATGAGGTCGGCGCTGACCATCGACACCTCGTCGATGACGAGCATGTCGAGGGCGCCGAGCAGCTTGCGGGTCGCCTCGGGCTGGGTGAGCTCGGTGTTGGCGATGAGGCCGATCGGCAGCCGCAGCAGCGAGTGGATGGTCTGCCCGCCGACGTTGAGTGCGGCGACCCCCGTCGGCGCGCAGACGGCGACGCGCTTGGCGGTGTGCTCGACGAGGTGGCGCAGCAGCGTCGACTTGCCGGTGCCCGCTCGACCCGTCACGAAGACGTTGTCGCGCGTGCCCTCGATGAGCTCGTAGACCTCCGTCTGCTCGCTCGAGAGGGGGGTCGTCTGCACCCGTCCATGCTAGGTGCGCGGGCGCCCCGCGAGCCGTGGGGGCGTTTCCCGGGTGGCGGCGCGGCCCGGTTCCTACACTGTGAAGGTGACTGTCGCCGAGCCGGATGCCGCCACCCCCCGGGTGCGTCGGCGTCGGCCGTTGTGGGTCGATCTCACATCGATCGCGCTCGTGACCGCGCTGCTGCTCGCGGGTCTCGGCGTCGGATCCGCGGCGCTCTACCGCCAGTTGTACAGCCCGACGGCGTTCGTGCTGCACTATCTGTCCCTCCTGTCGGATGGGCGGGCCGGCGACGCGCTCGCGGTCCCGGGCGTGGCGCTCACCCCCGATCAGCTGTCCGCCGCCGGGCTGCCGTCGACGGCCTCGTCCGCACTGCTGCGATCGACCGCGCTCGGCCAGCTCTCCGATGTGAACGTCGTGTCGGAGTCGTCCGAAGGCGCCGTCACGACCGTCACCGTCTCGTACTCCGCCGGCGGTCACTCGGGCACCACCGCGTTCCGCGTCGCACCCGGCGGGCAGCTCGGTGTGCTCCCCACCTGGCGCTTCGCCACGAGTCCGCTCGCGGTCATGTCGCTCACCGCGCTCGGCACGATGCAGTTCGGCGTCAACGGATTCGTGGTCGACAAGCGGCAGGTCTCGCCCGACGGCGAGAACGTGAAGCCGACCGAGCCGATCGCGATGCTGGTCTTCTCCCCCGCCCTCTACGCGATCCGCATCGACACCGACATCTCCTCCTCGAGCGGGACGGCGGTGCTGACGAACGCGCCGGGCGTCGACATCCCGGTCACCGTTCAGGCGCAGCCGACGGCGCAGTTCACCTCGGTCGTGCAGCAGCGGGTGAACGAGTTCCTCTCGCAGTGCGCGACCCAGCAGGTGCTGCAGCCCACCGGATGCCCGTTCGGCTATGTCGTGCGCAACCGCGTCGAGGGCACTCCGACGTGGTCAATCACGCAGCAGCCGACGATCCAGGTCGTTCCCGACGGCAACGGCTGGCGCATCCCCGACACCGCCGCGGTCGCCCACATCCAGGTGACGGTGCAGTCGCTCTACGACGGGTCGGTGCGACGGGTCAGCGACGACGTCCCCTTCACGGTGAACGCCGGAATCACCGTCAACCCCGACGAGACGGTCGCGATCTCGATCGGCGGCGGAACGAACTGACCTGCCGGATGCCGCGACTTCCCGCGCCGGACGATCAGGCGTCGCGGTCGGGGTGCCGGCGGGCGGCGGCGAGCGCCGCGTCGTACGCGTCGAGCTCGGCGTCGCGCTCGCGGCGCGCAAGACGGCGGGACGCGGCATCCGCGGGTCTGGGGGTGCGCGCGACCATGACGGCGAGAGCGAGCAGTGGCACGAGACCGCACCCCGCGACGACGACTCCCGCCCGGCGCTGGTCATCGAGGGGCTCCGCGCCCCAGGCGGGGGCGAGGGCGCCGAACCAGTCCGCGACCCACAACGACGCGGTCGAGACGAGCACGGCGGCGAGGGCGATGACGGCCGCCGCGACCAGCACGATCGCGAGCGCCCGCGCCGCCGTCGCGGTGCGCGGCACGACGACCGCCCGGACGAACAGCAGACCGGCCGCCGCGGCGACGCCGATCGCGAGGTCGGTGCCGATGCGGTGGCTCAGCGTCCAGCGCAGCACGTCGGTCGCTGTCGCGAGCCAGAGCACGGCGATGAGCAGCAGCGCCGCGACGACGGGGGAACGCAGCGCCCGCGGCGGTGCGAGCGGGGCGAGCGGGGCGGATGTCTCGGCGCCGGCGGTGCGCGCAGCGCGGGGCGGCGTCGCCCACGCGACGAGCACGGGCACGGCGAGTGCGACGATCAGCAGTTGCGCGAGCCGGGCGCTCAACAGCACGTCGGCGTAGACGGCGAGTCCGCCGCACGTCGCCCACAGGAACAGCACGACCGCGACCATTCCTGCGCCGAGACGCGCGGGCGAGCGCCGGGCGCCCGCGACCGCGGCTCGGCGGCGCACGACGAGCCACGCGATTCCCGCTGCGGCGACGGTGAGCCAGAGCGGGTCGAGCGCGACACCGAGCAGCAGCGATCCGATCGTGGGCACCGGGGGCAGCGGCATCCCGGTGAGCACCTCGGCGGGGGTCGCGTCGGCCGGCGGCGCGACGGGCTGCGTGCCGATGCCGACCGCCGCCCCGAATCCGAGCAGCGCGGCGAGCGCGACCAGCGCGATCACGAGAGGTACCGGAGCGCGCGAGGCCGAGACGACGGCCGCTCCCACGACGATCCCGGCGCCGACGGTCGAGACGGTGAGCATCAGCAGAGCCAGGCCCGCGGCCGGGCGCGGCGACGCGCCGGCGGCGAGCGCCGCCAGCGGCACCACTGCGAGCGCTGCCAGCACCGCGAGCACTCGGACGGCCCGCACCGTGCGCACCGACACCAGCAGCACGGCGATGAGCGCCGCCAGCACCGTCGTCACGAGCCAGAGTCGTCCCGTCGACGTTCCCGTGACGAAGCCCGCCACCTCGGCGCCGAATGCGGGATCGAGACCGGGTGTGAGGTCGAGCAGCGACACGGCGGTGAGGACGGTCGCTGCGGCGGCGGCCAGGGCGAACACCGCGGCCGCACCGGCAGCGACCGCCACGAGACGCCCGAACGCGGCGCGGGCGACGGTTCCGCCGGCGACGGCGAGCACGAGACATCCGATCGTCGTCGCCACCCCGAGCCGCACCAGCACCTCGGCGAGCGGCAGGAGCCAGCCGACCAATCGGCCGGGCGCCGACAGACCGGCCGTCACCAGCGCCGTGGCGAGCGCTACGACGGCAAGGAGCACAGGGGCTCCGATCCGCCAGGCGCGCGCAGTCACGCGGTCCAGCCTAGGCGGGGGCCGGGTGGCATTCCCGTGCGCGCGACCATAGCCGGACGCGCCACGATAGAGGGATGTCGCACCCCACCGCCACCGCGCCCGCGCGACGCCGCTGGCTGCAGGCCATCGATCGCCCTCGGGACGTCGTCGCGTACATCACGCCGAACTGGTTCGCCTCGGTCATGGGGACCGGCATCGTCGCGAACGCTGCCGTCGCCCTCCCCGTGCAGGTGCCCGGCCAGCGCACCTTCGCACTCGTGGTGTGGCTGCTCGCATCCGCCATGTTCCTCGCGCTGATCGTCGCGACCGCGCTGCACTGGATCTGGTTCGGCGGCGTCGCCCGCGGTCACCACAGCAATGCCACGATGGCTCACTTCTACGGCGCACCGGCCATGGCGGCACTGACCGTCGGACTCGGCACGCTGGTCGTGGGCGTGGACATCCTCGGTGAGCCCGTGGCGGTCGCGATCGACGCCGTGCTGTGGACCGTCGGCACGGTGCTCGGCCTGATCGCCGCCGTCACGATCCCCTACCTGACTTTCACCCGCCACGACGTGCGGGAGGACAGCGCGTTCGGCGGATGGCTCATGCCCATCGTCCCGCCCATGGTGTCGGCGGCGACCGGCGCGGCCCTGCTACCGCACATCCCCGCGGGCCAGCTGCGGCTCGACTTCCTGCTCGCCTGCTACGCGATGACCGGCATGACCGGCATCGCGGCGCTCATCATCCTCACCCAGCTGTGGGGGCGCCTCGCCCGCCACGAGGTCGGGGCCGTCGCGATGGTGCCGACCTTGTGGATCGTTCTCGGACCGCTCGGTCAGTCGATCACCGCGGCGAACAACCTGGGTGCCGATGCGCACCTCGCCGCTCCGCCCGACCTGGCATCGGCGTTCTCCGCCGCGGGCGTCGTGTTCGGCGTGCCCGTGCTCGGCTTCGCCCTGCTGTGGGGTGCCCTGGTCGTCGCCCTGACGATCCGCGCCGCGCGCGCCCACCTGCCGTTCACTCTCACCTGGTGGTCGTTCACGTTCCCCGTCGGCACGTGCGTGACGGGGTCCGCCGCCCTCGCCGTGCACACCGGCTCGCAGGCACTCGCGGCGCTGTCCGCGGTGCTGTTCGTGGGGCTCCTCGTCGCGTGGGTCACCGTCGCCGCGCGCACCCTGCACGGAGTATTACGCACGGGTCGCCTACTGCTGCCGCCGGCCTGACGTCGCCGCGACGCCACCGCGAACGAAGCCGGACACGACGAAGGGGGGATGCCACGTGGCATCCCCCCTTCGCGGAGTCGAGAAGACTTACTTGACGGCAGCCTTCAGCTTCGAGCCCGCGGTCACCTTGACGCGCTTGCCCGCGGCGATCTTGATCTCGGCGCCGGTCTGGGGGTTGCGACCGGTGCGAGCGGCGGTCTCGACCTGCTCGAAGGCGATCCAACCGGGGATCGAGACCTTCGCGCCCTTGGCGACGCTCTCGGCGACCGTGGCGAACAGGGAGTCGAGCACACCCGAGACCGTGGCCTGGCTCTGACCCGTTGCGCTCGCGATGCTCGCGACGAGTTCGGTCTTGGTGATGGACTTGTCGGCCATGTGGTTCCTCCAGGCGCCGAAGCGCCTCTTGTCTGGGTCCGGTCACCCGAGGGTGCCCGGTGTGGTCGGGTTCGACCGTGCTCGAATATACCCACTTTCCGCGTGATTCCGCGGATTTTCCGCACTTTGACGGATCGGTGGCGGCGTGTCACGAGGCGCATGACGCTCGTGGGGCTGCTGTGACTGCTGATCAGGCCGGTGCGCGCGGATCACCTCGTGCGCGGTGCGCGCGAAGTCAGGCGTGACGAGGCCAGGACCGTCGAGATACCCGCCGACGAGCGCAGCATCCCGCAGGAGGACGAGGGAGGCCGCCACCTCGCGCGGACGGACGAGGCCGGCTGCGCCAGCGAGGTCGGCGAGGGTGGTGCGGAACCACGACCGGTGCTCGTCGATCAGGCGGCGCACAGGTCCTTCCTCGGGGTACTCCGCCGCGGCGTTGATGAACGGACATCCGCGCGTGTGCCGCAGGCGCACGTCGTCGGCGATCCCGCCGACCACGAGGTCGAGGAGGATCCCCGGGTCATCGGACGCGGTCGCCGCCTCGGCGAAGAGCGCCCGCAGCTGCGCGTCCTCCCCTTCGAGGTAGGCCAGGACGAGGCCCTCCTTGCCGGCGAACTGCTTGTAGAGGGTCGCGCGGGTCACCGACGCGTGCTCGATGATGCGATCGACGCCGACCGCATGGATCCCCTCGGAGTAGAACAGCGTCGTCGCCGCCTCCAGCAGGCGGGTCCGAGCCGAGGGGCGGTCCGCTGTTGCAGCGCTCATGTGATCCTCCGCGATCCATCGTGCCAGCCGGCGGCGGAATCGCTTGAATAGATAGAACGTTCGGTCTACTCTGATTCTACGCCACCCCCCACGAGGAGCAACCGATGACCGACACGACCACACCGCCCGTCCTGCTCATCCACGGACTGTGGATGACCCCACTGAGCTGGCACACGTGGGCGGGCCGATTCCGCGACGCCGGGCATGAGGTCATCGTGCCCGGCTGGCCCGGGATCGATGACCGCTCCGTCGCCGACATCCGGCGCGATCCCGCCGCCCTGCGCGGCATCGGCATCCGGCAGATCGTCGACCACTACGACGCGATCATCCGGGCACTCCCGGTGAAGCCCATCATCATGGGCCACTCATTCGGCGGCCTCTTCACGCAGATGCTCGCCGACCGCGGACTGGGCGCCGCGTACGTCGCCGTCACGCCCGGGCAGCCCGCCGGCATCACGACACTGCCGGCGTCGACACTGTGGACGGGCACCCCGATCCTGTCCAACCCGTTCGGTCGCAACGGCGCCTCGCCGCTGTCCAAGGGCCACTTCCACTTCACCTTCGGCAACGACCTCGACCGCGCCGCATCCGATGACCTCTGGGAGCAGTTCGCCGTGCCGTCGTACAACAGGGTGTTCTTCGAAGGGGTTGCGGCGGCCTTCTCCGAGAAGAAGGGCGCGAGCCACGTCGACTACGCCCGCACCGACCGCGCTCCCCTGCTGGTGATCACCGGGTCGCGGGACCACGTGGTGCCCCCGGCGATCGGGCGCGCGATCGTGAAGAAGTACCGCTCGTCGGGGAGTCCCGCCGTGGTCGATTACCGCGAGTACGAGGGGCGCACCCACCGCATCGTGAGCCAGGAGGGATGGGAGGAGGTCGCGGACGACTCGCTGGCGTGGGCCGTCACGCACGCACGTGGCTGAGCCCGCGGGCGCCGGGCCGCGGCTGCGCCCCGGCGCTGCGCCGCGCCCGGTCGACGATCGGCCGATGCGCGGCTGTGGCTACGACGCCGGGCCGAGGGTGAACCACTCGCCCTCGGAGATCACCGACACCTCGCCGTCGACGACCGAGATCGCGGACTCGTCGTCGAGCACGTACGCGGGCAGCTCGAGCGTCGCCGCCCATTTCTGGGCGGCCTCCCTCGTGTTCGTGGGGAAGACGTCAAGGTGCGGGAAGATCGCGAAGTCGACGAGGCCGAGGGTCGTGTCATCCGGCGCCTGCGCCCAGGCGATGAACTCCCGACCGATGCGCGGCGTCATGACCATGCTGCCCGCGCTGACGCCCACCCACACCGTGTCGTGCAGTTCGGGGAGGAGCTCGAGCAGGCCGGACTCCCGCATCCAGTGCGCGAGGAAGGTGGCGTCGCCGCCGTCGACGAGCAGCACGTCCGCGGCGCGCACCCACTCCTGCCAGCGCTCGACGCCGATCGACGGAAGGTAGGCGAGTTCGAGCACGCCGAGCGTGCGCCACGGCATCGACGTCATGCCGCCCCACGGCGGGAGGCCGGTGATGAATCCACGCACCGACTCGGGCCCGCACATCGTGTGGCCCCACTGCGCGGTGGGAATGCAGAGAGCGGATGCCTCAGCCACCGGCTTGCCCACCATGTCGACCAGGGCGCGCTCGATGCTGTCGTTGCGGATCCCGCCCGACGTCAGCAACAGCTTCATGGAGCCTCCCGGGGTCGATGCGGCGCGCGTACGCCGCTGCCCTCGACCTTAGGACCCCGGGACGGCCGGGACGAGGCCCGCTGTGGATACGCCGGGGACAACGGCTCCGCTCTTCGCCGCGCCCTGCCGTTCTGCCACACTCGGTGCACCGAGCCCCCGACCCGCCGGCGACAGCCGGCACGATCCGAGGAGCACCATGGCACGCCACGACCGCCCGTCCGCCCGCACCGAGACCCTGCCGCCCGACCCCTTCGAGGGAAGCGTCTCGTCGGCGGAGTCGCACACGCACACCGACCCGCACGACGAGCTGCTGCGCACGCTGCCCTACCCGAACTGGCTCGGCGCCGGTCTCATCTGCTGACGTCCCCGCGAACGACGAAGCCCCCGAGGTCTCCCTCGGGGGCTTCGTGCGAATCGGCTGCTTACCAGCTCGACTTGGTCACACCGGGCAGCTCGCCACGGTGGGCCATGTCGCGGAAGCGCACACGCGAGATGCCGAACTTCGTCAGCACACCGCGGGGGCGACCGTCGATGACGTCGCGCGAACGCAGACGCACCGGCGAGGCGTTGCGGGGCAGCTTCTGCAGGCCGACGCGGGCGGCCTCACGCTGCTCGTCGGTCGACGTCGGGTCGACGAGCGCCTTCTTCAGCTCGGCACGCTTCGCGGCGTAGCGCTCGACGACGACCT
The DNA here is from genome assembly GCF_005503465.1 of Microbacterium sp. 4NA327F11. Taxonomy (NCBI): domain Bacteria; kingdom Bacillati; phylum Actinomycetota; class Actinomycetes; order Micrococcales; family Microbacteriaceae; genus Microbacterium; species Microbacterium sp. 4NA327F11. The sequence continues at coordinate 2,178 of NZ_SCOB01000031.1, read as the reverse complement.
TGCGCTGCTCGTTACGAGCGATCTTGCTCTTCTTGGCCATGGGTCAGCGCTCCTCTCGGAACTCGACGTGCTTGCGCACGATGGGGTCGTACTTCTTCAGCACGATGCGGTCGGGGTTGTTGCGGCGGTTCTTGCGCGTCACGTAGGTATATCCCGTGCCGGCGGTCGAACGCAGCTTGATGATCGGACGGATGTCCTGGGCCTTCTTCGCCATTAGAGCTTCACACCCTTCGCGAGGAGGTCCTTGACGACCGACTCGATGCCGCGGGCGTCGATCACCTTGATGCCCTTGGCGGACACCGTGAGGGTGACCTTACGACCGAGCGACGGAACGTAGTAGGTCTTCTTCTGCACGTTCGGGTCGAAGCGGCGCTTCGTCCGGCGGTGCGAGTGCGAGATGTTGTGACCGAAGCCGGGAACCGCTCCAGTCACCTGGCACACTGCGGCCATGGTGAGTCTCCTTCTGTACCGTGGCACCGGACGGTGCCACCCAAGATCCCTTGTCTGCACCCAGCCGGACACCCGCCATCTCTGGCGCGGGTCGCGGGGAGGGTACGAGCTGCGTGCTGGAGTGCGCGCAGACAAAAGGTCAGTCTAGCACGCGCGGCGTGTCGCCTTGACGGGCCGGTTCGTGCGGATGCCGCGGCCCGGCGCCACGACCCCAGCGGAACACCGAGACCGTCGGCTCGGTCGGCAGCCAGAACCGCCACGGGTAGAGGTCGGTGCCGGCAGGTCCCGCCACCCCGACCCGCGGGCCGCTCGCGACCGGCGCCAGCGGCCGCTCCGGCAGCAGCAGACGTGCGCGGGCACCGCCGCGCGGCTGCGCCGTCAGTGCGTCGAGGCCGTCGTGAATCGGATGCCGCAGCCCGGCCGCCTTCGCGAGGCGCCCCGGACCACGGGCGAGCTCCCGCGCCGCGACGGGCGCGCCTGCACTGCCGAGCCGGCGACGGGAGGCGGCATCCGCCCCGCTGACCACCTCGCCCGCACGCAGCAGCACCGCACCTGCGACCCCCTCGGGGCCGCACACCACGTTGACGCACGAGTGGATGCCGTGGCTGAGGTAGACGTAGAGGAGTCCAGCGCGTCCCCACATCGTCGCGTTGCGCGCGGTCGGTCCGCTGCGGGCGTGGGACGCCGGATCGGGAACGTCACCGGTGCCGAGGCCGTGGTAGGCCTCGACCTCGGTGATGCGCACGGCGACCGTCTCACCCCCGACACCGACGTGGAGAACCGCACCGAGCAGTCGGGGCGCGACCTCGAGCGGGAGGCCGGCGAGGTCCGAGGGCGTCGCCGGGCGCAGCCCGTCGCTCACTCGATCGGCACCTGACACCACGAGATGTCGAACGCCGACAGCTTCGACACCTCCTTGCCGGTGTCGAGGTCGATGATGTGCGTCTCGACCGTGCCGGGCACCGGGTACTCGTAGGTGGTCACGTACGGGTTCTGTGCGACGTTGGGTGCGATGAGCACCGCGGCGTAGCGAGCGCTCGGCGACGTGCAGACCTGCAGCACCGCGTCGGTGGCCGCGGAGGTGTACACCACAGATGACGTGCCGTTGGCGAGCACCCGGTAGATCTCGGTGCCGGTGGTGGCGCCGTTCGTGACCTGCGCGTACTGCCGGAGCGTCGTCGTGGCGGTGAGCGGCGTCACGGTGCCGGCGAAGCCGGCGACGTTGGGCGGGTCGGTGAGCAGGGTCTGCGCCCCGCTCGTGAGGTCGATCGAGTATGTGCCGTCGGGTCGCTCGATGATCGCCGACGTGCTGCCGCGGGCGATGCCGTCGATGCTCGCCGCGCTGCCCAGGTCGACGGGGTCCTTGCCCGCCGAGGAGGCGAGCAACAGCCGGCCGTCGAAGGTGAGCACCAGGATGTTGTCGGTGCCGGGCACGAACCGCCACTGCGCGACGCTCGGAGACACCCCGCTCAGCGCGATCCGCGTGGGCGGGGCGGCGGCGTCCTGCAGCGCCAGCGAATCGGTGTACAGCACGCTCGCGTCCCCCGAGGTCTTCGAGACGTTCGCGTCGGTGAAGGTGTATCCGATGACCTCGCCGCGGTCGGCGACGCCTAGATGTACTTCCCCGTGACGTTGTGAACGCGGGCTGAGGGGGTCTGGCCGCCGATCCCGGTGTGGGGTCTGTGGTGATTGTAGTGATGCAGCCAGGTCTCGTATGCCGCGGCTCGC
>NZ_SCOB01000030.1:0-19236 GCF_005503465.1 Microbacterium sp. 4NA327F11 | reverse complement strand
GAACTGGCCCGCAACGTGCACACGCACCCGACGCTGTCGGAGGCGCTGCAGGAGGGCTTCCACGGTCTCGCAGGACACATGATCAACTTCTGATCGCCATACGACGACGGGGCTCTCGGGGGTGAGCTCCACCTCCCACTCACGCCAGGCGAGCTCGCGTCCGGTGCGCTCGTCGACCGTCTGCACGCGGTCGTCGACGAGCTCGGCGACCGGGGTGCCCGAGGCATCCGAGACCGCATACGCCGTGCGGGCGTTGCGGATGCGCGCGAGCGGAGCGAACGGGCCCGCCGACCAGCGCTCGACCGATTCGGCGACCGCGGGGGGCACCTGATCGGGGTCGCTGTCGATGTCGAGCGGCCAGTGCCACTCGAGCTTTCCCTCGGGCGTGGCGATCTTGACATGCCAGCCTTCGTCGGGCCCGCCGGTCCGGCGGCGCACGGCGACGCCGGCGCGGCCGAGGGCGGCGTCGGCGCTGTCGAAGTAGCGCGCGTCGAGGTCGCGCGGCTCGGCATGACCGACCGTGAGGCCGAGCGTGGTGAGGTCGGGAAGCGGGGTGTCGGCGTCGACGTCGTAGCTGCGCTCGACCTCGAGGGACCGCGTGGGTTCCGCGCTCACTCGTCGCGGCCGTCGGGATCCGGGTTGATCGGCTCGGTGGCCTCGACGTACGCGAAAGGCACCTCGGTGGGGCCGTCGGCGGCGCCGGTCTGGACGGCATCACCCGAGCGCCGGTAGACGATCTGGCCTTCGCCGTAGGGGGCGATGATCTCGTCGTCGTCGCCGTCGAAGGGAAGCAGCTGGCCGTCGAGGGGACCGCCGGTGAGTCGTGCGATGGACATGCGGTCAGCCTAGTCTCGGCGGGCGCGGCGGGGTGGTTTCGGCTCCCGTTCCGCGGCCTCCGCCGCCTGGGCGGCACGCACCTCGACCTCTGCACGGGATGCCGCGGCCTCCGCCATGCGCAGACGCCACTGCCCCATCGTGCGCGCGCTGTGGCGGGCGTGCACCCGGTCGTTCTGCTGCCCGGCGATGGTCACACAGACCGCTGCGGCGATCAGGATGACCTGCGAAGACAGGTTGATCCAGAGCAGCAGGGCGATGAGCGCCGCGAAGGTGGCCAGCAGCGGGTTGGCGGCCGCACCGCCGACGAACAGGCCGGAGAGCTCTTGCAGAACGGTGAGACCGACACCGCCGACGGCTGCGCCCGCCAGGCGGGCGCGCCACGAGGTCGGCACGCCGATCAGTGCGGTGAAGAGCAGCAGGACGATCGCGGCGTCGAGGACCAGGACGACCACGACCGAGACGACCCGGGTCATCACGCCCGCCTCCACGCCGTCGTCCTGCAGGGACAGGAGTCCGAGAACCAGGCCCACGGCGGCGGTGCCGAAGAACGTGGCGGCCGCCGACACGATCAGCAGCACTCCGATCCCCACGGCGACGCCGAGGTTGCGCAGCTGCACCCAGAGGAAGAACGTGTCGTCGTGCCCGGCATCGGCGAGCTCACGGAAGGCGGCGCGCATCGATCCGATGGCGCCGGTCGACGCACCGATCAGACCGACGATCGAGATGATGCTGGCGATCGTCAGGCCGGTCGGCGCTGGGATCGCATCGAGTGAGACGATGCCGCCGTCGCCGACGAGGCCGGGGACGGCCGCGTCGACGGCACGCACGAGCGCGGCGAGCGCGTCAGGGTTGCCCCGCAACCACAGCAGGGCGACGGAGAACCCCAGAAGCACGGCCGCGAAGAGACTGAACAGCGCGCGGTACGTGATGCTGTCGGCGAGCATCGGCCCGCGCTTCTGGCTGTAGAGCAGGAACGCCCGCACCAGCGTGCGGCGCAGCATCCAGGACGTCACACGCCCGATGAGCGAGGCATCGGTCGGGGTCTCGGGCATGCCCTCAGGCTAGCGATGACCGCTGCGGCGAGGTCAGTTCGCGGTCACTGTCAGCGCCGGGTTGGCCGGCGCGGATGTCGCGGCCACCTGCAGCCCCACCCAGACGCTCTGGCCGGCGCTGAGGGGGCCGGCCCAGTCCTTACCGGTGCAGGTGATCGTGGTTCCGGCGAGGGTGCACCCCATCCCCCAGGCGCTCACGATCTGGGTGGCACTCGGCGAGGACCACGAGATCGACCAGCCGTGCACGGCGCTGGAGGCGGTCACGACGAAGTTCGCGACATAGCCGGCCTGCCAGGCGCTCTGCAGCTGCCAGGCGGTCGTCACGGTTCCGGATGTCACCGGCTTCGGTGCCGATGGCGACGGCGTCGCCACGGGCGGGGCGGACGCAGTCGGCGACGGAGCGGGGCTCGCCGCGGGCGGCGATGACGGGGCCGTCGTCGCACTCGGGGAGGGCGCTGGCGTCGCGGTGGGCGTCGGGAGCGGCGACGTCGACGTCGAGGGTGAGGCCGACGGCGAGAGCGGTGCCGGGGACGGCGGTGTGACGGGGCTCAGGATGGGCGCGAGCGCCGCGAGCTTGGCGGCCTGCGGGGTCGTCCAGTCATCCGCGACGAGACCCCCGGTGTCACCGGAGTTCGGGTTGAACGACCAATACCCGTAGCTGAGTCCGTTCGCGCGGATGTAGGACACGATCGACGCGAGCCACTGCTTGTCGCTCGTCGTCTGCAGCAGAGTGCCGAACTCGCCGACGAACACCGGCGCGATGTTCTGCTTCTGAAGGTAGCCCCAGTTCGCGTCCCAGACGCCGGGCAGGTTGGCGGGATAGTTCCCCGCACTGAACCAGGACTGGTTGTAGACCGACGCGGGGTAGTCGTGGGACGAGTAGACGACGCGGTTCGCCACCGTCAGAACGACGGGCTTCTTCGCGACATCCTTGAGACCCCCGCCCCACCACGTGGTGGACCCGTCGGCCTGCGTGCTGACGCCTTCGACGATGATCAGCAGGTTGGGGTTCGCGGCGAGCACCGCGTTGCCTGCGCGGGTCGCCGCGGCCTGCCAGTCGGTGGCGGCGTTCCCGCAGCCCCAGCACGACGGGTCGTGCGGCTCGTTGTGAAGGTCGGCGCCGATCACGGTGGGGTCGTTCCGGTATCGGGTCGCGAGCATCGTCCAGTCCGCGATCCACTTCTGCTCGCTGTACTGCGACGTGTACCAGAGCGCCGATTGGGAACCGGAGTCGGGACGATGGCGATCGAGGATCACGTGGAGCCCATAGGCCTTGGCGCGCGCGATCACGACATCCATCAGCTGGAGCGGGGTGAGCGAGACCAGAGTCGGGTTGAGATTCTGGTTGATGGACGTCGTCGAGGATGCCGCGAGGCATTCGTTGGAGAACGGCAGTCTGATCGTGTTGAAGCCCATGCTCGCGATCTCGCGCATGCCCTGGTCGAGGGAGATCGACCACAACCCGTGCGGAGCGCAGTTCGAGGTCTCCATCCCGAACCAGTTGACCGCCTTGATCGTGTACACCGAGTTGTCCGATGCCAGGATCTTGGACCCCGAGGTGTGGAGCCAGCCGGAGGGCGCTGCCGCCTGGGCGCTCAGCGGGGCGACAAGACCCACGGTGAGCGCGACCACCGCGGCGGCCAGCATGCCGATCACGCGCGCGCGGAAGCGGCGCTCTGAGCTGGCGACGGCCATCGTGACCCCTCGACGATACGGCGGCGGTGATTCGCGCCCACGGCGCGATGGCATCAGTGTACGGTGCGCAGGTTCAGATCCCGACCGTCTCGATGCTCACCGTCACCCGGTCTCCGACTCCGAGTCCGTACCGCTGCCGCACGGCCTTCTTCAGCGGCAGGACGAAGCGGCCCCGCGCGATCTCCGGGAAGATCGAGGTGCGCCAGACGGATGCCGCGAGCCGGACCTCGACCGGCACCGAACCGAAGCCCGCACGAGGCCCGGGCAGCTCGTGCAGGGCCTCGCTGATCTCATCGGGCACGGCGACGAAGCACCACAGCTCGGCGCGGGCCTCCCAACGCCAGATGTCGGCGGTGAACTCGACCTGCATGCGGCCAGCCTAGGCGGGGTGGGAGCCGGCCGCGGGCTCGCCGGGCGGGTCCGCGTACGGCGACGAGAGCGGGTCTACGAGGCTCGACACCTGGCGCCGTGCCGCCCGGAAGCGCCCGTCGGGCCAGCTCGCCGCGAACGTCTCGACGACCCGCCACACCCGGCGGAGGAGCCCGCCGACGTGTACGAGCGGCCTCGCCGACACGGGCATCGTGAGGGTGCGGTCCCATCGCACCCCGTCGTCGGCGTGCAGGTGGATCGTGAGGTCGAGATCATCGTGCACGTGGGGGTCGGCGCGGCGCACCCGGTCGCGCACGCGCTCCCACACCGCGACGCGCATGGCGAAGTTCGAGCCGAAGACGAGCGGGATGCCGAGCCACAGCCCGATCCATACGCGTCCGCCACCGATGTACCAGTGCGATCCGAGGTAGGCGACCAGCCGCGAGCAGTCGTAGAACTCGGCGCCCCCGGTGAGCACGCCGAGGGCCTCGTCCTCCGCGAACGCCCGTTCGAGGCGGGCGACCCAGTCGGGGTGAGGACGGGAGTCGGCATCGACCCGGGCGATGATGTCGGCGGATGCCGCCGCGTCGTCGTACCCGCGGGCGGCGGCAGGCCAGATGCCGACACGCTCCTCCCGCAACAACGTCGCGCCGTGCGCGCGAGCGACGTCCGCGGTCGCATCGGTGGAGGCATTGTCGACGACGATCACCGCGTCGGGGCGTCGGGTCTGACGGTCGAGGGCCGAGAGGCAGGCATCCAGGTAGTCGGCATCGTCGCGGCACGGGATGACGACGACGATGCGCGGGGGCACGAGTTCAGGCTAGTCCCGTGCGGAGAGCAGAATGGCCAGGTGCCGATCCTCAACAAAGACATGTCGCTGTGCATCTCCCTCTCCGCCCGCCCGTCGAACATCGGCACGCGGTTCCACAACTTCCTCTACGACGAGCTCGGACTGAACTTCGTCTACAAGGCGTTCGCCCCCACCGACATCACGGCCGCCATCCAGGGCGTGCGAGGGCTCGGCATCCGCGGGTGCTCGGTGTCGATGCCCTATAAGGAGGCGGTGATCCCCCTCGTCGACGTGGTCGAGGAGTCCGCAGCGGCGATCGCGTCGGTGAACACGATCGTCAACGACGACGGCGTGCTGACGGCGTCGAACACCGACTACGAGGCGGTCGCGTCGCTTCTCGCGAGCCACGCCGTCGACCCGGCGCTGCCGGTCGTCGTGCGCGGCTCCGGGGGCATGGGGAAGGCGGTGATCGCGGCGTTCCGCGGTGCCGGGTTCGACGACGTCACCGTGCTCGCCCGCAACCTCGACGCGGGACGCACGATCGCCGATGCCTACGACTACCGCTTCACGGACACCGCGCCCGAGCCGTTCGCCGGCGTGCTCGTGAACGTCACGCCGCTCGGCATGAACGGGCCGGATGCCGCGGCTCTCGCGTTCTCGCACGAGCAGGTGGCTGCGGCATCCGTCGTCTTCGATGTCGTGGCGTTCCCGTCGGAGACGCCGCTCGTGCGCTCGGCGCGCGAGTCGGGCGTGCCGGTGATCACGGGTGCCGAGGTGATCGCACTGCAGGCCGCCCGCCAGTTCGAGCGGTACACCGGCGTCGCCCTCACCGCCGACCAGGTGGCGCGCGCGTCGGAGTTCTCGCGCGCCGAGTGACGCGCGATGATGGGGCGATGAGCGCACACCGTGTTCCCGCGCCGGAGCTGCCGGTCGGGGTCAAGCTGCAGGGTCCGGTCTCGTACTTCCCGAGCATCGAGAAGACCTACGGGCAGCCCGTGCAGCACTGGCTCGACCTCGTCGCCGATCGGCTCGACGACCACCGTCACATGGAGGTGGTGGAGTTGCTCAAGAGCGAGCACGGACTTGGCCACGGACATGCGAACGCGATCGTCGGCTACGTGAAGCGCGCGCTCGCGGGTTCCGCACCGGAGTGAGGGCGCGCGCCGGTCGCGCACCGACTCAGTCGCGGTGCACGTCGCGCCGGGGCACCAACGGCACGGCGATGAGGGGCGCCAGCGCGACGAGCGCGAACGCTCCCGCGAAGCCCGTTGCCATGATGAGCGCGCCGATGCCCGGCCCGACGAGGGACGCCGCGATGAACTGGCCGGTGTTCTGCACGCCGAGCGCCTTGCCGACCCACGAGCTGCCCGCCGCCTCCGCGACCGAGGTGTAGGCGAGGCCGTTGTCGGCGACGGTCACCACCGCGGCGATCACGAGGATGACGCCGCCGACGGCCGCCCACGCGAACGCACCGCTCATGGCGAGCGCGAGCATGACGACGACGGCCGAGACGGCCACTCCTCGCAGCACGCGCACGCGGCTGCCGACCCGGTCGCTCAGGACGCCGACGACGATGCGCCCGAGCGCCCCGACGAACTGCGAGATCGCGACGAGGGCGGCCGCGGCATCCTGGCCCCATCCCAGGGCCGAGATGAGGAACACCATGCCGAAGGTCGACACGGCGAACTGCGGCACGACGAGCAGCAGCGACACCGCGTGGATGCGCGCGAGGAACCCGCTCGCCCGATAGGGGTTCACGGCGGGTCTCTCGGGGCCGGATGCCGCGGCCCGCGGCGGATTGCGGATGCCCGCCGCGCAGGCGGCCGCGATGATCGCGAGGGCTGCGGCGATCACGAGGAATGTCGCCGGGATGCCCGCGGAGCCCGCGAGCGCGGGCACGAGGGCCGCGGCGGCCGCGACGCCGAGGGGCTGGGCCATCTGCCGGATGCCCATCGCGAGTCCGCGTCGGTCGCGCGGGAACCATCCGACGACGACGCGGCCGCTCGCCGCGTTCGTGCTGGCGGCGGCGGCACCGCCCGCGAGGAGTGCGACGCCGAGGCCGATGAGGTCGCTGGTCACCGCGGCGGCGAGCGCGAGCAGTGCGGTGAGGAGGAGTCCGCCCGCGATGACGCCCCGCTCCCCTCGTCGATCGGCCAGGTGACCCCAGGCGATGAGGGTGAGCACCATGCCGACGGTGGGGGCGGCGGAGAGGAGTCCCGCCTGCGCGAGCGGGAGGCCCCGGTCGAGGTGCAGCAGCGGGATAAGGAACACGGGCGCGGAGACGAGCAGGGTGCCGGCGGCCTGCGCGGCGATGCCGAGCGCGAGCATGATCCAGGCGCGGGGAGGGATGCGCGTCATGCGTTGACCTCGGTTCGGGGCTCGTGAGACGATCGGTATACCGCTTTGGTATACCAGAAGGGAGCACCGGTGGACGAACCCGGCGAGGCCCGCGCCTACCGCCAGCTGCGCATCGCGATCCTGACCCTCGACCTCTCCCCCGGCGAGCGGCTGTCGGAACGCGCGCTCGAGAGCCGCCTCGGCGTCTCGCGCACGCCCATCCGCGCCGCACTCCTGCGCCTCGGCGGCGAAGGCCTCACCGTGCGCACCGAGCGCGGATGGGCAGTCGCGCCCCTCGATATCGCCGAGGTACGCGCGGCGATGGAGTACCGCGAGATCGTCGAGGTGGCCGCTGTGCGCCTCGCCGTCGACCGCGCATCCGACCCCGACCTCGCCGCCCTGCGAGAGCTCGTCGACACCCACCGCTCCCACGACGACCCCGAGACGGGCCTGCGCGACGGCGGCGACTTCCACCACGCCCTCGCGGCGACATCAGGAAATGCGTTCCTCGCCGCCGCCGTCGCCGACACCATCACCCGCCTCGCCCGGGTGCGCTGGCTCGAGGTGCGCTCGGCGGCATCCCGTGCCTACGCCCGCGATGAGCACGCGGCGATCATCGACGCCGTCGCACACCGCGACGCCGACCGCGCTGCCGCGCTCACCCTCGCGCACGGGCGCGGCACGCGCGATCGGCTGCTCGCGGTGCTCGACGAGGAACGCGGGCGTCGCGGCATCCGCTCGCTCGCGATCGTCGACAGCGCGGCGGGGTGACAGCGCCCGGTGTATGACCGACGACGACAGCGACGCCGACCCCCGCCCCCGGCGCCGGGTAGCGTGGCGGGATGAGCTTCGGAGTGCAGGTCGACGTCGTGCGGGTCTTCACGGACGCGCGCGGAGGCTCGGGCAACCCGCTCGGCATCGTCATGAGCAGCGCTGCCTCGCAGGGACGGGAGCAGTCCATCGCCGAGGCGCTCGGCTACTCCGAGACCGTCTTCATCGGTGGGATCACCCCCGACGCTGCTCAGGTGCGCATCTTCACGCCCGCCCGCGAACTGCCCTTCGCCGGGCACCCGAGCGTCGGCACCGCCTGGTGGCTCGCCCGCCGGGGAACCCCGGTCGCCGCCCTCGAGGTGCCGGCGGGTCGCGTCGTGATCGACATCGACGGCGAGGATGTCGCCGTGCGCGCCCGCCCCGGATGGACCCCCGACTTCGCGTTCCGGCAGCTCGGCTCGCCGGCCGAGATCGACGCCCTCGACCCGGCCACGTTCACCGAGGGCCACCACTATCTGTGGGCGTGGGCGGACGAGACGGCGGGCACGGTGCGATCCCGCATGTTCGCGCCCGACATGGGCATCGTGGAGGATCCGGCGACCGGAGCCGCCGCGGTGCGGCTCACCGGACTCGTGGCGCGCGACCTCGACATCACCCAGGGCGAGGGCTGCAGGCTCCGCACCCGCTGGCTGGGCGGCGAGGTCTCGCTGTCGGGCCGCGTCGCACCCGACAGCGCCGTCGAGATCTGATCGCCGCCGCGGACATCGAGCCGCGGCATCCGATCGATCTCTAGGATCGGCGCCATGCAGCGACCGATCACCAACTGGCACGACCAGGCCACGCAACGACTCTCCCGCGGCGAGCGCGCCGCCGACCGCCTCCGCAACGGCATGGGATCGTGGGGCTTCATCATCGGCTTCATCGCGTTCATGATCGTGTGGGCGATCGTCAACGCGACGGCCGTGCAGTGGGACCCCTACCCGTACATCCTGCTCAACCTGTTCCTCAGCATGCTCGCCGGGCTGCAGGGGGCGATCCTGCTCATCGTCGCGAAGCGACAGGATGCCATAGCCGCGGCGCTCGCCCAGCACGACTTCGAGACGAACGTCGCCGCGAAAGGCGAGATCGAGGAGCTGATCGACCTCAACCGCCGTCAGCTCGCCCTCATCACCCGCCTGTGCGAGGAACGCGGGCTGACGCTCCCGTGATCCACGCTCGCGGGAGCGCGGATACTGAACCGTGGCGCCACCGCGCCGCCGCTGTGGAGAGGAAGAGCACATGCCGCTCGCCGTATGCCGTTACGAGAAACTCAGCGCCGAGGGGATGGCGCGGGCGCGCGAGGTGTACCCCCGCCACCTCGCCTACCTGCAGGAGTTCGCCTCCTCGGGCGACCTCCTGCTGATCGGCACGTTCGCCGACCCCGTCGCGGACGGGTCGATGGCCGTGTTCCGCGACCGCGCGGCCGCGGAGCGGTTCACAGCCGGCGACCCGTTCCTGATCGAGGGCGTGGTGATCGGATGGCGCATCCTCGACTGGGATGCGAGCGCTTACGGGACGATCGCACCCGAGCGCTGACCGGGCGAGGGACGCTGACGGCGAAATGGCGGCGTCGTTTTCCCCCGCGGTGTGGCCTCACGCTGAACCGTCGCCGGAAGCTGCGATATCTACCTACGCGCGCGGCACAGACCTTCAACGGCCGGCAGTCGGGCGCGCACGAAGGGGCCTCTCGTCCGAGACATAGTCGGGGCACATCGTCGGACGCGCATCGAGCGAACGTCCCGCCGCTCACTCGACGGCTGCTCGGGCGATAACGTTGTGCGCTCTGACTTCCTTTCGACGCACACTTCTCGCTGCACGTCGAGGTCCTGAGCTTCCGCGGCCTAAGCGGCGGTGAGCGAAGACGCGCCGCTCAGGAGCGCCATCCGAGGGGTGCGATGTGCGCAAGCGACCTCGCATCCTGGAAAGGCGCGGTCGTACCGAATCGCGCGGGAGCTCATATTCCCGCGAACCCGACGGAGACGAGAAAGGCGCAAAGCGTCGAACTCAGCATCCCGAAACCTATGCCGAGAGAAGTCCTCGTCCCCACGGTCGCGGTGCGCATGAGCCACGGAGACGCAATCAACAGCCCCGCGGAGCCGAGTAGCGCGACGTAGGACAGAAAGAGAACTCCGGGCGCCGCGGCGCCCTGGACGATGCCCCCGCTTGCCCCTGCCATAACGACGTTGACCAAGCCGATGAGCACGAAGCCAGCGCTGGTTGGAATCAGCTGGTTCGGCTTCGGACCCCTGAAGAAGCGAGACGACTCATCCCCGCCGTACGTTCGCATCGCGCGGCTGATCTCGGTTCGCCACACGAAAAGGAGAGTCCCACCGAGCACGGCCGTCGTGCCTATCAGCGCGTGAAGGAACACCTCACCCTGGTTCACCGCTCCCCCGTCCCGCAGAGTGCCCGGAGAACTCCCCCTGCTCGTCACGCCCGACCGCGGCATCCGTTCGTCACACACTATTCCGCCGGGCACGCACCGGGACGAAAAGCACTCACGAGCGTCGACTCGATTCGCGCGCCATCCGGGTATATGGCGGTCTCACTCGGAGCGTCCGGGCGACGTGCACCGACACTCACATGTCGGATGCTGCGGCGCGCCGCGCCGCGCGTACGATCGTCGGGCGCAGGGAGTGACACGTGCGTCTCAACGCACGTAGCAAGCACTCCGCCGATTGCCACTCGAGAACGACGAAGCCCTGATGGAGATCGCGTCTCATCAGGGCTTCCGACCGTCGGGATGACAGGATTTGAACCTGCGACCCCTTGACCCCCAGGCGTCCAAAGGCGCCGCTCAGCCTCGATTTCCGCGTGATTCTGCGGCGCTAACGACCTCACCGCACGTCATGGATTGCATGGTTTGCATGGTTCTGGTCCCCTTCTGGTCCCCCTCGTCGCCACACCTCGCAGGTAGCACCTCGCGCACTGCTTTCCTGACTAGCTCTAGTCAAACAATTCGCAAGTTGCCGTTTCTGCTCCGTCGGCCATCGGCGTTCGGCGCGCCATCGCGCCTACGAAACGACGAACTGGACGACCTTCGCTGCGTAATCCTCATAGGTCTGGTTCCTTGCGATCTCCGGCCAGGCGCGCCACGGTCCGACATAGTTCGAGCGACTGAACTTCTCGAGGGCAGGCGTCGGACCTGCACCGATGTACCAGTCGTCCCACTCAGCGAACTGATCCAGCGTGATGTCAATGGTGAACAACAGACTGCCGTCGTAATCGTGCAGCTCCAGCCACGCATGACCGGAGAGCGAGTCGGGGAGCTTATTCTCGATGAACGACCACTCACCAAGGCCGCGGGCGGCAAGAACCTCGGCAAGCGCGATCGAGGCCCACTCGCACCAGACCTGTGGAAAGATACTCTTCGCTCCGCGGTAGGGCTCATCGGGCATCTGGAGGAATGCGGCGCGAACGTCACGTGCCGTCCGGCGCGCCTCGTGCCAGAACCGATGGCCCCCGGGCGCCAGCCCTTTGACGTACATCCTCTACTTCTGCGCCAGTCGGATCCGAAGTCGCCGCGCGCGCTCCTCGAAGGCTGGCTTGCCGCCCTCGAGTATCTCGCAAACCTCATCTCGCACAGCCGGGTTCTCGAGACCGCCGCTCAGGTAGGACAGATTCGGTAGCCCATCGGGCACGTGCGCTCCCGCGCTTGCAACGATGACTTGGTCGGCATCGGTGTTGACCACAAGATTCGCGTTGTGGGTCACGATGATGATCTGACGGCGATTCCTCGTTTCGACGAACCGCCCGACGAGCTCTACGAAGATCGACTTCGGGTCCAGGTTCTCCTCGGGTTGGTCAATGATCAGCGGACGATCATCGGACTGATCGACGGCGAGGTACAGCAAAAGCAGCACGATGCCCCGGGTTCCTGGGGACAGTTGTTCGATGTCCACCCCGTCGTATTGAATGCCATACCTGACCGAGATGTGGTCGGTGCTGTTCAACCAGGCCGCAACATCATTCGCCCACGCGCGGAAAGCTGGGAGGTTTGACTGCGGAACCTTGGCCTGCTCGATGATATGCGGGTCGTGGTCGTTGCGGAACGATGCCATAGCGTCTGCGACCTCAGCGCTTGCTCCGCTCTCCCACGCGGGGAGCAACGTGTCGGTCGCGACCTTCAGCAATTCACCGCGTCCTCTGAAGGTCGTGCCGGTGCGCAGATCCATCAAATCCTCACCGCGGGCTGCCCAACTCCCGACATCGACGACTCGGCGAACGCTGAAGCTGAGCTTCCCAAGCGTGCCAAGTTGCGCCAACAGCATGGTCGAGAGCGGCTCGTACATCTTTGCCAGTTCCGCCTGCTCGGAAGCGAAGCCATCGAATAGCGAGGCGTATGAAGCCTTTCGGTTCTCCGCCAGCACTGTGATCCTGGCCTGCGCACCGGCGGCGTTGGTTGATGCCGCGTTGGCGGCGGTGAGCGCGGCCTCGTTCTTCGTGATCTTGTCGTTGAGCGCCGAGAGTTGCTTCTGCTTAGCGTCGTCGAGTCCGATGAGCTGGCCGAGCCGGAACCCTTCTGCCTTGAGCGAGCTGAGGGGTGCCTTCGTGAGATCTCCGTCCTCTGCGATGAAGGGCTGCCACTCCGCCGCAGGCGTCGTCGGCTTCGCAATGGCCGTGCCAGTCAACGCGGCGATCTGCTGACGCACAGCGACAAGATGCTTGGCGACGACATCCGTCGGGTCGCCGACAAACTTCAGCTCGAAGGCCTGCCAGTCGGTCGCCGTGAGACCCGCGCCTGCATGAGCGCGCTCGAGATCAGCGATGAGCGCGGGAAGTCGCCGAACAGACAAATCCGCGACAGCCGCCTCGAGTTCGACGAGTGACTGCTCACGACGCCGAGCGGTATCGACCGCGCCCTGGCGTGCGCCCAGCTCAGCGTTGACCGCTTCGAGGCGTTTGGAGCGGTCCTCGCCGCCGGTGACGACTAGTGCCGTGCGGGCCTTCTTGTCCTCATCGAGCAACTTGGTCAGGCGGCCCTGCTCTGCAGTGAGCGCCGGGAGCTGAGCCCGTGCCGATCGCTCATTCTCAATCTGATCGGAAAGGCTTGCGATCTCCTGCTTCGCGTGTGCACGCAGGTTGCGTCCATGGCTTGCGCGGATGTCAAGCAGCTCACGGAATGACGATGTCCCGAGACGATGCTCGTAGGCATGGGCTTCAAAGATCACTCGCTCGATTTCGGCGAGCAGGTCGTCTGTGATCCCTTCTGCGGAGCAAAGGCGCTCCACGAACTGCTGCGAAAGATATTGCACTCCAGGTACGACGTCCGGGTCGACGGCGGGTGGCAAGCTGGTGGTTGCCGAGGTGCCGTCGGCCCAGGTGAGTGCAACTGACGAACCGCCGATGTGAGGTCGAGCGCGCTGGAGGAAGGTCTTTTCGGTCGGGTCGTTACTCGCCGCGCCGGCGCCGGCGGCGACGACGTCGGCGAGCGCCGTCTTGCCAGAGCCGCGGGCACCAATGATGGCAACGAGTCCCGACGACAGTGGTATAGAGCGGTTGACGAACCACGGAGCACCAGAGACTGTGATCTCGTTGATCACACGGTGGGGCAAGGCGCCTGTTGGCGGGTTCGTCGCAACGACGGCACGCTCGCGGGGCTCAAGACACGCCTGGCGGAGCGTCTCGAAGGTGGCGTCACCTTTGATCCAGGTGAAGCGATCGTTGTCCGGCTTGCCGACTTTGGCCAGGCTGTGTGCGTCGCTTCCATGCAGGCAGGGCTTCGGTCCGTCGAGCTTCGACGCGAGTTCGACGCGGCTGAGCGCTCCATCGCCGAGCCAAAACACTCGTTGTTTCGGTGCACCAGCGAAGATGATGTGCGCAAAGCGCTCGATCTCCTGGCGTGTGGCTTCGAGCGACCCGCCGGTATCGCGGACGCCCGAGGTACCGTCATTGTTTCCCGCAGCGACGGCCACCAGAATGTTGTCCTGTGCCCAGGCGCTCTTGGCGAAGGAGTCCTTGAGGTTGGTGATGCTGACCTTGAACTGATTTGTGCCCGCGCGGAGGGCCGCACCGTCATCAGTGATCGAGGGGTCGTGCGCCTTGCCGAGCCGAATGAGATCGTCGCGGTCACATGCGTATGATTCGCCCCCGGATTCGAACTTCAGCGTGCGCAAGAACCGTCGAGCCTGGTCGACGTGGTCGGTGGCCTCGGGAGATATCAGCAGGTGAATATTGACCGGACGGTCGCGGTCGGTTGCGATCGGAAGCCGCAACTCGACGTTGGCGAAGATCAGTCCGACATCAGGCAGCCGGCCGGCGGCCTTGTGGCTGAGGATGACCTCATAGTCGTCGATGCTGTAGTAGTCGGTGACGCCGAGTGCTTCAATGCGTGGCTCCGACTGCTCCACGGCAGCGAGGTACGAGTCCCAAGCGTTGGCGCCGAACTGATTGTTTCAGGGCCGTTCCAGGCGCATGAATGTGCGGATCCCACCGTCTCCAGGTAGAACCGCGAGGATCTGCCGTCGAGGTCACCGCAGCTTCCCCTGTCGCGCGGTGCATGAATGATGCAGGCGCGCAGAGTCGGGGAACCCAAGGGTCTGCGGGCTGGCATGGTCTCGGCCTGCCGACTGCTCAAGGCCCTGCGTAGCCTGCCACGTGCCCCCAGTGAAGGTGTTGGGCCGTTGCTCGAGTAGTGATTTGGCCATAGCGGTGACGTCTCCTTCGCGAGTCGATGCGCGGACTAGTGGCGCACCGACCCGGCACTATCACGATATCGGCGCGTCCCGGCTTCGGACCGGAGATGGAGTCGGGCGAGCTGCCATAAGACGGCAGCAAGAGCTCCGGCAGTATGTGGGGGGCGCGACGTGTCTGGGCAGAATCCACTGTCTCCGCCGCTACGGTGGCACCGAAGGACAGCTCTCGCCCGATCGGCATTGAGCGCACGTCGAACGGGTCAACGCAGCGAAGGGCTGGACATGGCATACGAACAGCTGCCGATGGTCGAAGTGGACCTGGATGGGCTGTTGCTCGACCTGGAGAACTATCGCATCCCGACCCGACGGGATGATGAAGCGGGCGCGCTGAAGTATCTGTTTGCATCAGAGGACGTCCTTGGTGCCGCTCGCTTGATCATCCGAGAGGGCTACTTCGACAACGAAGTTCCCATAGTGATCTCGGCCACACCCTCCGGAAAACTTGACCGATACACGGTCCTTGAAGGCAATCGACGGGTCAGTGCACTCAAGGCGCTGCAGGACCCGACCATCGTTCCCGGCCACGAGGCGCAGCTCCGAGCGCTTCTGAAACGATATGCGGTCGAAGCAGACAACCTCCCGCAACGCATTCGCGTTCTCGTCGCGCCCGATCGAGCGACCGCGGCGCCGCATGTCGCGCGGCTCCACACCGGGATATCGAAGCGGCGCTGGAGTCGCGACCAGCAGGCCACGTTCTACTACTCACTGGTGGACGATCAGACCACAGTCGAAGACGTTAAGGCGCAGTATCCCGACGTGGAAGTCGCGCGGTTCATGAAAATGGCCGTCATGCGGAGATTCCTGTCCGCAGCTCCATTCAGCGACCACAGCCTGCGCGACTACGCAGCTAGCGACGACCTCGCGATGTCCGCGTTTGAGTACGCGTATCGCAACAAGGACATCGCCTCCGCAATCGGCGTGGAGTTCGACAAGGATGGGATGCTGCTGCCGCGACCATCGACCCCTGAGAAGATTGCCGCGAAGCTTCCGAAGAAGAGGCTCATCGCTCTCGAGTACCTTGTTGGAGAGTTCCGAGCGGGCAGGCTCAACACACGCTCGCCCGAGTTCAAGAAGCGCAGTGCCGATCACCAACCTTTTGTAGATCGCCTCAACGGCGTCGTCTCGATACCCGCCACGACCCCACCAGCTCCGACCGCTCCCACGCCGACAGGCCCGGTTCAACCCGGGAGCGGTGGTACTGCAACGTCGACAAAGGGCGGTCAAAGCTCCGGCGGCGGCGCGCAACCTCAAGGTCCCGAGACCGGCACGGCAGGGGGACCAGGTAGCCGCGGCCCAAATCACCCCGATACAAAGGACACGCTGGACCTCTCGGGGCTCGAATACGAAAGCGCACCGCTCAACTTGAAGCTGCGGTACTTCGAGCTGCGCAAGATTGGTCTCGGGAACCTGTCGATCTCAGCGGCGATCCTCATGCGCTCGGTCCTGGAAGCAACGATCAAGGTGCACTTTGAAGGCTCGTCTACTCCGGTGACGGGCGAGCTGAGCGCCGTGTTCAAGCAGGTCGCGACCTCCTACGGTCAAGATAAGTCGCTCAAGTCGACGATCGCTGCGATCCAATCAGGCAAC
Source organism: Microbacterium sp. 4NA327F11 (assembly GCF_005503465.1). Taxonomy (NCBI): domain Bacteria; kingdom Bacillati; phylum Actinomycetota; class Actinomycetes; order Micrococcales; family Microbacteriaceae; genus Microbacterium; species Microbacterium sp. 4NA327F11. Next base: position 3,064 of record NZ_SCOB01000030.1, on the reverse strand, counting down.
GCGCATCGGCATGGCTCGATCCAGTGGTTCAACCTGCTGGCGCACAGTGCGGATGCCTCAGCGAACGCCGACGACGTCCGACAGGCATGGAAGGTCGTGAGTCCGCTCCTCAGGCGCTTGCTGCACCCGCCGACGCAGACTGGTCCTGCAACGCCGTAACGATCCGGGCGACCGATGGCGAGGCAACAAGAAGCTCCTCAGCCTGTCCGGGGTATCGCGCGGAGTAAGTCAGTTCTAGACGGCACTGGAACTGCTCTCGATACAAGTTCTCGATCAGTGGCGCGGTGTCGTACGTCATGAGCCAGTGAGCAGCGTCGACCGTATTGACGATCGCGGCAAGCGCCTTGTGGTCACGTCCGTCGAAGGCGTTCAGATACAGCTGCGACCCAGCCTGAACGTACGGCGGATCGATGTACATGAACGCTTGATTGTCTTTGGCGTACCGTTGGATCACCGTTCTGCCATCTAGGTCGGAGACCGTGATGCGAGCGGCGAGATCACCGATCGCGGTCAGACGCTCGACGAGTGTGGCGCGGTTGAAGCGAGCGTCAATCTTGTAGTTTCCGTCCTGGCGCTGTCCACCGATGACGCCGGCATTCAGAATCCCAGAGCGGTTTGTCCGGTTGAGGTAGAAGAACGCAAAGCCAAGGCGCAGGAGATCGCTTTCGTCGTGCGACCTGTAGATCTCGCGTTGCCTTTGCCACTCCTCGATCGTGAGCGGGGTCGACTCCACGAGTGCCACGAGCCGCTTGTTGTTCTCGACCGCGGATTTCCAGAACGCGTGCACAGCGGGGTCGATGTCATTGATCACAAGGTCCTCAACGATGCCCTCCCTCAGGAGCGCGATGCCCGCGCCGACGCCGCCGGCGTACGGCTCGATGTAGCGGGCACGCTCGATCCCGAGCCCTTGGATGATGTCGCCGAAGAGGCCGGCGAGCGCAGCCTTACCCCCGGGGTATCGGAGCGGCGAGAGCGTGCCGTAACGACGCGAAGCGAGAACACGCAGTCTGTCATTCATTTCGACCCCTTTCCCGCGCGATGAGCTGCGACCCGGCATCGCGGCGAGCAAAACCGAGCGTCACCCCGCCCGAGGAAGGTGGTCCCGCATCGATCGCAATCGTGCCATGCCTTGCGGCGGAGTAGTCGTTCGTGGCGTAGCACGCGATCAAGATCGGTGAGCCCCTCATCGCTCATGCTTGCGACGTCAATCATGTAACGGATATTAACCGTAACAACTGTTTTGGGGTAGCAGACGCGCCGAGCGCCCGGCCGGATTCGGCGAGGACGCTTCAGACGGCGACTGGCGCGAGCGCTTCAGCGGGCACTGACATTCGCGGGCGGGCGCGCGTCTTGGCCAATCGCGCCCGCAGCGTTAGAGCGTGCAAGTTCTGTCGCGCGAACGCGAAGTAGCGAAAGAAGACTGGTGGGACCCATCCAGAGGAACTTGAGAGCGTTCCACACGAACAACAGAACCAGCAGGTGGAGCCATCCCGGCCCGCCGTCCTTGATGATCATGGTGCAGATCGCGGCTGCGTAGAGGTACGGCAGAGCCAGGAGCATCGCCGGGACGCCCCACTTCAAGCCACGTCGGGTGCGGATCGCGTCGAGGAGAAGGTTGGTGGGTGCGTAGCGGAGCAAGCCGTAGACGCGTGCGCTCAGGGCCAGGAACAGGCGAAGCATGGCGGGCCTCTCGTCATCGTCATAGCGCGACGACCTCGCGTCGCGGAGGCAGCTATGAATGAGTGCCCACGAAGGGCCGTCCCAAGGGACCCGCAGAGTTGAGAACCTGCCTCCACTTCAACGATACGTCTGGGCCGCGACGAGCGGAACCCCCGTCCGTGCCGTCGCGGGCGCGCACCTCATCGGTGGCTCAAGGCGGAAGGGACACCGATCATGGCGACGTTGGAAGAGCAAGTGCAGGGCGAGCGGATGGCGCGAATCGTGCTGTCGATGATCGCCGAGCCGGACGACCCGATCACGGGCTACATCCTGGCGCGTTACGGTGGCGTTGCAGCACTGGGCCTCGCCGAGTCCGACCGCGACGTGACTGGACTTCCCCGCGCGGATGTGCTCCTGTGGCGTGAGCGTCTACGAGCGCGGATCGCACCTGATCTGTTGGATCGCGCCGTCGGGGCGCAGCAGCAGGGATTCGACACGCTGATCCCGGCGGACCGGGGGTGGCCCGCCGGGATGGACGACCTGGGCGATCGCGTCCCCTACGTGCTGTGGACGAAGGGTGCGTCTTCATTCCTGACGGCTGCGTTGAGTGATCGGGTTTCGATCACCGGTGCTCGGGCGGCGAGCGGTTACGGGGAACATGTCACGCGCGAGCTGGCGACGGGCCTCGCCGATGAGCAGCGGGTGGTTGTCGCAGGCGGCGCTTACGGCATCGAAGGTGCTGCGCACCGTGCTGTCCTCGCCGCAGCGGGCCAGCCGATCGCGGTGCTCGCGGCCGGCCTGGATCGACGGTACCCGGCTGGGCACGGTGACCTCTTGGACCGGGTCGGGGATGCCGGCCTGTTGGTGAGCGAGTTGCCTCCTGGAACCGCGCCGACCAAGCACAGATTTGAGGCTCGCAACCGGCTGATGGCGGCGCTCTCCGGCGCCGTCGTCATACCTGAAGCCGGGGTGCGCTCTGGCTCGTTCACGACGGTCCGCGATGCCCGGAGTCTCGGGCGGGCTGTCGGGGCAGTGCCCGGGCCTGTGACAAGCGTTGCCAGCGCCGGTCCGAATGAACTCATCAAGCAAGGGCTCGCGTCCGTCGTCACTCAGGCCAGCGACGTCATCGCCCTTCTCGAGGCCGACACGGTCGTTCACGACGTAATGAACCGTTCAGGGTTCGGGCGCGGACACCGGATCGACCGTTCCGGGCCGGGGTGACTTTGTCAACCTGATTTGGCCCCGGGGTGACGGTTTGAAGTGGCCCCGTCGTGGCGGCGGGTCGATGTGGGTGTCGCGCGTCAGACTTAGTGGCAGGGCTGTTAGTTGAGTCCTGAACGGAGAGTCCGACATGGGAAGACCACCAGTGATCCCGGTGGAGAAGAAGACGCGGATCGTGTTGAGC
>NZ_SCOB01000002.1:0-236979 GCF_005503465.1 Microbacterium sp. 4NA327F11 | reverse complement strand
ATGCTGATCGCCGGGGTGGGCGGTTCGGGCGGGGGAGAGGTCGGTGCGGGGTGCGAGCCCCGCGGGGCGCGGGCGCGGTGGCGCAGGGCGCTGATCACCAGCACGGCGGCGGCGATCACGAGTGCGCCGGGAACCTCGGCGCCCCAGAGCACCCGCTCTCCCTCACCCTGCTCGACGGCTGTGGCCGCCGCGCTCGCCACGCTCTGGGCGTCGGGGGCGGTCACCGCGTCGATCGCTGCGGTGTCGGTCACGCTCACGGTACGGGCGTTCTGCAGCCCACCGCCGGTGAGGGTCACGGTGAGGGTGGAATGCGCGCTCGCGTCGAGCAGCCCCGCCCCGGTGAGCCACACCTCGTCGACCTCGGTGCGGTTCCACTGCGCGGTGAAGGGGCCGGGGTTCTGCGCAGCGCTGATCCCGACGGGCACGCGGCCGCCGGCGAGCGTGATCAGGGCGTCGAGGCTGATCGTCGACGGCGCACCGTCGGGGCTCGTCGTCGCCGTCTGCTGCCAATGCTGCGTGGTGACGCCCAGGTGAGTGTCGGATGCCGCGGTCGAGGCGTCGAGCGGCAGATCGGCGGTCGCGCCCGAGGCGTAGGTGAACGCCGCACTGCGCGCGGCGCCGGAATCGGCGATCACGACCGAGCCGGCGGGAGCCTGGGAAGCCTGGTCGACGAGCGCGAGAGAGGAGACCTGCGGCGACGGGATGAGCCAGGCCGTGAGCGCGACGGCGGCGGCGAGCACGAGGCATCCGGTCGCGAGCACCCAGCGCAGGCGCTGCGCCCCGGCGGCGCTCGGGCGCGCGCGACGCGGCCAGAAGAGGTAGCAGAGCGCCGGAACGAGGTAGGAGACCCAGGCGACGACCTCGATGAGACGCGGATCGGCGGGGATTCCGAGCACGCCGGTCAGCAGCGCGGCCTGGATGCTGCCCGGCTGCACGATCGCGCTGAGGTCGATCGTGCGCTGCTGGCCCGCGTTGAGCCAGCCGGCCTCGTGCGCGGTCCGCAGGCAGGTGACGACGAGGCCCGCCGCGACGAGCACCAGGAACACGCTCGTCAGGCGGAAGAAGCGGCCGAGATCGATGCGCACCCCGCCGGCGAAGATGCCCCAGCCGAGCAGTGCGGCGAGCGCGATGCCGACGACGGCGCCGAGCGCGGCGAGACCGGCCGACTGGGCGGCGGAGAACGTGGCGAGCAGGAAGACGCTCGTCTCGAAGCCCTCCTTGAGCACCGCGAGGAACGCCATGACGGCGAGAGCGGTCGCGCCACCGCGGCCGAGGGCGTGCTGTGCCTCGGACTCGAGCTCTGCCCGCATCCCCCGGGCGTGTGTGTTCATCCAGACGATCATGAGCGTCACGAAGACCACGGCGACGGCCCCGATGATCGTTTCGAGACCCTCCTGCGCGGCCTGGGGGAGGGCGACCTCGATGAGGCTGAGCGTGACGCCGATGATCAGCGAGAGCATCACGGCCGCGCCGACGCCGAGCCACATCGGCACGAGGCTGCGGCCGTTGCGGCGCAGGAACGCGGCGATGATGCCGACGATCAGGGCCGCTTCGAGGCCTTCACGCAGACCGATGACCAGGGTGGCGAGCATGCCGGACGCACTCGCTTTCGCGACGAGGTGATGAAGTCCTTATGAGCTAAGGCTTACCTAACATAGGACGACCTTCCCTCCGGCGTCCACTTGAGCGGGCCGTGCATAACCAAACCCCAGGTTGTGACGCCGAGCATCCCGCTGTTCGTCTGCCGTTCTTGTTGCTGCGCTACCCTGCTCCCGCGCAGCGGCACCCTGTCATCGCCCTGCCGAGAGTCGAGGTCGAGATGTCCGAGAAGAAGAAGGCGACGAAGGCTGCGGTGGCAGCCCTGGATGCCGCGGCGCACGCGGCGAAGGACGCGAAGGCGCTCAGTCGGGAGCTGCCGAAGAAGCAGGCGAAGAAGCTCGGAGCGCTCGCCGCCGACGCCAAGGATCTCGCGAACACCTCGAAGAAGAAGATCGCGCGCAGCCCGAAGAAGATCGAGAAGAAGGCGTCGGCGACGCTCGCCCAACTCGAGAAGGCGACCGCCAAGGTCACCCGGAAGATCACGGCGGCGGCCAAGAAGGACGCGGTCGAGGCGCCCGTGACGGCGAAGCCCTCCGCGACGGTGACGCCGGTACCGAAGGCGAAGACCGCATCGAAGGCGAAGCCCCCGTCGAAGGCGAAGCCCGAACCGAAGGCGAGGCCCGCGTCGGACGTGAAGCCCGAGCCCGCACCCGTGCCGACGGCCCCCGTCACGGCGAAGCCCGCCGCGGCGCCCGCCGTCGACCTCGCTGCCCTCACAGTGGTGCAGCTGCGCGAGCGTGCCCGCGCGGCGGGGAAGACCGGATACTCACGCCTCGCCAAGGCGCAGCTGATCGCGTTGCTGTCCTCCTGACCTCCGCGATGCAGATCTACCTCGATCGGGGGGCCGAGGCCGCTCCGCCGCGCACGCTCATCGACGTGCTGCGACAGACCGCTGCGCGGTACCCCGCGGCATCCGCTCTCGACGACGGTCGGGGCGCGCTCAGCTATGCCGAACTGCTCGCCGAGGTGTGGCGGTTCGCGGCCCGCCTGCACGCGGCCGGCGTGCGTCGCGGCGACCGGGTCGGCATTCGCATGCCGTCGGGAGGACGGGCCCTGTACATCGCGATCCTCGGCACGCTGGCGGCCGGGGCGGCGTACGTCCCCGTGGACGCCGACGACCCGCAGGAGCGCGCCGATCTGGTGTTCGGTGAGGCGGGTGTCGCCGGAGTGGTCACCGCCGGCGGCCGGTTCGTGCCGCACGGCGACGGTTCAGAGTCCGCGGTGCAGGTGGAGCTGTTGGCGGGTGAGGCGCCCCATCCGAACACGAGCGCCGTACCGATCGTCGAGCCGCCCACGGTCGACGACGACGCGTGGATCATCTTCACCTCGGGGTCCACCGGCACGCCCAAAGGCGTGGCTGTCACGCACCGCTCCGCTGCCGCGTTCGTCGATGCCGAGGCGCGGCGCTTCCTCGCCGACGCCCCGCTCGCGCCGGGTGACCGCGTGCTCGCGGGCCTGTCCGTCGCCTTCGACGCGTCGTGCGAGGAGATGTGGCTCGCGTGGCGGCACGGCGCCTGCCTCGTGCCTGCGCCGCGAGCGCTGGTGCGTTCGGGCGAGGACCTCGGTCCGTGGCTCGTTGGCCACGGCATCACGGTGGTCTCGACGGTGCCGACCCTGGCGGCGCTCTGGCCGCCGGACGCGGTCGAGAACGTACGCCTGTTGATCTTCGGCGGCGAGGCCTGCCCGCCCGAGCTCGCCGCGCGGCTCGTCTCGCCCGATCGTGAGCTGTGGAACACATACGGTCCCACCGAGGCGACGGTCGTGGCGTGCGCCGCCCCGCTCGACGGGTCCGTTCCGGTGCGCATCGGCCTTCCGCTCGACGGCTGGGAGCTCGCGGTCGTCGACGCGCAGGGCGACCGCGTCGCGGACGGTGAGGTGGGCGAGCTCATCATCGGCGGCGTCGGCCTCGCCCGCTATCTCGACCCCGACAAGGACGCCGAGAAGTATGCGCCGATGCCCTCGCTGGGGTGGGAGCGCGCCTACCGCTCCGGCGATCTCGTGCGCGCCGATCCCGAGGGACTCGTCTTCCAGGGCCGCGCCGACGACCAGGTGAAGATCGGCGGCCGTCGCATCGAGCTCGGCGAGGTGGAGGCGGCGCTGCAGGCGCTGTCGGCCGTCACAGCGGCGACCGTGGTCGTGCAGCACTCCGACGACGGGCTCGCGCTGCTCGTGGGCTACGTCGTACCCACCGACGACTTCGATCGCGCCGTGGCGCGCGCCGAGCTCGCGCACTCGCTGCCGGCGCCCCTCATCCCGCTCCTCGCGGTCGTGCCGGACCTGCCGGTGCGCACCTCCGGCAAGGTCGACAAGGCGGCCCTGCCGTGGCCATTGACGGATGCCGCCGACACCGGCTCCTCCCTGTCCGGCACCGCCGGCTGGCTCGCCGATCAGTGGGCGGCGGTGCTCGGCATCCGTCCGTCCGATGACGACGCCGACTTCTTCCAGCTCGGCGGCGGATCCCTCGCCGCGGCGCAGCTGGTTTCTCGCATCCGTGCGCGGGCAGCGGAGTTCACGATGGCGGATGTCTACGACCTCCCGCGCCTGCGCCAGATGGCCGCGGCGATCGAGGGTCATGACGACGAGGCGCCGACCACCTTCAGCTCGCCCCGCCCTACGCCGCGGGCGATGCAGTGGCTGCAGACGCTCGCCGGAGCGCCCCTGTTCATCCTCAGCGGGCTGCGCTGGCTGACGTGGCTGATCACGGCGGGCTGGCTGCTGCGGCTGGGGCCGGGGTTCACGTGGCTGCCGGACACCCCGGGGATCGTCGTGCTGCTCGCGCTTTTGCTCTTCGCGACGCCGTTCGGGCGCATGGCCATCGCCGCCGCCTTCGCCCGCGTGCTGCTGTGGCGGTTGCGGCCCGGCGACTACGCGCGCGGCGGCGCGGTGCATCTGCGCCTGTGGCTCGCGGAGCAGGTGCACGCGCAGATCGACCCGATCGGCATGGCGGGGGCGCCGTGGGTGAGCTACTACGCCCGCGCCCTCGGTGCGCGCATCGGCCGCGGCGTCGACCTGCACACGATGCCGCCGGTCACCGGCATGCTCGACATCGCCGAGGGTGCCGCTGTCGAACCCGAGGTCGACCTCTCGGGGTACTGGATCGACGGCGACACCGTGCGCATCGGCGGCATCCGCATCGGTGCGGGGGCGACGGTGGGGGCGCGGAGCACCCTCGCGCCCGGCACGAAGATCGGCCGTCGTGCCGAGATCGCGCCCGGCTCCGCGGTGTTCGGGCGCGTTCGCGCCGCGCAGCGGTGGGCGGGTTCGCCGGCTGCTCGTGTCGGTGCCGCCCACCCGGGAGCGACCGAGCGGCCCCCCGCTCCGACGCGCTGGCTGTGGGCCTACGCGGCGTCCTCGACCGTGCTCGGTCTGCTGCCGATCGCCGCGTTCGCGCTCGGCGGGCTGGTGCTCGCGCAGGGCGTGCGGGATGCGGCATCCGTCGCAGATGCAGTGCCAGGGGCGTTGGCCTGGCTGATCCCCGCCGTGCTCGTGACAGGTCTCGCGTACGCCGCCGCAGTGGTGGTGCTCGTCCGACTGCTCGCGATCGGGCTGCGCGAGGGCGAGCACCCGGTACGCAGCCGCATCGCCTGGCAGGCGTGGACGACCGAGCGCCTGCTCGACTCCTCCCGCACGGTGCTGTTCCCGCTCTACTCGAGCCTGTTCACCCCCGTGTGGCTGCGACTGCTCGGCGCCCGGGTCGGGCACGACGTCGAGGCATCCACCGTGCTGCTGATCCCCTCGCTGACGACTGTCGACGACGGGGCGTTCCTCGCCGACGACACCATGGTCGCCACCTACGAGCTGAGTGCCGGGATGATGCGGCTCGCTCCGGTGCGCATCGGCAAGCGCGCCTTCCTCGGCAACTCCGGCCTCGCCGCCGCCGGGCACCGTGTGCCGAAGGACGGCCTGGTCGCCGTGCTCTCGGTCGCACCGCCGAAAGCCAAGCCTGGATCGTCCTGGCTCGGATCGCCGGCCGTGCGCCTGCGTCGCATCGTGAACGACGGCGACCTCGAGCGCACCTACCGGCCGCGGCCGGGACTGCGCGTGGCGCGCACGTTGTGGGAGCTGTGCCGAATCGTGCCGGTGTTCGTGACCTGCGGGCTCGGCCTCGGCGTGCTTCTCACCCTGGCGGCGATCTCCCACGCCTGGGGCGGGGTCGCGGCAGTGCTGTTGTCGGGGGTCGTGCTGCTCGTCGCAGGCGCGGTCGCCGCGCTCATCACGACGGCGGCGAAATGGGCGTTCGTCGGTCGCATCCACCCCGGGGAGCATCCGCTCTGGTCGAGCTTCATCTGGCGCACCGAGGTGGCGGACACCTTCACCGAGATGCTCGCGGCGCCCTGGTTCGCCAACAGCGCGGCCGGCACGCCGGCCCTCGCGATGTGGCTGCGCACCCTCGGCGCGAAGGTCGGCCGCGGCGTGTGGACCGACAGCTACTGGCTGCCCGAACCCGATCTCGTGACCCTCGGAGACGGGGCGACGGTGAACCGCGGATGTGTGGTTCAGACGCATCTGTTCCATGATCGAGTGATGAGCATCGACACCGTCACGATCGAACCCGGGGGCACGCTCGGCCCGCACAGCGTGATCCTGCCGGCCGCCACGATCGGCGCGGATGCGACCGTCGGTCCCGCCTCCCTCGTGATGCGCGGAGAGGCCGTGCCGGTCGGCTCGCGGTGGAGCGGCAATCCGATCGGCCCCTGGCGGGCGGTCAAGGTGCGCGCCTACCAGAGCGAGCGGGTATGACGGTCGACCCGTACACCCCGCAGAGCGGCGACGCGGCGATCGCCGTCGAGCACTACGATCTGCGGCTCGACTACCGCGTCTCAACCAACCGCCTGCAGGGCACCGTCGTGCTCGACGGGCGTGCGCTCGCCGCCACCCGCACGGTGAGTCTCGACGTCGTCGGCCTGCGGGTCGGCAAGGTGCGGGTGGACGGTGACCGCAAGGCGACGTTCCGCCAGAGCGACCGCAAGCTGCGCATCACGCTGTCGGCAGAGCTCGCCTCGGGTGATGCGTTCCGCCTCGAGGTCGCGTACTCCGGCTCGCCGCACCCGCGTCGTACCCGGTGGGGGGCGCTCGGGTGGGAGGAGCTCACCGACGGCGCGATCGTCGCCTCACAACCGACCGGCGCGCCGACGTGGTTCCCGTGCAACGACGTCGCCCGTGATCGCGCCACGTACGCCATCGAGGTGACGACGGAGGCCGACTACACGGTGTCGGCCGGTCCCGCGCTTCGCAGGTCGACCCGGGGTGGGCGAACCACCTGGTCCTTCGCGCACCCCGAGCCGACGTCGACGTACCTCGTCGCGCTGCAGATCGGCCGCTACGTCATCGAACGGGTCGCGACCGCACCGCCGGTCGATCTTGTCTATCCGCGCGCCCTCGAGGCTCGCGTGCACGCAGACCTGGCCGATGTGCCGCGCATGATGGCGGTCTTCGAGGAGGCGTTCGGTCCCTATCCGCACCCCGCCTACACCGTCGTGGTCACCGCCGACGACCTGGAGATCCCGCTCGAGGCGCAGGGGATGGGCGTGTTCGGCGCCAACCACATCGACGGCGCGGGAAGCCTCGAGCGCCTCGTCGCCCACGAGCTCGCCCACCAGTGGTTCGGCAACAGCGTGGGCGTATCGCTCTGGCGGCACATCTGGCTCAATGAGGGCTTCGCCTGCTACGCCGAATGGCTCTGGTCGGAACGGTCGGGTGGGGCATCCGCTCATCAGAAGGCCCTCGCCCATCACGCGCGGCTCGCGTCGCTGCCCCAGGATCTGCTGCTCGCCGACCCGGGACCCGACGACATGTTCGACGACCGTGTCTACAAGCGCGGCGCGCTGACCCTGCAGGCGCTGCGGCTCACGCTCGGCGACGGGCCGTTCTTCATGCTGCTGCGCGAGTGGATGTCGCGGCACCGCGGGCGCAGCGTCGGCGCCGACGATTTCGTGGCGCTGGCCGAGGAGATCGCCGGCCCCGAGGTGGGCACACTGCTGCACGCGTGGCTGTTCGAGACCACGCTGCCGGAACTTCCCGCGGGTGGCGCACCGGGGGAGCCGGCGCCGCTCACGGCTCCGCTGTCGACGACGCCACGATCGCCACGCTGACGGCGAGGCCGTCGATCCCGTGCCACGTCGCGACGTGCACGGGCTCTGTGCGGCCCGGCACCGTGACAGCGACGGCGCCCGGCAGCGCGGAGGGCACCGCGTCGCCGACGACCACGTCTCCCACGGGCACGCGGATGCCGCGGCCATCGGCTTTCAGCGCGGCTTCGATCTGCGTCCACCCGACGGTCGTCGGCGGGGGAGCGGGAGCGAACAGGGGCGCAAGGTCGGCGAGGGGGGAAGCGGCATCCGCCCCCTCGTTCTCGGCGTCGACCCCGATCTCATCGGCGATGTCGTGCGGGGCTGCGGCGGCCACCACCAGATCCCCGGCGTAGGTGACGCCCACGGCGATGTCGCCGGCGGTGACGCGGGGGCGGCCGTGCGCACCCCCGCAGCGTGCGCAGACGGAGACGATGTCGACGGATGCCGCGGCTCCCAGCTCGCGCGCGAGCTCGCGCATCAGGCGGCGACCCGTGTCATGACGGTGCTCCGGCGGGGAGGCGCTCCACGCGAGGAGCACGTCGCCGAGCGCCGAGCGCCCGACGGGTGTCCCCACGACGGGGTCAAGCCGGGATACGCCGATCGGCACGTGCCTCCTCGTCGCGCAGCAGACCCTTGGCCTGGCGCTCGACCAGCACGGGCACGAAGTCGCGCACACGCGCCGTGCTCATGCCGTCGTAGGCCGCCGCGACGACGCTGGCCACGTGGCGAGGGTCGAGGTGGGGATACCGGGTCGACAGTCGTTCGGTGATCTGCGCGACGCTCGCCCGTTCGTCGATCTCGTTCGTCATGATGCACCTTCCCGAGAGGTCCGACGGGGTCAGCCTACGAGAGCGCGCGCGTCCACGGAAGATCCGGCGAGAACGCGAAGAGGCCGCTCCCGGAATTCTCCGGAAACGGCCTCTGCGGCATTCGCCGTGGTTGCGGGGACAGGATTTGAACCTGCGACCTCTGGGTTATGAGCCCAGCGAGCTACCGAGCTGCTCCACCCCGCGGCACAAGGAATGAGCCTAGCACGCTCCCGGAAGGCCGTCGAATCCGGGCCGGTCACCCGGGCGCGTCGCCGCGGTTGGCGCGGCGACGCCGACGCGGGAGGATGGGCGGGTGACCTCTCCTGCGCTGACCGTCGCCGTCGCCCAGTTCACACCCACCGAGGTGCCCGCGGCCAACCGTGACGCGGTCGCAGCGCTCGTCGCGCGGGCCGCGGCATCCCGTGCCCGTCTCGTGGTGTTCCCCGAGTACGCGAGCTATTTCGTCGACCCGTTCGATGAGCGCCTCGCCGCCCACGCGGAACCCCTCGACGGCCCGTTCGTCACCCACCTGCAGGCCCTCGCGCAGCAGCACGACGTGGTCGTCGTCGCGGGACTCGTCGAGTCGGCGCCTGTCTCCGGCAAGGTGCGCAACACCGTCGTGGCGGTCGCCGCCGACGGCGTGCGCGCGGTCTATCGCAAGCAGCACCTCTACGACGCGTTCGGGCAGCGTGAGTCTGACTGGATCGAGCCCGGTGCGCTCGACGCTCCCCAGACCCTCGACGTCGACGGCGTGCGCGTCGGGCTCATCACCTGCTACGACCTGCGGTTCCCCGAGTCGACCCGCGTCGTCGTCGACGCCGGCGCCGATCTCGTGCTCGTTCCCGCCGAGTGGGTGCGCGGTCCGTTGAAGGAAGACCAGTGGATGACGCTGCTGCGCGCCCGCGCGATCGAGAACACGGTGTTCGTTGCCGCTGCCGACCACACCCCGCCGATCGGCGTGGGGCACTCGGCGATCATCGACCCGACCGGAGTCGTGCGCGCGTCGATCGGCACGACCACCGGGCTCGCGCTCGCGGACGTCTCGCTCGACGACGTCGAGCGGGTTCGTCGCGTGAACCCCGCCCTGCAGCTGCGTCGATACACGGTCGTGCCGCGCGAGATCTGACGGGATCGAGCTCGGCCCGCCGGCTTCGGTGCGACCGGATCAGCGCAGCGCGGCGAGGCGGGCCGCGGCATCCGCGAGCACCTCGGTGCGTTTGCAGGCCGCGAAGCGCACCAGGGTGGCGTACTCGGCTCGCGCCGCGTCGCTGACGAACGCCGTCAGGGGGATCGGGACGACGCCCGCGCGCGCCGGAAGCTCGCGGCAGAACGCCGCCGCATCGGTCGCGCCCAGGGGAGCGGCATCCGCCACGACGAAGTACGAGCCTCGAGAGGGGGCGACGTCGAAGCCGGCTGTCCGCAGGCCGTCCTGCAGCAGGTCGCGCTTGTGCTCGAGGGTCGTCGCGATGCCGGTGAAGAAGCTGTCGGGCAGCCGCAGCGCGGTCGCGACGGCGGGCTGGAACGGCGCGCCGTTCACGTAGGTGAGGAACTGCTTGACCGCCAGCACGGCGTCGACCAGCGCGGCCGGCCCGGTGACCCAGCCGATCTTCCACCCGGTCACCGAGAACGTCTTCGCGGCCGACGAGATCGTCAGCGTGCGCTCCCACGCGCCCGGGAGGGTCGCGAGGGGGCGGTGACGGTGACCGTCGAAGGTGAGGTGTTCGTACACCTCGTCGCCGACGATGATCGCGTCGTGCTCGATCGCGAGGCGCACCAGCTCGGCACGCACCTCGTCGTCGAAGACGGCGCCCGTGGGGTTGTGCGGGTCGTTCACGAGGATGACTCGGGTGCGGTCTGTCACCGCATCGCGCAGCCGGTCGAGGTCGGGTCGGAAATCGGGCCAGGCGAGGGGGACCGTCACGAGACGGGCTCCCGCGAGGGCCACGCAGGCCGCATAGGAGTCGTAGTACGGCTCGAAGACGACCACCTCGTCATCGGAGGAGTCGATCAGCGCCAGCAGCGTCGACGACAGCGCCTCGGTGGCGCCCGCGGTGATCAGCACGTGACGGTCGGAGTCGAGGTCCAGGCCGTAGAAGCGACGCTGATGCTCGGCCACGGCGAGCCGCAGATCGGGGATGCCGCGCCCCGGCGGGTACTGATTGACACCGTTCGCGATCGCCGCCCGGGCGGCCTCGAGGATCTCGGCCGGTCCGTCTTCGTCCGGGAAGCCCTGACCGAGGTTGATCGCGCCGGTCTGCTGGGCCAGCGCCGACATCTCGGCGAAGATCGTCGGAATCGGAACCCCGTCATCGGTCAGCAGGCCCGCACCGCGGGCGGCTCGACGCCAAGCGCCGGGAATGTCGTGCACCCGCCACACGCTACTGGAGGGGAGCGCATAGGACCGTTTCACGTCTGTCATAGAAAACGCACAGAGTCGCTGTGCAGGGTGGTCCCAGAGCACAGAAGGAGCAGTCATGAGCGACACCGAGGGCACCCGCCCCGAGCAGTCCGACGCCGAGGCGGCAGCCGCGGCACCGATTCCCCCCACCCCGAGCCCTGCGCCGGAGCCGGCCGTCGACACCGCCGCCGCACGGCCCCCGCTTCCTGAGATCTCCGCGGCCGAGGCCGCCTCGGCGACGGCGCCGACCGTTCCGGTCGCCCCGGCGACGGGTGAGTCGTTCGGCCCGGCCGCGACCGGCCCGACCGCTCCCCTCTGGGGCACCCCCGCTGCTCCTGCGCCGAAGAAGAAGTCCGGCGCGACGCGCGCGGTCGGTCTCCTCGTCGCCGCGGCGATCGTCGGCGGTGCCGCCGGCCTCGGCGGTGCGGCTGCCGGCATGACGCTGTGGAGCCCGAAGGGCACGACGTCCGCGGCATCCGGCCCGACGACGGTCACCGTGAACGACACCAGCTCCGTCAACCAGACCACGGCAGTCGCCGCGAAGGTGGTGCCGAGCGTCGTCACGATCAGTGCCGAGTCGGGCCAGTCCGCCGGAACCGGTTCGGGTGTCATCCTGACCGCCGACGGGTACGTCGTGACCAACACCCACGTCGTCACCCTCGACGGCGCAACTGCCAACGCCACGCTCAAGGTCACCACCTCCGACGGTCACATCTACGACGCGACCGTCGTCGGCACCGACCCGACCTACGATCTGGCCGTCATCAAGCTGACGGGCGCCTCGGGGCTGACCCCGATCACCTTCGGCGACTCGTCGAAGCTCAACGTCGGCGACCAGACGATCGCCGTCGGCGCGCCCCTCGGCCTGTCGAACACCGTGACCAACGGCATCGTCAGCGCTCTGAACCGTTCGATCGAGATCGCGTCGTCTGCTCCCAGCAGCTCCGGCAGCTCGGGGGGCGACACGCAGCAGGGCCAGCAGTCGCCGTTCCAGTTCGACTTCGGACAGGGCCAGACGCAGACCTCCACGACCTCGACGATCAAGATCTCGGTGATCCAGACGGATGCCGCCATCAACCCTGGCAACTCCGGTGGTGCGCTGGTCGACTCCTCAGGTCAGCTGATCGGCATCAACGTCGCGATCGCGGGCACCGGCTCGTCGACGTCGGGGACCCAGTCGGGCAACATCGGCGTCGGCTTCTCGATTCCGTCGGACATCGTCAAGCGCATCACCAACGAGCTGATCCAGAACGGCAAGGCCACGCACGGTCTGCTCGGTGCGTCGGTGCAGGACTCGGCGAACGTCACCGGCGCGACGATCTCCGGCGCCTATGTCGCCGACGTCACCTCGGGCGGCCCGGCCGCCGCCGCGGGTCTGCAGAAGGGCGACATCATCACCGAGTTCAACGGCCAGCCCGTGACCGGTGCCGTCGACCTGACCGCCGAGGTGCGTGCTCTTGCTGCGGGCGCGAAGGCCTCGCTGACCTATGTGCGCGACGGCGCATCGCACACGGTCGACGTCACGCTCGGCTCGCTCAGCTGACGAACGGATGCCGCACAGCGGGCGTCGACCTCAGGGTCGACGCCCGCTGTCGTCGTCGGGGGCGGGGTTCTCCCGGATGCGCACCTCCCGGCGGGGGCGCAGCCGCTCCGTCGCCTTCGACACCCCGCGCACCGCGCTGCCGGTGATCGCGGCGGCGCCTCCGGCGGCACGGCCGAGCGCGCCGCCGACGATGTGCTCGGTACGCCGGGCGCCCGCCCGCGGTTCGAGCTCGGCGGGCAGCATCGCCGGGGGCGCGCCGAACGCCTTCCGTGAGGTCGTCACGACCCGGCGGCCGAGCAGGTGGTTGCCGGTGCCGCCGATCGCGGCGCCGATGCCGAAGGGGAGCGCCTTGCCGACGATCGAGGCGCCGCCGCGGGTGGCGAAATGACGCACGAAGGTCGACTTGAGCGTGTCGACCACGGGACCCAGGGCGGCGCGGGGGATCGTGCGGGTGACGAGGTCACCCCAGTAGCCGGCGCGGTTCTGACCGCGTCCGGTGGCCTCACCGGCCAGCTGTGACACGAGGGCGACGCCCTCCTGTCCGAGCATGAGAGTCAGCACCAGCGCCCGAGCCCGGTCGGGGTCGTCGATCGCGACGCCGTGCACCTCGGCGATCGACTGGGCGAAGAGCGTCGTCGTCTCGAGGAACCCCACGGTCTCGACACCGCTCAGCGCCAGCGTCACGCCCGTCCCGATCCCCGGTACGACGGCAGTCGCACCCACCGCAGCGCCGCCGGTCGTGATGGCGGTGAGGTAGCGACGCTCGAGCACGCGAACGATCTCTGCCGGTGAGGCATCCGGATGCCGCAGCCGCACGCTGCGCAGGTGTGCGAGCACGACCGGCCGCTGCAGGGAGAGCACCCGATCGAGGGCGCGGATCGAGAGCGGATGCTCCAGCGACCCCTCGGGCGGCAGACCTCCCGCCCACGGCGCGTCGTCCGGGAGCGAGTGGATGCGGTGCACCTTCTTCGCCACGCGGCGATCCTATGCGCCCGCCCTGACAGTGCGCTCCGGGCTGGGGATCACCGGTCCGAGCGGGCGTCCCCGCGGCTACACTGGCAACCCATGAGCACCCCACTCGATGCGCCCGACCATGGGGGTCTGGCCACCCTCGACCGAGAGCTCGAAGAGCTCATCCGCGAGGAGAACATCGAGCCCGGTGACCATGAGCGCTTCTCCCATTACGTGAAGAAGGAGAAGATCCTCGAGTCCGCGCTCACCGGGAAGCCGGTGCGTGCGCTGTGCGGCAAGAAGTGGACGCCGGGGCGCGACCCCGAGAAGTTTCCCGTGTGCCCCACCTGCAAGGAGATCTACGAGTCGCTCAAGGCGTGAGCGCGGCATCCGCCCCGCTCATCACCCTGCGGCGTAGACCGTCGGGATCGCGGGGTCCGATCGGCTGAGTCCGAGGGCCCGCGACGGCAGCTCGGCGCGAGCCGCGATGTGGTGGGCGCGTGCGGCGGACACGCCCTCTGACCCCTCGAACGCGGTGTCGATGTCGCCGTGATCTACGAGCACCGTCTGGAGCGCCCGGGCGTCGGGGTGGTCGCTGCCGTGAGGGGTGTCGAAGCCGTCCGCCACCCGGATGAGCTCGGATGTCGCCACCCCGCCCGAGAGCGTCCGGAAGGCGCTCTTGCGGCCACCCGTCGTCGCCTTCTCGGCCGACGCCTTCGCCACGGGGATCCAGGTGCCGGCGGAATCCTGCCGCGCGACGAGCTTGTAGACCATCTGCGCCGTGGGGCTCCCGGAGCCGGTCACGAGCGACGTGCCGACCCCGTACGCGTCGACGGGGGAGGCGGCGAGAGCGGCGAGGGCGTACTCGTCGAGATCGCTCGTCACGGTGATGCGGGTGCGCGGCGCACCGAGGGCGTCGAGTCGGCCGCGCACGTGCGCGGCGACGACCGGCAGATCGCCCGAGTCGATGCGCACCCCGCCGAGCCCGGGGCCGGCGACCCGCACCGCGGTCTCGACCCCGCGGTCGATGTCGTAGGTGTCGATGAGCAGGGTCGTGTCGACGCCGAGCGCCGTGATCTGCGCGCGGAAGGCGTCTTCCTCGGTGTCGTGCAGCAGCGTCCAGGCGTGCGCCGCCGTTCCCATTGTGGGGATGCCGAACCGGCGCCCCGCCTCGAGGTTGCTGGTCGCCCCGAATCCCGCGATGAACGCGGCGCGCGCGGCCGCGACCGCCGCCTGCTCGCTCGTTCGACGCGAACCCATCTCGGCGAGGGGTCGCGATCCGGCGGCGATCGACATGCGCGCGGCGGCCGTCGCCACCGCCGAGTCGTAGTTGAGCACGCTGAGGGCGAGCGTCTCGAGGATGACCGCCTCGGCGAACGTTCCCTCGACGGTGAGCACGGGCGAGCCCGGGAAGTAGAGCTCGCCCTCGCGGTAGCCGGTGATGGTGCCGGTGAACCGGTACTGCTCGAGGAGACGGAGGGTGGCGGCATCCACCACTCTCTCGTCGCGCAGCAACCGCAGCTCGTCCTCGCCGAAGCGGAAGTCGCGCAGCAGGCTGAGAAGGCGGCCCGTGCCGGCGACGACACCGAAGCGCCGACCGCCTGGCAGGCGCCGGCCGAACAGCTCGAACACGCAGCGGCGGTTCGCCGTGCCGTCGCGCACTGCGGCGTCGAGCATGGTGAGTTCGTACCGGTCGGTCAGCAGAGCCGTGCTCTCGGGCATGGCTCCAGCGTAGGGGCGCGCCGCACGCGGGTAGGCTCGGTGATCGTGAACAGCGCGCCGATCGGGATCTTCGACTCCGGGGTCGGCGGTCTCACCGTCGCCCGGGCGATCTCGCAGCTGCTGCCGGCCGAATCGCTGCTCTACGTCGGCGACACCGCCCACTCTCCGTACGGCCCGAAGCCGATCGCCGACGTGCGGCGCTACTCGCTCGAGGTGCTCGACACCCTCGTCGAGCAGGGCGTGAAGATGCTCGTGATCGCCTGCAACACGGCGTCGTCGGCGATGCTGCGCGACGCGCGCGAACGCTACGACGTGCCGGTCGTCGAGGTCATCGGCCCCGCCGTGCGCACCGCCGTCGCGACGAGCCGGTCGGGCCGCATCGGTGTCATCGGCACGCTCGGCACCATCTCGTCGGGCGCCTACCAGGACATGCTGCAGATCGCGCCCGGCGTCGAGGTCTTCACGCAGGCGTGCCCGCTGTTCGTCGAGTTCGTCGAGCGGGGCGTCACCGGCTCGCCCGAGGTGCTGCGCGCCGCCGAGGAGTACCTCGCGCCGCTGCGGGAGGCGGGGGTCGACACCCTCGTGCTCGGCTGCACCCACTACCCGTTCCTCGAGGGCGCGATCAGCTATGTGATGGGGCCGGACGTGAGCCTCGTCTCGAGCGACACCGAGACCGCGAAGGACGTCTACCGCGAACTGGTCTCCCGCGACCTGCTCGCGCCTGCGGATGCCGCACCCCACCACGTCTACGAGGCGACGGGAACGTCCGCCGACGACTTCATCCGGCTCGCCCATCGGCTGATGGGCCGCGAGGTGCGCAGCGTGCAGCTCGTGCAGACCGGAGTCATCGACCTGCCGCGGAGGGCCGCGGCATCCGAGGAGGCCATCTCATGACCGACATCGTCCGCGCCGACGGCCGCGCCGTCGACCAGCTGCGTCCCGTGACCATCGAACGCGGATGGAGCGCCCAGGCCGAGGGCTCCGCGCTCATCTCGTTCGGCAACACCAAGGTGCTGTGCACGGCGTCGTTCACGAACGGCGTGCCGCGCTGGCTGACCGGCAAGGGCAAGGGATGGGTGACCGCCGAGTACGCGATGCTTCCCCGCGCCACCAACCAGCGCAACGACCGCGAGAGTGTGAAGGGCAAGATCGGCGGTCGCACGCACGAGATCTCCCGGCTCATCGGTCGCGCGCTGCGTGCCGTCGTCGACACGAAGGCGCTCGGGGAGAACACGATCGTCATCGACTGCGACGTGCTGCAGGCCGACGGCGGAACCCGTACGGCGGCGATCACCGGCGCCTACGTCGCCCTCGCCGACGCGATCGCGTGGGGGCGCGAGAAGAAGTTCATCGGCCAGAAGTCGCAGGTGCTCATCGACTCGGTCTCGGCCGTGTCCGTCGGCATCATCGACGGCGAGCCGATGCTCGACCTCGCGTACGTCGAGGACGTGCGCGCCGAGACCGACATGAACGTCGTCGTCACCGGCCGTGGGCTCTTCGTCGAGGTGCAGGGCACCGCCGAGGGCGCGCCGTTCGACAAGCGCGAACTCGACCGCCTGCTCGAACTGGGAGTCGCCGGTGCCGCGTCGCTGCGGGACGCCCAGACCGCCGCGCTCGAGGGCTGAGCGGATGCCGCAGCGCATCGTGTTGGCCACGCACAACGCCCACAAGGTCGAGGAGTTCGCGGCCATCGTCGCCGCGACCCGGCCCGACCTCGAGGTCGTCGGCTACGACGGGCCCGAACCGGTCGAGGACGGCGTCACATTCGCGCAGAATGCGCTGATCAAGGCGCGGGCCGCCGCCGCCCACACCGGCCTCGCCGCCCTCGCCGACGACTCGGGCATCTGCGTCGACGTGCTCGGTGGCTCGCCGGGCGTGTTCTCGGCCTACTGGGCCGGCCACCGCAAAGACGGCCGCGCGAACCTCGAACTGCTGCTCGACCAGCTCTCCGACGTCGCCGACCCGTACCGCGGCGCCCAGTTCGTCTCGACGATCGCGCTCGTCGTGCCCGGCGGCGACGAGCACGTCGTCGAGGGCGTGTGGCCCGGGCGCCTCGCGCCGGCGGCCTCGGGCGACGGGGGCTTCGGCTACGACCCGATCTTCATCCCCGAGGGTCAGGATCCCGCGGCCGAGCGCACCGTCGGCGAGTGGAGTGCGGCGGAGAAGAACGCGGCATCCCATCGCGCGCGCGCCTTCGTCGCGCTCGCGCCGCTGCTCAGCGCGCTCTGACGCGCGAACGCGGCCCACGGGCGGCCTGCGGCCGCGCGTGGGCGACCGCATCTCCGGAGATCCGCGCCTGACCGCGCGTCGCCGACGCCAGAGGAGCCGGTTCTCCGGAGTTGGCGCACGCCGCCGGGCGACCCTGAGAATCGGTCTCGTTCCCGACTAGCGCGAGGACGCGACATCCGGCACCTCGCGGTTCTACCGTGGAGGCATGCACGATCACGCGCACGGCGCCGGGGGTCTCCGCGGGGGAAGCAATCGCCGACTGCTGGCGATCTCGTTGTCGATCACCTCGGTGGTCTTCGTCGTCCAGGTCGTGGGGGCGGTCCTCACCGGGTCGCTCGCCCTGCTGGCCGACTCGGCCCACATGCTGACGGATGCCGCGGCCCTCGTCGTCGCGCTCATCGCGAGCGCCGTGGCGGCCCGGCCGGCAAACGAGCGGCGCACGTTCGGCTACCAGCGCGCCGAGGTGTTCGGCGCCCTCATCAACGGCGTCATCCTGATCGGCCTGAGTGTCTGGATCGTCGTCGAGGCGATCACCCGGCTCGCCTCCAACGAGGACGCCCACGTGCTCGCCGGCCCCATGCTCGTCGTCGCGATCGTGGGCCTTCTCGCGAACGCGACCGCGATGTGGCTTCTCAGTGCCGCCCAGCGTCACAGCCTGAATGTGCGCGGCGCCTACATCGAGGTGATGGGTGACCTGCTGGGCTCCGCGGCGGTGATCATCGCGGCGGTCGTGATCCTCGTGACGGGGTTCGGACAGGCCGACGCGATCGCGTCGCTCGCGATCGCCGCCCTGATGATCCCGCGCGCGATCGGGCTGCTGCGCGAGGTGTTCTCCGTACTCGCCGAGTCGGCACCGGCCGGCATGCAGGTCGAGAAGATCCGCGATCACATCCTGCAGACGCCCGGCGTCGTCGCGGTGCACGACGTGCACGTGTGGCAGCTGACGCGGGGAGCCCCGGTCTTCTCAGCCCATGTCGTCGTGACCGACGAGTGCTTCGCGAGCGGGGAGGCCGGCGGCATCCTGAGCCGTCTGCAGACGTGCCTCGCCGACCACTTCGACGTCGAGCACTCGACGTTCCAGCTGGAGCCCGCCGGGCACGTCGAGCACGACGCCCACGTCTGACGCTGCGCTGATCAGGCCTCGCCGGCGGATGCCGCGGCATCCCGGGCGATGCGCGCCTTCTTCGCCTTCTGACGCTCGCGCAGGTAGTGGTAGCCGGTGACGAGCACCGTCAGCACCACGACACCCACGAGGATCAGGTCGATGTAGTTGACGACGAAATGACGGATCCACGGCACGTACGCGATCACGTAGCCGAGCATCGTCATGCCGAAGCCCCAGAGCAACGCGCCGATCAGGTTGTAGAGCGAGTAGCGCTTCCACGGCATGTGGCCGACGCCGGCGGCGACCGGCGCGAAGGTGCGCACGATCGGCACGAAACGGGCGAGGATGACGGTGAGTCCGCCGAAGCGCTCGAAGAACGCGTTCGTGCGATCGACGTTGTGTTTGCTGAAGAGCCCGGATTCCTTGCGTTCGAAGATCGCCGGCCCGGCTTTGTGTCCGATGAGGTAGCCGACTTCACCGCCGATGAACGCCGAGAGGGCGATGAGCAGGGACACCACCCAGATGTTGAGCCCGAAGATGTCGTGGGTGTTGGTGAGCACACCCGCGATGATCAGCAGGGTGTCGCCGGGCAGCAGGAACCCGACGAGCAGGCCCGTCTCGGCGAACACGATGAAGCAGACGACGGCGAGAGCCCACGGACCTGCCTGGTTGATGATGTGGACAGGGTCGAGCCAGGGGATGAGCGCTGCGTGGTGCACGGGAAACCCGATCTAGACAGGGGACCTGCCGACGACAACGGCCGCCGGTCGTGCGGAAGGTGGGACTTGAACCCACACGCCCTCAGGCACAGGAACCTAAATCCTGCGTGTCTGCCAATTTCACCACTCCCGCGAGTGCGATCAGTCTAGTGAGAGGCATCGTCGCGGAAGCGGCGATGGCCGACGGTTCCCGGCGGTCTCGCGGCTAGCCGTCACGGGTGTCGTTCGTGGCTGGCGCGATCGGGTGCGGGCTGGGTCCGCGATGCGGCACGCGTGCCTGCCTGGTCTCCTCCCCACGAGGGCGACTGTGGAGAGCGCTCCGCGCGCAGGCGGCGCTCGTTGCCAGGATGCGTCGCATGAACCCGCCTCCGATCGCGACGCCGCCCACCGGCCGCGCCGTCGTGGTCGAGCGGGTGCGTGAGCGGCTGCGCTCCGAGCGCACCGACGCGTCGCGGCATCCGGAGATCGTCGCCGACGTCGTGCGCGCCGAAGTGCGGCGCTTCAACGATCAGGCGCTCGCGCGCGGCGCGGCTCCGCTCGACGACGAGCACGCCGCGGTGCGTGCCGTGCTCGCCGCGGTGAGCGGATTCGGGGTGCTGCAGACCTATGTCGATGACCCGACGGTCGAGGAGATCTGGATCAACGCGCCCGACCGCGTCTTCATCGCGCGCGGAGGTCGCAGCGAGCGTGTCGCGCTGACGCTCACCGATGAGGGGGTGCGTGACCTCGTCGAGCGGATGCTGCACACCACCGGCCGCCGCGTCGACCTCAGTCAGCCGTTCGTCGACGCGTCGTTGCCCGACGGCAGCCGTCTGCACGTCGTGATCCCCGACATCACGCGGCGTCACTGGTCGGTGAACATCCGCAAGTTCCTTCCTTCCTTCGGCGGGCTCGGCGACCTCGTGGCGGCGGGCTCCCTCGACGCGGAGCGTGCCGACCTGCTGCACACGGCCATGCGGGCGGGACGCAGCATCCTTGTCTCCGGTGCCACACATGCCGGGAAGACGACGCTCCTCGGGGCGCTGATCGCCGCGTGCGCGCCGCATCAGCGCATCGTCACGGTGGAGGAGACGTTCGAGCTCGCCGCCGAGATGCCCGACCTCGTGGCGATGCAGAGCCGCCAGCCGAGTCTCGAAGGCGGGGGAGAGGTCACGCTGCGGCGGCTCGTGAAAGAGGCGCTGCGCATGCGCCCCGACCGGCTCGTCATCGGCGAGGTGCGCGACGCCGAGGCCCTCGACCTCGTGCTCGCCCTGAACACGGGCGTGCCGGCGGCGGCGACGATCCACGCGAACTCGGCGCGCGACGCGCTCGTGAAGCTCGCCGCGCTCCCGCTGCTGGCCGGCCGCAACATCGACCGGGACTTCCTGCTGCCCGCGATCGCGAGCTCCGTCGACCTCGTCGTGAACTGCCGGCAGGATGCCGCGGGCACGCGCCGCGTCGCGGAGATCGTCGCGCCGACGGGCCGCGTGGTCGACGGCGTGATCGAGGTGCGCCCCGTGGCGGCAGGGTTCATGCCGACGGGGAGGACGGCATGAGCATTCTTCTCGGCCTCCTGCTCGGCGCGGGCGCGCTGCTCGTCGCATCGCCGTGGTTCTGGCCCCGCACGTCGTCGGCGCGACCGACGCGACCGCTGTCGGCTCCGGCGCTCGACCGTCTTCTCGCCGAGGCGGGGTTCGCCGCGCGTCGGCGCCGTGCTGTCGTGCTGTCGGCGCTCGCGCTCGCCGCCGTCGCCGCGTCGGCGGCGCTGCTCCTGACGGGAGTGCCGGTGGTGGCGGCGGTGGCGGCGCTCGCCGCGGCGGGTGCGCCGTTCGCGTGGCTCCGGTCGCGCGCCCGGGGCCTGGTGCGCGCCCGCCGAGCGCTGTGGCCCGACGTCTGCGATCTGCTCGTCGCCTCCGTGCGCGCAGGAGTCGCGCTCCCTGACGCCGTCGCCGCGCTCGCCGCATCCGCGCCGGCCGCGCTGCGCGGGGCTTTCGCGTCGTATGCACGGGATGTCGCGGCATCCGGTCACTTCGACAGTGCGATGGCCCGTCTCAAGGCCGTTCTCTCCGACCCTGTCGCCGATCGCCTGGTCGAGGCCTTGCGCATGGCCCGACAGGTCGGTGGCACCGAGCTTGTGCCGGTGCTGCAGGCGCTCTCGCAGTCGATCCGCGCCGACGCTGCGGCGCGAGCCGAAGCCGAGGCGAGGCAGTCCTGGGTGCGGGCGGCAGCGGTGCTGGGCGTCTCGGCGCCGTGGGTGATCCTCGTGCTGCTGTCGCTCCGCGCCGAAGGGGCGGCGGCGTACGCGTCGCCCGGCGGGGTGGCCCTCGTCGTATTCGGCGCGGCGGCTTCGGTGCTCGCGTTCTGGCTGATGTCTCGGCTCGGGCGTTTCCCGGAGCCGCGGCGGTGGTTCGGATGACCGCCGCGTTGCTCCCGACCATGGCCGTGTCCGTGCTGCTCGGCGGGGCATTCTCCGCCGGCGTTCTGCTGATGTTCGCGGCGGTGCCGCAATGGGGCGCACCGCGTCTCGCCGATCGCATCCAGCCGTACGTGCGCCACGTCGCAGATCCTCGCGGGCTCACACCGCTCGACCCGGTGGCGACGCTCGGGAACTCGTGGACGGTGTGGCGGGCACGGGTCGTCGGGGCACTGGGCGGCGGTGAGGCCGTCGCCGCGCGCCTGGCCGCCGCGCGATGGGAGATCGATGTCGCGCGTTTCCGTGCCCGCCAACTCGGCTGGGCGCTCGCGGGGGCCGGCGTCGGCGCTGCTGTCGCGGCGGGGATCGTCATCGCCCGCTCCGGCACGGCTCTGCTGGTGGTGCTCCCGGTACTGGCGGCTGCCGCCGGCGCGGTGCTGTGCGATGTCACTTTGACGACGGCGGCACGGCGCCGCCAGTACCGCATCCGGGAGGAGCTTCCGACGGTGCTGGAGTTCCTCGCACTCTGCCTTTCCGCAGGAGAGAGCCTGCTCGATGCGCTTCGCCGGGTGAGTGCGGTCGGCTCGGGCGAGCTGACGGCCGAGTTCGGGCGCGTGGTGGTGGCCGTGGCATCCGGGATGCCCCTGGCCGCCGCTCTGCGCGAGCTGTCACGCGACGTGGCGGTGCCCGCTCTGTCGCGCGCGGTCGATCAGCTGACGTCGGCGCTCGACCGCGGCACGCCGCTCGCGGGAGTGCTGGAGGCTCAAGCCGGCGACGCCCGCGAGGATGCCAAGCGGTCGCTGCTCGAGGCCGCCGGCCGCAAGGAGATCGCGATGCTGCTGCCACTCGTCTTCGTGATCCTGCCGCTGTCGGTGCTGTTCGCGATCTTTCCGGGCATCGTCATGCTCCGGTTCGGAATGGGGTGACCGTGCCCTCCACGGTCGATGACGCGCGGATGTGGGATCCGCGCGGAAGGAGTGAGAGAGATGACGCGCATGTGGCGCCGCCTGCGGGCGGCCTGGGCGGGTGCCGTTCACGACGACACGGGCGACGTGCCCGGATGGGTGCTGATCACCCTCATGACGGCGGGACTCGTCGTGGTGATCTGGGCGCTCGCCGGCCCCGCGCTCGCCGAGCTGTTCCAGAACGCGATCGCCCGCGTCTCCGGATTCTGAGGCGGTGGCGTGACGACGAGGGATCCGCGGCGGCCGAGTTCGTCATGGTCGGGGCCCTCCTCACGGTACTGACGCTGGCGGTGTTGCAGTTCGCGCTGGCGGTGTACGTCCGCAACGTCGTGCAGGACGCGGCATCCGAAGGAGCACACGTCGCCGCCCTCGCCGATGCCACGCCGGGGGACGGCGAGGCGCGCACCCGCGATGCCATCACGCGGGCCGTGGGTGGCGGGCTGATCGACGAGATCCGCGTGGCGACGTCGGCGGAGGCGGGGTTTCCGACGGTGCGGGTCACCGTGAGCGCGACCTTTCCCGTGATCGGCCTCGTCGGCATCCCCGGGGCGATGGAGGTGACCGGCGATGCGCCGCTCGAATCCTTCGACTGAGGCCGACGACGGCTCGGCATCGATCGAGTTCCTCGTCGCCGGGCTGCTGCTGCTCGTTCCCGTGGTCTACCTGGTCGTGACCCTCGGGCTCGTGCAGTCGCATGCGTTCGGCGCGGATGCCGCGGCCCGCCACCTCGCTCGATCGATCGCCGTGGCCGACGGCGATATCGACGGCCACATCGCGCGGGTGGTGCAGACCACCGCCGCCGACTACGGCATCGACCCCGCCGATATCTCGGTGCGGGTCCGTTGCGCCCCGGCGGACGACGGATGCCCCGCCCCCGGTGCCGTGCTCACCGCGACCGTGCAGACGCGCGTGGTGTTGCCGCTCGTGCCACCCGTGTTCGGGTGGGAGGATCTCGCGGCGGTGCCGATCGAGGCGTCGGCGGTGCAGCTCGTGTCGGCGGGGCCGGGACGATGACCGCGCGGTGCGCACACGATGACGAGGGGTCGATCCTCCCGCTCGTGCTCGGCTACGGGATGCTCGCGATCGCCCTGGTGCTGGTATGCGCGGAGGCGACGGGTCTGTTCCTCGCGCAGAAGCGCTTGGACGGTGTCGCCGACGCGGCGGCGGTGGCCGCGGCATCCTCGTATGACATCCGGTTGGAGGGCGAGGGGGCGGTGATCGTGCTGCGTGGGGAAGACATCACCTCAGGTGCCGAGCGTGCGCTGGCCGCGACGGGGGCCGACGCCGTGCTCGTCGACGCGGTGACCGACGACGGTCGCTCAGCGCGGGTGAGAGTGACGTCGACCTGGCGGTCGGTGCTGCTCTCGCCGTTCGTGCCGGCGGGGGTCGATCTCACCTCGACCGCCACGAGCCGCGTCGCGCTGCGGTGACCCGGGATGCCGCGATCACGTGTGCCGCGGGGTGGTCACGTACGCCCCGAGTGCACACGGCAACGGCCGGCCGCCCGAAGGCGACCGGCCGTGACCTATCGAGACGAGGTCAGTTGAACTCGAGCGGATGCGTGCCGACGCGGCCCGAGCCGTCACCCGTGTCGAGGGCGTCGATCGCGGCGACCTCGTCGGCGGTCAGCTCGAAACCGAACACCTCGAAGTTCTCGACCATGCGCTCCTTGCGGGTCGACTTCGGGAAGACCACGAAGCCGCGCTGCAGGTGCCAGCGGATGACCGCCTGGGCCGGGCTCACACCGTGCGCCTCGGCCGCCGCGACGACGGCCGGGTTCTCGAACAGCGGGTACTTGCCCTGGCCGAGCGGACCCCACGACTCGATGATCGTGCCGTGGTCGGCCGCCCACGCGAGCACGTCGCGCTGCTGGTAGGCCGGGTGAAGCTCGATCTGGTCGACCGCCGGCACCACGCCGGTCGCGGCGACGAGGCGATCGAGGTGCTCGGGCAGGTGGTTCGAGACGCCGATCGAGCGAGACAGGCCCGCATCGCGGATCGCGATGAGCTTCTCCCACGCGTTCACGTAGGTGTTCTTCTCGGGCGTCGGCCAGTGCGTGAGATACAGGTCGACGTGGTCGAGCTGCAGCTTGTCGAGGCTCTCGCGGATCGCGGCGAGCGGCTCGTCACCGGCCTGCCGGTCGTTCCAGAGCTTCGTGGTGATGAAGAGCTCGTCACGGGGGATGCCGCTCGCCGCGATCGCGGCGCCGACGCCCTCCTCGTTCTTGTAGATCGCGGCGGTGTCGATGTGGCGGTAGCCCACCTCGAGGGCCTCGCTCACCGCCTTCTCGGCCTCGGCCGGCGGCACGAGGAACACGCCGAAGCCGAGCTGGGGGATGTCATAACCGGAGTTGAGGGTCACAGAGGGAACGGTCATCCCTCCAGCCTAGGAGCCCGGCGCGACATCGAGGCCGAGGGGGCGGATGCCACGGCATCCGCCCCCCCGCAGGTCACAGGCGCTGGCCGCCCGACGCCTCGATGCGCTGCCCCGTGACCCACGCCAGGCGCGGGTCGAGCACGGCGGCGATCGCCCGGCCGACGTCGTCGGGCTCGCCGATGCGGCCGAGCGCCACCGTCGGCAGGATCATGCCGCGGTAGCCCTCGTCGTCACGGATGCCGCCGCCCGCGAAGTCGGTCGCGGTCGCCCCCGGCGCCACCGCATTGACGGTGATGCCGCGCCGGCCGAGGTCCTTCGCGAGATACAGCGTCCACGTCTCGATCGCGGTCTTCATCGCGGCGTACACCGAGTAGGCCGAGTTGGCGGGATTGCGGGTGAGGCCGCTGGAGATGTTGACGATGCGGCCGCCGTCGGTGAGCAGAGGCTCGAGCTGCTGCGTGAGCAGCACGACCCCGGTGAAATGCACGGCGATCAGTGCGTCGATCGTCTCGCGCTCGATGCCGCCGAACGGTGTGCTGCCGGCGAACCCGGCGTTGTTCACCAGCCCGTCGAACGTCTCGCGTCCCCACGTCTCCGAGAGCGTGGCGCGCAGGGTGTCGGCGAACGCGGCGAACGTCTCGGGTGCGGTCGTGTCGAGTTCCAGCGCCACCGCGCGCCGCCCGAGCGCCGCGATGTCGGACACGACGGATGCCGCGTCGCCGGCGCCCGATCGATAGGTGACGACGACGTCGTCGCCGGCGGCCGCGACGGCGAGGGCGGTGGCGCGGCCCAGGCCACGGGAACCGCCGGTGATGAGGATGATGCGTGAATCGGTCATGTCTCGATCGTCGGGCGGGGCGCGGCATCCGGGAAGGACTCGTCGATCGGGGGATCGGCGATCCCTTGCTCGCGCGCCGGGTCGCGGCGACCATGGGGGAGTGGACCGTGAACAGCTGGGCGACTTCCTGCGCCGCCGACGCGAGGCACTGCAACCCGAGGACGTCGGGCTCGCACGCAGCCCGCGCCGCCGCACACCGGGGCTGCGTCGTGAAGAGGTAGCCCAGCTCGCGACGATGTCGACCGACTATCTGAACCGGCTCGAGCAGGGCCGCAGCCCCCAGCCGTCGGAGCAGATGCTCACCGCCCTCGCGCGCGCCCTGCGGCTGAGCGACGACGAGCGCGGCCACCTGTTCCGCCTCGCCGGGCACCCCGCGCCCGAGCGCACCGGCGGCAGCTCGCACGTCGCGCCGGCGATGCTGCGCATCCTCGACCGGCTGCGCGACACCCCCGCGCAGGTCGTGAACGAGTTCGGTGAGACCCTCGTGCAGACCGCGCCCGCCAAGGCGCTGCTCGGCGACGCTACGGCCCTCACCGGCCTCGCGCGGGTCACCGTCTACCGGTGGTTCGCGCAGCCCGCCTCGCGCGACGTCTACGCCCGCGACGACCACGACGAGCGCGCCCGCGCCTTCGTGGCCGAGCTGCGCAGTGCCTACGTGCGCTACGGCGACGACTCGCTCGCTGGTCGGGTCGTGCGTGCGCTCGACGACGAGAGCCCCGAGTTCCGCACGCTGTGGGCCGAGCACGAGGTGCGCGAGAAGCACCCCGCCACGAAGCGTTTCGTGCACCCCGAGATCGGCGCCTTCACGCTCGACTGCCAGACGCTGCTCGACACCGACACCGGACAGCGACTGCTCGTGTTCACGGCGACCCCGGGCACCCCCGACGCCGAGAAGCTGGCGCTGCTCACCGTCATCGGCACGCAGTCGTTCGCCGAGACCCGGTGACTCCGAGTCGCTAGCCGCGTCGGCTCGTCCGCGCGTGCGGCACGAACCGGGGCACGTATCGGATGAACGCGAGTGCGCCGGCGAGACCGATGAGGCCGACGGCGCCGGTCGCGATCGCGAGGCTGCCGGCCGCGGCGATGATGTTCACGAGCACGGGAGCGGTCGCCCCGCCCGCATCGCTCAGCGTGCGCCACGACCCGAGGAACGGCGCGGGATCCGCGCGCGGCGCGACATCGGCCCCGAGGGTCAGCAGGATGCCGCTCGAGAGCCCGTTGCCGAGCCCCAGCACGATGCCGACGGCGAGGTACCAGCCGAGGCGTCCCGACACGTCGTGGGTGAAGGCGAGCACCAGGAATCCGCCCGCCATGAGCAGCATGGCCGGCAAGGCTGACCACAACCGCCCGAAGCGGTCCATCACCTGCCCGCTCGCGTAGAACAGGGCGAAGTCGATTGCGCCCGACACGCCCACGACGAGCGCGATGGTGCTGGCGTCCAGCCCGATCGACACGCCCCACAGCGGCAGCACCACCTGGCGGGCGGCGCGCACCGCCGACAGGGATGCCGCGGCCACCCCGAGTCGCGACAGCACGCCGCGGTGGCGCCACATCGTGCGGAACACGCCCTCCCGCTCGAGCGCGACGACCGGCTCCCCTCCCGGCGGGGCGACGCGCTCGGGGTCGGGACCGAACAGCACGAGCACGACGAGCACCGCGAGGCATCCGGCGAAGAACCAGAGCGCCGCATGCTCGGTGCCGAAGACCGCGAGGAGCCCGGCGGCGATGAACGGACCGACGAAGATGCCGAGCCGGAAGGAGCCGCCGAGCAGCGACAGCGCCCGCGCACGGAAGCGCAGCGGCACCCGCGTCGTCATGAACGAATGGCGGGCGAGCCCGAACGCGGCCGCGCAGAAGCCGATCACGAACACCGCCGCCGCGAACACCGGCAGGCTCGGCGCGAACACGGTGCCCAGCACGCCCAGCATCGCGACGCCGCCGGCGATCGCCATCGTCACGCGCTCACCGGCGCGGGCGACGAGCCAGCCGGCGGGGAGATTGCCGACGAGCTGCCCCACCACCAGCGCGCTCGCGATGAAACCGGCACCCGCGACATCCGCCCCGAGCTTCGTCGCGATGACCGGCACGAGGGGGATGACCGCGCCCTCGCCGAGGGAGAAGAGGATGGTCGGCCCGTAGATCATGGGTGCGAGTCGGCCCAGCACCAGGCTCGCACGATCATCCATCGCTTCCACGTTAGTCTGGACTGTCATGCTCGAGCTCGATCTGTCCGCCGATATCCAGGCCATCCGCTCCACGTTCGCCGACATCACCGCCGTCGTCGACGTCGATGCGCTGCGCGCCGACATCTCTCGCCTGAGCGAGGAGGCCGGTGCACCCGACCTCTGGGACGACCCCGAGAAGGCGCAGAAGGTGACGAGCGCGCTCAGCCACCGTCAGGCCGACCTCGCCCGCATCGACGCGGTCGCCCGCCGCCTCGACGACCTCGAGGTGCTCGTCGAGCTCGCCAACGAGCTCGAGGACCAGGACTCGGCCGACGAGGCCCGCCGCGAGCTGAAGGACCTCGGGGAGGTCATCAGCCAGTTGGAGGTGCAGACGCTCCTCGACGGTGAGTACGACTCACGGTCGGCGGTCGTCACCATCCGCTCCGGCGCCGGCGGCGACGACGCCACCGACTTCGCCGAGATGCTCATGCGCATGTACCTGCGCTGGGCCGAGCGTCACAAGTACCCCGTCAAGGTGATGGACACCTCCTACGCCGAGGGAGCCGGAATCAAGTCGGCCACCTTTGAGGTCGACGCCCCCTACGCCTACGGCACCCTCTCGGTCGAGGCCGGCACCCACCGTCTCGCGCGCATCAGCCCGTTCGGCGGCGCCGACAAGCGCCAGACGAGCTTCGCCGCGGTCGAGGTCATCCCGGTCATGGAGGAGGCCGTCGAGGTCGACGTCCCCGAGGGCGACATCCGCGTCGACGTGTTCCGCTCCTCGGGCCCCGGCGGGCAGTCGGTCAACACCACCGACTCCGCCGTGCGCATCACCCACCTCCCGACCGGCATCGTCGTCTCGATGCAGAACGAGAAGTCGCAGATCCAGAACCGCGCCGCGGCCATGCGCGTGCTGCAGACCCGACTGCTGCTGCTCAAGCGCGAGGAGGAGGCGGCGAAGAAGAAGGAGCTCGCCGGCACCATCACGGCGAGCTGGGGCGACCAGATGCGCTCCTACTTCCTCTACGGTCAGCAGCTCGTGAAGGACCTCCGCACCGGCCACGAGGTCGGCAACCCCGCCGTGGTCTTCGACGGCGACCTCGACGGCTTCATCGCCGCCGGAATCCGTTGGCGCAAGCGCAAGGACGACGACGACTGACATCCGGTGAACGGATGTCGCGCCCCCGGGTGTCGCACCCGCATGCCGCGAGAGCCGCGCTTAGGCTGACACAGCCATGATCCGGTTCGAGAACGTCACCAAGCGGTATCGCGGCACCTCCAAGCCCGCCCTCAACGGCGTCGACTTCGAGGTGCAACGCGGCGAGTTCGTCTTCCTCGTGGGAGCGTCGGGATCGGGGAAGTCCTCGTGCCTGCGTCTGATCCTCCGCGAGGACATCCCCAGTCAGGGCCGTGTGGTCGTGCTCGGCAGGGATCTGCGACGGGTGGCGAGCCGCAAGGTCCCCTACTTCCGCCGCAACATCGGCTCGGTGTTCCAGGACTTCCGGCTGCTGCCGACCAAGACCGTCTTCCAGAACGTCGCGTTCAGCCTGCAGGTGATCGGATCCTCACGCGGATTCATCCACCAGGCGGTGCCCGAGGCGCTCGCGCTCGTGGGCCTCGCCGGCAAGGAGAAGCGCCTTCCGCACGAGCTGTCCGGTGGTGAGCAGCAGCGCGTCGCGATCGCCCGCGCCCTCGTGAACCGTCCCCAGGTGCTGCTGGCCGACGAGCCGACCGGAAACCTCGACCCCGCGACATCCGTCGACATCATGCAGCTGCTCGCCCGCATCAACGCGAGCGGAACCACTGTGCTCATGGCGACCCACGAGGCCGCGTTCGTCGACCAGATGCAGCGCCGCGTGATCGAACTGCGCGGCGGCGAGATGGTGCGCGACGAGCGTCACGGCGGCTATGGCGACACCTCGTCGATCCCGCGACTGCAGCCGCAGCAGGAGCGCGGCGCGGCCGCCGTCGCTGCGTTGACCGAGGTCATCGAGCTGCAGAAGGAGATCGCCGCGGACTCCCAGGCGCCGGTTCCGCCGGTCGCCGCGCAGCCCGCGGTGGCGCCGCAGCCGGCGGCGCCCGCCGCGGCGCCGGTCACCCCGCCGCAGGCGCCCGCTCCGCAGGCCGCGCCGACCGCCGCGCCGGCACCGGCGGCCCCCCGCCCCACGGAGGCGGATGATCTTTCGCTCGACGCGCTGGGCGTCGCCGACCGTCTCGGGCTCGAGGGCCCGGGCGAGGAAGTGGGACCCACGCGATGAGGCTCGGACTCGTTCTCGGCGAGGCGTTCGGCGGGCTGCGCCGCAACGCCTCGATGGTGATCTCGGTCATCCTCGTGACCTTCGTGTCGCTGACCTTTGTCGGCGCCGCCATGCTCATGCAGTCGCAGATCGGCAAGCTGCGCTCGTTCTGGGTCGACCGCGCACAGGTCGCCGTCTACATGTGCTCGACAGTGTCCCAGGCGAAGAACTGCGCCCCCGGCACCGCGGCCACCGATGACCAGATCGCCGCCGTGAAGGCGACGCTCGACGGATCGACGCTCGCGCCGCTCATCAAGAACTACACGTTCCAGACGAGTCAGGAGGCCTACCAGAGCGCCATCCAGCAGCTCGGATCGCAGTACGCCTCGGTGATCAGCCCCGACCAGATCAATGCGACGTTCTGGATCAACCTCAAGGACCAGTCGCAGTCCGACGTGCTCGCCGAGCAGTTCTCCTCGACCGCGGGCGTCGAAGAGGTCGCCGATCAGATGCAGTACCTTCAGCCGCTGTTCTCGGCGCTGACGGTCGCGACCTACATCGCCGTCGGCATCGCCGTGCTCATGCTCATCGCCGCGGTGCTGCTGATCTCCACGACCATTCGGCTGTCGGCGTTCGCCAGACGCCGGGAGATCGGCATCATGCGTCTCGTGGGCGCGTCGAACCGGTTCATCCAGACCCCCTTCGTGCTCGAGGGCGTGATCTCGGCGGTCATCGGGTCGGCGCTCGCGAGCGTCACGGTGTGGGCGGGCGTGCAGTTCGGCGTCGGCAGCTACCTGCAGCCGAGGGTGACGTTCATCACCTCCTGGGTCACGACGGACGACCTCTGGTACGTCATCCCGGCGATGATCGTGATCGGCGTGGTGCTCGCCGCGCTGTCGGCGGGATTCGCGATCCGGCGGTGGCTTCGCGCCTGATCCCGGCTCCGATAGACTGGAGGGCTCGCGTCGATCGGCGCGGGTATCCCGGAGGAGCAGGTCATGGTCAAGGAACGCGGGGAGAAGGTCGTCGCGACCAATCGTCGCGCGCGCCACGAGTACTCGATCGAGAAGACGTACGAGGCGGGCCTGGTGCTCACCGGCACCGAGGTGAAGTCGCTGCGCCAGGGGCGCGCGAACCTCTCCGACGGGTACGCGTTCATCGAGCGCGGCGAGGCGTTCCTCGACGCGGTGACGATTCCCGAGTACTCGCAGGGCACCTGGAACAACCACTCCGCGAAGCGCCTGCGCAAGCTGCTGCTGCACAAGGACGAGATCGTGAAGCTCAGCCATGCGATCTCCGCCGGCGGCTACACGCTCGTGCCGCTCAAGCTCTACTTCTCTGACGGCCGCGCCAAGGTCGAGATCGCGGTCGCGAAGGGCAAGGCCGAGTACGACAAGCGCCAGACGCTGCGCGAGCGCCAGGACCGCCGTGAGGCCGAGCGCGCGATGCGCACCCGCAACCGCCTCGGCGACTGATCCTCAGACCTGGGCGGATACCTCGGCCACTTCGGCCGCGGCATCCGTGAACGCCTGCTTCGGCACGAACACCAGCAGCACGGCGGCGACGAGCGCGGTGACGCCGCAGACGATCCACACGGTGAGGTATCCCGAGAAGGATGCCGCGGTCTGCCCGCCGCCCTCGGCGCCGAGGCTGCCCTGGAACAGTGCGATGCCGAACGCGCATGACGCGATGGCGCCACCGACGGTCTTCACGGAGTTGGTGAGACCCGTCGCGACGCCGGTCTGGGTGGCCGGCGCAGCGGATGCCGCGGCGGCGGGGAGGGCGGCGACGAGCGCGCCCGATCCGAGTCCCACGACGACCATGTTCATGACGACGCTCGCGTAGGCCGAGTGGAAGGGCACGAACAGCAGGAAGCCGACACCCACCAGCACTGCGGCGCCGATCAGCGTCACCCGCGGGGTGACGAGGCGTGAGATCACAGGGAAGAGGAGCGCGCCGATGATCATGGCGATCAGGTAGATGCCGATGATGAGGCTCGTCTGGAAGCCGGTCGTGCCGAGGCCGAACCCTGCGGCGGCCGGATCGGTGCGCGCGAAGGTCGACAGCGGTGCCTGTGACCCGAGCACGCTCACGCCGAACAGGCCCGCTGTCAGGAACACGGGACCCAGCGCGGGGGAGCGGAACATGCGCACGTCGATGAGCGGGTCGTGATGGCGCAGTTCCCACAGGGCGAACGGCACGACCAGCGCGACGCCGATGAGCGTGACCCCCCACGAGAACAGATCTGTCGGGCCGTTGATGCGCAGCAGGCTCAGCCCGCCCGTGAACGAGAGCAACGCCAGAGAGATCAGCACGAGTCCGACGGTGTCGAGGCGGCCGCCGGTGGTCTCGGGCGATTCGCGCACACCGAACAGGACGACGAAGAAGCAGGCGAGCACCGCGACGGCGGGGATCGCGAGCACCAGCTGCAGGGGCAGCGCGTCCACGAGCGCACCGCCGATGAGTGCGCCGGAGATCGCGCCGATCTCGAGCGCCGCGACGAGCAGGCCGGCCGCACGTGCGGTGAGCACAGCGCGCCCCTCGCGGCCGCGCGTGCGCGACCAGATGAGGGCGATCTCCAGCGGCAGCCAGACCACGTAGAAGCCCTGCAGCGCCCACGCCGCAAGGAAGACCGGGAACGAGTCGGTGAACGGAAGCGCCGCCGACGCGGCTGCGGTCAGCGCGGTCGAGATGAGCAGCATCCGCTTGTGTCCGACCATGTCGCCGAGCTTGGCGAAGGCGGGCACGACCAGCGCCGAGAGCATCAGCTGGGTTCCCTCGAGCCAGTTCACGTCGGCATCGGGGATCGACAGGTGCCGGGCGATGTCGGTGAGCATCGGGGTGTAGTAGCCCTGCAGCACGCCGCTCGTGAACTCGACGAAGGCCAGGAATCCGACGACGCCCGCCAGGGCGCCCAAGCTCACGCGCGCAGACATCGCGCTCCTTTCACAGGTCCGGGTGGGTTCACTGTATCGGCGGGTGCGCCGCGCCGTGGGCGTCACACGCGCGCCGCGGTGACGGCGGGGAATGGCAGGGGCGCGGCATCCGTTGTATTCTGAAACGCTCGGATGCCTCGCGCATCCGATCGCCCGCAAGGGCATGGCAACTCCACAGTGCGACAGCGGCCCCTCACCGAGGGAACATGGGGATGATCGGTTTCGACATCGCCTGCGAATCTGCGAGAAGCGGGCCGAGGATGCAGGGTTATCTCGTGAACGCCCCCTGCGAACCAATAACTGCCAACAAGTCGCAGTCCGACTTCGCCCTCGCTGCCTGAGCAGCGAGCCCGAGTCCGTCAGTCCGTATGTGATTCCGATACGGGTCCTGGCGTCATCTAGGAATCTTGCTTCGTAACCTCGCCTGAGGGTTGCGAGGGACTCTTTCAGGATGAGTCCGTCGACGCAGGTGTCTGTGACAAGCGTCGGGACTGAGAACACGTCTGCACAGACTGCGCCCGGAGAAGGCGCAGAGACCCAGCGATGGACGGGGGTTCGATTCCCCCCATCTCCACCATCGCCGCTGTCGCACTGGGAGTGGCCGCCACTCAGAGGTCGAATGCCGCGAGCTTGCGTAACCCGACCTTCGGCGTCGCTGCGGGCTGTCATCGTGCCGTTCGGCATGATTTCCTCGACTAGCGTGGACACCGTGGGAGCGGGGTGGGTGCGTCGCGTGCTGGTCGTGGAGGACCAGGCGGCGCTGCGCACGCTCGCGTGCGAGCTGCTCACCCGCAACGGCTGGGATGCGACCGGCGCGGCATCCGCCGATGAGGCCATGCGACTGTTCGCCGAGGTCGATCCCGACGCCCTCGTGACCGACATCGACCTGGGCAGTCGTCCCAACGGCATCGACCTCGCCCAGACGCTCCACCGACTCGCTCCGCACCTCGGCATCGTCTTCCTCTCGAGCTACCCGCGCGCCGCCGCGGGCGCCGAGCCGCTCGGAGTGGCGGGTGCCGTGTTCGTCAGCAAAGACGCGCTCACCTCGCCCGCGGTGCTCTTCGAGGCGCTCGAGACGGCGCTGTCGACCCACCCGACACCGGCGCCGACCGTCGCAGCGCCCGTCGCCGACAAGCTCGGTACCCTCACGCGGCACCAGATCGACGTGCTCGCGATGATCGCGCGCGGCTGGTCGAACGAGCAGATCGCCGAGGCATCCGGAGCAACGGTCCGCGCCGTCGAACGGTCGATCAGCCGCATCTTCGAGCGGATGCGCCTCACCGGCGAGCCTGCTGTCAATCCCCGCGTCGCCGCGGCTGCCGCCTACATCTCCGCCTTCGGACCCGTGCGATGAGACGACTGGCGTCGGCCGTCGTCCACGTGGTCGGCGGCGGCGCCTACGTCTCGATCTGGACGCTCGCGGTCGCCGTCGCGCTCTCGCTCACCGTCGTGAGCCCCGCCGGCGACCTGCCGCCGGATGAGGCGTTCGACGGGTTCGTCGTGTCGCTCATCGGCGCGCTGGTCTTCGGCCTCCTCCTCGGGCTCGTCGCCGTCCTCGAACGGAACATCCCGACGCCACGGGGTCGTGCCACCGCCGTGCTCGCCGGCGTGGCCGTCGCTGCCGCCGCGCGACCGCTCGTGCAGGACGCGGCGCTGCGTGCCGCGGGATTCCCGGGCGACTCGGTCGAGGTTCTCGCGTTCCGCGTCGCCACGAACCTCATCGTGTGGCTCGTGACGCTGTCCGTCGCGGCGCTCGTCGTCGATGCGATCCGTTCCCGCCGGCGCGTCAACGCGCTGCTTCGCTCGGTGCGGGCCGAGCTTGCCGCAGCGCAGCAGAGCACGGAGGCCTACGATCGTGCGGCCCGGGCGCTCGTCGTGCGCGTCGTCGACGACGCCCGCACGCGCCTCGCCCAATGGAACGACCCGCCCACTGTCGACCAGGTGCGCGCCTTCGTGGCCGACGCAGCCCGCGCGGAAAGTCATGAACTGGCCGATCTCGCGGCGGCGGAGCCGCCCCGGATGCCCGGTGAGCTCGACGTGCGTCGCGCGCGACTGTTCGGCCTGCGCCTGCCGCCGGTCGGCCTCGTCGGCCTCGTCTACCTGGTCTTCATGCTTCCCTATGCGGTCCGGGCGGCGACCCCCGCGGTACTCGTGATCGGCGCGCTGTTCCTCGTGATCGGATCGCTCGCCACCGACTACCTGCCCCGCCGCCTGTCGGTGCTCAGTGGCGGCAGAGCGCGCGCCGGAGTCTTCCTCGGAGTGTCCGTCCTCACCGGCTTCGCGCTGTCGCTCGCCTCGGTGCTCGGTGGACTGACCGGCATACGGGTGCTGATCCCCGCCCTCGCGTTCCCGTTGATCGCGTTCGCGTTCGCGATGCTCGCCGCCGTCGTGCACGCGCTGCAGGTCGAGCAGCGCCGCCTCTCCCACGCCGTGGCCTCCCAGCAGCGGGCGCTGCGCCGCGGCACCGCCCCCGCTCGGGCGGCGTTGACGGATGCCGCCCAGATCCTCCATCGCGACGTGCAGGCCCGCTGCGTGCTGCAGCTGCAGACGCCGAGCGCAGGCATCGCGGCCGACATCGACGAGCTGCTCGCGCAGGCCGGCGACGTGTTCGCGCGGCCGGCGCCGCCGGTCGGGGCGGAGGCCGTCGACCAGGTCATCGCCACCTGGGCGCACGTGATCGCCGTCGACGTGCGCATCGACGACGACGCCCGCGCCGCGCTCGACGGCGATGGCACGCTCGCGCGGGACGCCTACGACATCGTCGCCGAAGGGCTTCTCAACGCGGTCAAGCACGCCGACGCGCGTCGGGTGGGGGTGAGCGTCGACCTCACATCCACGGGTGCCGGGCGGATGCTGCGCCTCGCCGTGCGCTGCGAGGGCATCCTGCCGCGGGGGGCCGCGCTGCGCCCGGCGTCCCACGTGCGCTCCCTCGGCGCCGAGCTCGTACAGGTGGCAGACAGCGTGGTACTGCGGGCGCTTCTCGTGGTCGATCCGGGCGGATCGCGGCATCCTGTCGTGTCAGCCGTACATCCCGCCTGAGCGCCCGGAGAGGGCGGATAGCTTCGGGCTATCGCACCCCAGACCAACGCTCAAGGAGACCCCGTCATGTTGGACGCCACCACCATCACCGCCCCCGCCGGAACCTTCCGCGGCGCCACCGCCGCGAAGGTCACGTCGTGGCGGGGCATCCGCTACGCGGAGGCGCCGATCGGCCCGCTGCGCTGGCGCGACCCGGTGCCGGCCGCCCCGGTCGAGGGCGTCGTGGACGCGCTCGCCTACGGCCCGGTCTGCCCGCAGCCGGTGAACCCGTCGATCCCCCTCGGCACCGACATCGTGCAGAACGAGGACTGCCTCTCGCTCAACGTGTGGGCGCCCGCCGACGCCGCCGGCCCGCTGCCGGTGATGGTCTGGCTGCACGGCGGTGCGTACACGTTCGGTTCGTCGAGCCAGCCGCTGTTCGACGCGACGTCGATCGTGACGAGCGGCCAGGTCGTGATCGTGACGGTGAACTACCGCATCGGCGCGCTCGGCTTCCTCGACCTCAGCGAACTGCTGCCCGAGGGCGGCTTCGACCGCAATCTCGCCCTCAAGGACGTGCTGACGGCCCTCCGCTGGGTGCAGACGAACATCTCCGCCTTCGGCGGTGACGCGTCCCGCGTGACCGTGTTCGGCGAGTCCGCGGGGGGCGGCCTCGTCACCACGCTCCTTGCCGTGCCGTCCGCCGAGGGTCTCTTCCACCGCGCGATCGCCCAGTCGTCGCCGGCATCGAGCATGTACGGTCCGGGACGCGCCCGTGCCGTCGCGGAGCGCTTCGTCACCGAGGCGGGCCTCGACGGTGCCGCAGTGACGGCACTGCGCGAGCTGCCCGTCGAGGATGTCGTGCGGGTCGGCCAGGCCGTCTACGCCGCCGTCCCCTCGACCGACCCGGGCACACTCGCCTTCGCCCCGATCGTCGACGGCGACCTGCTGCCCGAGGCTCCCGTCGACGTGCTCAGCGAGGGCCGCGGCATCCCGGTTCCGCTCATCATCGGGACGAACAAGGACGAGGCGTCGCTGTTCAAGTTCATGAAGTCGCCGCTGATCCCGATCACGGACGACCGCATCCAGCAGATGTTCACGGACATGGCCGCCGACGACCCGTCCATCGACATGCCGCCGATCGAGCAGGTGCGCGGAGCCTACGAGCACGCCCGCCAGGGCGCGATCGGTCTCGGCATCGCCCGCGACATCGGCTTCCGCATGCCGACGCTGTGGGTGGCCGAAGGTCACAGCCGCGTGGCACCGACCTACCTCTACCGCTTCGACCACAGTGCGCCCTTCCTGCGCCTGATCGGTCTCGGCGCGACACACGCGACCGAGCTGCCCTACCTGTGGGGCAACCTCACGAGCGGCCCGAAGGACCCGACGTTCAAGCTCGGCGGCAAGCGCGCCGCGATCGAGATCTCCCAGCGCATGCAGGAGCGGTGGACCCGGTTCGCCTACGGCCAGGAGCCCACGGCCGACGGCGCGGTCGACTGGCCGCGCTACGACGCCGCCGCGCGCGACACCCTCGTGATCGAGCACACCGACTCGGTCGTTCCCGACCTAGACGCGGCCCTGCGCAGCGCCTGGGGCGACGAGGTGCTCTCGTTCAGCTGACCTGCGACACCACCGGCCGCCGCACCCGCGCGACCACCGCGACGACACCCTCGCCTGCGGCGGAGAGCACGAGTGCGGCGGCCGCGGCCGCGGTGACGATGAGGAATCCGGATGCCGCGCCCTGCGCGTCGATCCATGCCCCCGCGATCATCGACCCGAGCGGGATGCCGATGCCCGAGCCGATCGAGGGATAGGCGAGCAGCTCCGTGACCCGGTCGCGATCGACACGCGACTCCAGCAGGGCAAAGCCGGCGACCAGGAGCGGACCGACAACCAGCCCGAACAGCAGCACGACCCCGATCAGCACGAGCCCCCGGGCGGCCAGCGGCAGCATGACGGCCGCGGCCGCCACCAGCGCGGTGAGCGCGAGCCACCGGGCCTGTGCCGACGGGCGCAGCGTCAACGCGCCGTAGACGATCGCACCGACGGTGTTGCCGAGGGCGAACGCCGCCATCAGTACGCCCGTGAGCCATGCGCCGCCGAGCTCGGCGGCCCATGCGACGGCAGTGATGTCGAACGCGCCGAACATCGCGCCGACGCCGATCCAGGCGACGACGAGCGGCAGGATGCCGAGGGGCGGCACGAGACGCGCGCGGCGCTCCCGACCGCGCGGGATGGGCTGTGAGCGGGTGAGAACGCCGAGCCAGGCGAGTCCGACGGCACCGATGACGACGATCACCGCCAGGCCCGACGCGGGAGCCGCGGCGACCGCGATCACCGTCACGAGCGGCGGCGCGAGCACGTAGAGGATCTCGTCGACGATCGTCTCGATGGCGAATCCGCTCTGTCGATCGTCGCCGGCCAGGAGCGCGGTCCACCGCGCACGCACTGCGGGACCGACATCGAGGCAGCACACCCCGGCGATCGCCGCGAGCCCGAACCACGTCCACACCGGCCACCGCCACAGCACCGCGCCGGTGAGGAGGGCGGTGGACACGATCAGAGCCGCCGCGGACGCCAGCAGTGGCAGGCGCTGTCCCACGCGATCCATCGCGCGCGCCCACACGGGTCCCGCGAGCGACAGTCCCACGACGAACGTCGCGGCGATCGCACCGCCGAGCGCGTAGCTTCCGCTCGCGCCCGACACGAGCAGGATCGCGCCGAGCGAGAGCGCTCCTCGGGGAAAGCGGGCGAGCAGCCCCGCGAGGGAGAACCACGGAGCGCCGGGGGCGATGAGCGCACGGCGATAGCGATCGAGGTCGATTGCGGTCATGACGACCCGGCCTGTTCTGGCCGGTCGAACTCGGGAGACTCCCTCGGGACAATCGCCGGCGTCGTCAGTCTAGGCACGCGCGCGAGGCCGTCGAGCGGGCGGGGAGGCGGCGGCATCCGGGTTTTCGATCAGGGTTACAGCGGCGACACATGAGCGAAACACCCGATCCCTAACTTGAGCGTTGTTGAGCGCATCAACATTCGCCCCGAAGACGCGGCGTCGCCACCCCTCGAGCGAAAGCGAGTCCGTCGTGACCACGGTCGCACCTCCCACCGGCTCCACCCCCCTCCCGCAGACCCGGGATCTCGTGTCGTTCACCGACGTCGAGATGAAGTTCCCCAACGGCACCGTCGCCCTCCACGGTGTCGACCTCTCCGTGCGCACCGGCGAGTTCCTCACCGTCGTCGGACCCTCCGGCTGCGGCAAATCGACGCTGCTGCGCATCGCCTCCGGACTCGAGACCGCCAGCCGCGGCACCGTCGACGTCAGCACCGACCGCATCGGCTACGTCTTCCAGGACGCCACCCTCCTCGCGTGGCGCAACGTGCAGCAGAACGTGGAGCTGCTCGCCGAGCTGAACAACCAGCCCATCCGCGTCCGCCGCCCCAAGGCTGATGCCGCGATCGACCTCGTCGGTCTCAAGGGGTTCGAGAAGCACCTGCCCAAGCAGCTCTCCGGCGGCATGCGGATGCGCGCTTCGCTCGCACGCTCGCTCACCCTCGACCCCGAGCTCTTCCTCTTCGACGAGCCGTTCGGTGCACTCGACGAGATCACCCGCGAGCGCCTGAACGACGAGCTCATCCAGCTGTTCATCGCCAAGGGCTTCGCGGGGATGTTCATCACCCACTCGGTGTCCGAGGCCGTGTACCTCTCCACGAAGGTGATCGTCATGTCGGGCCGGCCCGGCACCATCGTGAAGAGCTTCGATGTGCCGTTCGCCATGGCCGACCGCAACCCCGACATCCGATACACCCCCGACTTCGCCGAGCTCGTCGGCGAGGTGTCGCACGCGCTCCGAGAAGGGCACCGCTGATGTCCACGCCGTCCACCGAGACCTCCGCCGTGACCCCCGAGGCAGCAGTCGAGCCCGCGGTCGCCGCCGCGCACCTCGATTCCGCCGTCGAACCCGCCACCGTCGGCCCCAGCCGCAAGGCGAAGCGCACGTTCGGTCAGAAGGTCAGGCGCACGATCCTGACCCTGCTCCCGCCGCTCGGCGTGTTCGTGCTCGTGATCGCCGGGTGGTACCTCCTCAACGCCATGCAGACGCCCCAGCGGCGATTCCTGCTGCCGACGCCGGGGGAGGTGTTCGTGATGGCCTTCGACCCGTCGGTGTCGGCGGATATCATCACCGGGCTCGCCCGCACCACCGGCGTGGCGATCGTGGGACTGCTCATCGCCTCGGCGCTCGGCATCGCATGGGCTACCTGCATGGCCCTGTGGAAGTGGGTCTACAACTCGACCTACCCCTACGCCGTGGTGCTGCAGACGATCCCGATCCTCGCGCTCGTCTCGCTGATCGGCATCTGGTTCGGCCAGGAGTTCGGCGCCCGTGTCGTGGTGTGCGTGATGATCGCGCTCTTCCCGATGGTGTCGAACACCCTCTTCGGTCTGCAGTCGCTCGACAAGTCCTACCACGAGCTGTTCAAGCTGCAGAAGGCCTCCAAGTGGACCGTGCTCTCCAAGCTCATGTTCCCCGGCGCGCTGCCGTCGATCTTCGTGGGCCTTCGCACCTCCGCCGGCCTGTCGGTCGTCGGCGCCATCGTCGGCGACATGTTCTTCCAGCGCGGCGAACCGGGCCTCGGCGCCCTCATGCAGCGTTACGTGCGCCTGCTGAACATGCCCCAGCTGTTCGACGCGCTGATCGTCTCCGCGCTCCTCGGCGTCGCCATGTTCATCATCTTCGGCGCCCTCTCCAAGCTCGTCGTCGGCCGTTGGTACGAGCCGACCACCTGAGCCCCCTCAACCTGCACCACTCCCGCATCGCACCATCCGTCTCACCCGAAAGAGAGATCACATGCACACACGCACCGTTGTTCGTGCGGGCGCGATCCTGAGCGCCGTGGCCATGGCCGCGGTTCTCGCGGCGTGTTCGTCGAGCACCACCACCGGTTCCAGCGCCGCGGCCTCCGCGGAGGCCGGCACGGTCGACCTCGCCGCGGCCGGCTGCCCGTCGACCATCGTCGTCCAGACCGACTGGTGGCCCGAGTCGGAGCACGGTCACCTGTACCAGATGCTCGGCGACGACGCGACCGTCGAGG
This sequence comes from Microbacterium sp. 4NA327F11, assembly GCF_005503465.1. Taxonomy (NCBI): domain Bacteria; kingdom Bacillati; phylum Actinomycetota; class Actinomycetes; order Micrococcales; family Microbacteriaceae; genus Microbacterium; species Microbacterium sp. 4NA327F11. The sequence continues at coordinate 195,815 of NZ_SCOB01000002.1, read as the reverse complement.
CCGACAAGAAGGCCGTCGTCGGAACGCTCTACGCCGGCGGCAAGTCGACCGGTGTGAAGCTCGAGATCCGCGCCGGTGGCGCGGCGATCAACTTCAACAACGTCGCCACCCAGATGTACACCGACGACTCGATCACCTTCGGCTACGTCACCACCGACGACCAGATCGCCAACTCGGGCAAGGTGCCCACGAAGGCCTTCTTCGCGCCCCTCGACCAGAGCCCGATCATGGTCATGTGGGACCCGGCGACCTACCCGAACGTGACCGGTGTCAAGGACATCGGCGCGGCGCTCAAGTCGACCGGCGGCTCGTGGCTGTACTTCAGCGGATCGGCCTACATGGACTACCTGATCTCGCAGGGCTACGTCGACAAGGCCAACACCGACTCGAGCTACTCGGGTGCGCCCGACCAGTTCGTGGCTGCCGAGGGCAAGAGCGTCCAGCAGGGCTTCGCCTCCGCTGAGCCGTACATCTACCAGAACGAGGTCTCGGCCTGGGACAAGCCGGTCAAGTACTCGCTCATCTCGTCGACCGGTTGGGACCCCTACCAGTCGGAGATGGTCGCCAAGACCGGTGACTTCGACAAGCTGACCCCGTGCCTCAAGGCGTTCACGCCGGTGCTGCAGCAGGCCGAGGTCGACTACTTCGCCGACCCGTCGAAGGCCAACGCCCTCATCCAGAAGGCGATCGCCGGCTACAACGCGAGCTGGAGCTACAGCCCCGGTGTCGCCGACTACGCGGTCAAGACGATGCTCGCCGACAAGATCGTCTCCAACGGAGACAACTCCACCATCGGTGACTTCAACGACGCCCGCATGGCGGACTTCTTCACCAAGGCCTCCAAGATCTACACCGATCTGGGCACGAACATCGCGCCCGGCCTGAAGGCGACCGATCTGTACACCAACGAGTTCATCGACACCTCGATCGGACTCAAGTAACACCACCCGATGCCCCCGGCCCCGCGCCGGGGGCATCGGCGTGCCCCACCCGGTCCCCCCGCCGACGACACGCACGACCCGCACACAGAAGGATGCCCCGTGACCACGCGCTTCCATGAACTCACCGGCCCCCAGACGGCGACCGTGCTCACTCCGGCCTCGGTGCTGCTGGTGCCGATCGGCGCGATCGAGCACCACGGGCCCCACCTCCCACTGGTGACCGATGCGCTGATGGCGGAGGCCGCCGTCGAAGCCCTCGTGCCCCGTGCACGCGAGGCCGGCATCGATGCCTGGCAGCTGCCGACCCTGCAGATCGCGAAGTCCGACGAGCACTGCTGGGCGCCGGGCACGCTATGGCTGAGCGGAGAGACACTCATGGACGTGCTCGTCGAGATCGGTCGCTCGATCACGACGACGCCCGCGCGCAAGGTCGTCTTCGTCAACGGCCACGGAGGCAACGTCGCCCTCCTGCAGGTGGCGAACCGCGAGCTGCGCCGACGGTTCGGCCTCCAGACGTTCTCGATGCCGGCCCTCGGCACCGCCGGTCGAACCTCCGACGATCCGACGCTCCCCGACGAGCACGGCCTCGGCATCCACGGCGGGTGGGCGGAGACATCCATCGTCATGCACCTGCGTCCCGACCTCGTGCACCCCGAGCTGTTCGCCCGCAACGTGCCGGAGTGGTTCGACGACTACGAGATGCTCGGGTTCAACGGCAAGCCGGTCTCCTTCGGCTGGCTCTCCGACGACTTCGGCCCGGCGGGCATCATCGGCGACCCCACAGCGGCGACGGCGGCGGCCGGAAAGGCGCTGTTCGACGAGGCGATCGAACGAGGTCTCGTCGCGCTCGGCGAGATCGACCGCTTCACGCTGCCCGAGCGCACGACCCTCATCTGAGCGGCCGTCGCCCGCCGGGCCGCTCCGCTCAGCGCGCGGCGCGCTCGGCGAGCAGGTGCGACATCCGTGCCGTGATGTCGTGCTCATCGGCGGTGACGAGCCGGTAGTCGCGGACGACGACGCGGCCCGCGACCACCACGTGGCGGGGGCGGCGTCCGGGCGAGGCCCAGAGCAGCCCGGCGATCGGGTCGGCGACGCCCGCGTCGGCGACGCCGCTGACGTCCCACACGCAGAAGTCGGCGGCGGCCCCGGGGGCGAGGTGTCCGAGCTCGGGCCGGCCCAGCCCGCGGGCCGACCCGCGCGTGGCCATGTCGATGACGGATGCCGCGGCGAGCGGCCTGCCCGTAAGGCCCGACACCTGCAGGGCCAGGCGGGCGTCGGCGAGCAGGTGTCCGGCGTCGTTGGAGCCGCCGCCGCTCGTGCCGAGTCCCGTGGCGATGCCGGCGTCGAGGAGATCGGCGACCCGCGCGACTCCCCAGCCCATCGGCACGTCGCATCCGGGGGCGTGGGTCGCGGTGACACCGGCGGCCGCGATCCGGCGGCGCTCGTCGTCGGTGATGTCGACGAGGTGGGCGATCGTGACGTCGTCGGCGAGCCAGCCCCACTCCTCGAGCAGGTCGATCGGGCGGCGTCCGTAGCGCTCGAGGGCGATCGCGACATCCACCTGCTCGTTCGCCTGCGTGCGGCGCCGCAGTCCCCACCGCGCGGCGACCGCGCCGAGGGCGGCGAAGGTCGCCTCGCCGTCGCTGTGCACGCCGGCAGGTCCGACCGCGTACTGCAGCATGCCGTCGGCCGTCACGCCGCCGTCGTGACCGTCGGCGAGCAGTGAGACCGCGATCGCCTCGGCGGAAGCGCCCGCCCATTCGGCGTCGTCACGGGCCGACCCGCGCACATAGACGAGGCGTCCGCCGAGGCGGGCAGCGGACGTCGCGATGGCTCGCGCGATGTCGACGGTCTCCTCGATCGGCGCGCCGTGCGGCCAGTTCAGGTGATGGTCGGCGACGGTGGTGACGCCGCTCAGCAAGCCCTCCGCGACGGCCACCTCGGCGCAGACGCCGAAGAGCTCCGCATCCATGCCTGCGGCGGAATACGCCGCAGCCATCGCGGGCAGCCAGGCGGCCATCGGCACCCCGCGGGTGCCCGGCAGCGTGCGGAATCCGCTCTGCAGCAGGTGATGGTGGGCGTTGACGAGCCCGGCCGTGATGATCCCGCCATCGGCGTCGAGCGTGTCGACGGTGCGCAGATCGGATGCCTCCGCCACCCGCGCTCCCTCGATGACGAGGTCGCCGGTGCGCACCGTGTCCGCGTCGACGACGATGGCGCGTGCGCCGTGCACGCGCAGGGACGGAGCGGGCGGGAGGGTGGTCATCGGCGGACTCCGGAGGACGGGTGACGGGTGGGACGACGGTGCCCGTGGGGCATCCGACTCAGTGCATGATCATGCCGCCGGTGACGTTCACCGACTGGCCCGTCATGTAGCGCGAGGCATCGCCCGCGAGGAACGCCGCGACGTCGGCGACGTCGTCGGGCGCGGCGCAGCGGCCGAGGGGCGAGCGCGACGACCACGCCGCCACCATCTCGGGGGTGCGGGTGTCGGCGCCCATCTCGGTGAGCACGTATCCGGGGCACAGGGCGTTCGCGGTGATGCCGTCGGAGCCGAACTCCTGGGCCGTCGCGCGGGTGAGCGCCACGACGGCGGCCTTGGAGGCGGCGTAGGCGCCCTCGAAGCCGCCGCCCGACTTCGCAGCCATGCTCGCAAGGTTGATGATGCGGCCGCCGCCTCCCGCGCGCATCGCGGGCACCGCCTCCTGCGTCGTGACGAGCATGGAGCGGGTGTTGATGACCTGGACGCGGTCCCAGTCGGCCGGGTCGGTCTCGAGCAGTCCGCCGCTGAGGAACACGCCCGCGTTGTTCACGAGCACGTCGAGACCGCCGAGCAGATCGATCGCCGCGCGCATCGTGGTGCGGGTGGAGGCGACATCCACGAGGTCGACGGCGAGAGAGGCGACCCCGAGGTCTGCCGCGGTCTGGGCGATCGCGTCGGCGTCGCGGTCGAGCAGCACGACCTGCGCGCCCTCGGCCGCGATGCGCGCCGCGATCGCACGCCCGATGCCGCGGGCCGCGCCCGTCACGATCACACGCTTGCCGTCGAGGGTGCCCATCAGTTCGTCTCCGTTCCGCCGCCGAGCGCGCGGCCGATCGCGGCCACCGCCCGGGCGTACTCGATCTCGGTGCCGTCGTCGACGCCGCCCGAGAGGTCCACGCCGACGACGCCGTCGATCTCGAGGAACTCCCTCCCGAGCTCGATCGCCGCTGCCACACCCTCGGCGACAGGGTCCGGTGCGGCGAGGATGCGTTCGATGTAGCCCGGTGGCAGGGCGAGCTCGGTGAACGAGCGGATGAGGGCCGCGCTCGCGTGACTGAGGATGATGGGGAGGCACGGGATGAAGCCCGTCGTCACTCCCAGGTCGCGCGCGCGGCCGATGAAGGCCGCGACAGGCTCGGCGCCGCCCGAATGGTTGACGAAACAGATCTCCGCGCCGGCGTGCTGCTTCTCGAGCAGACGTCCGGCGCGCTCGGCGATCGGCGGCGCCATCGGCGACTCGGCGACCGACACGAGGTGGCCCGCTCGATGCGCGAGCGAGGCGAGCTCGGTCGAGTCGAGGTCGAAGACGGGTCGAGCTTCCGGCCGGGAGCCGGTGAGGGTGTGGTCACCGGTCACGCAGTGCACACCGCCGACGCCCGCGTGGGCGAGGGCAGCGAGCTCGCCTTCGAGCGCCACCCGGTTGCGATCCCGGGTGTTCACGCCCGCCCACGAGACGAGGCCCCCCTCCTGCACGAGCCGGGCGCGGTAGGCCGGCGGGAACTGCACGCGCATCTGCCCGGCGTCACCGTGCAGCACCGCGTCGACGCCGCCGACGAGCTCGCGTGCACAGTCGACGATGGATGCCGCATCCACCGGGCGCGCCGGGAAGTCCGCCACGACGATCGGGCGTGTGGCGAGCAGTGCGCGCATGCGCGCCGCGCCCGCAGACGGCACGGGGTCGGGGAGGGGGGCTGCGGCGACCGTCGGCGGGGCCGCGACATCCGGCCGCACCCCGGACCACGGGATCACGCCCGTGTGCAGGAACACGCAGGGATGCGGTGCGACCTCGCAGCGCCCGTCGAGACCCACCCCGCCGCACGGGCCGTAGGTCATCGACTTGGGGCAGTCGGCGACGGCCGCGGGGGCGTTCATCCGGCGCGCACCTCGACGGTCCAGGACTCGTCGGGCTGACGACGGTACTCGACGCGGCGAGACGCCGTGTCGTCGCGGCCGGCCCAGAACGTCAGGCGCGTGGGGCGCACGCGCTTGCCGGCCCACGACACGGGCGGCTCGAAGCCGTCGGCGTGCTCCTCCTGGAACGCCGCCCAGGCGGCCACACGCTCGGGAAGCGGACGTCGCGCGAACTCGTGGGTGTTCTGCCACGCGAGCTGCTGCAGGTAGACGTTGCGGCGGCGGTAGGCGGCATCCTCTTCGCCCGGCGGCGGCGTCTCGGCGACGCCCTGCACCGTGATCTGATGCTTGTCGTCGAGCAGCGCGATGACGAGGGCGACCCGCGGATCGTTCTCCAGCTGGGCGAACTTGCGCGAGTTCGCGTCGGCGTGGAAGTACAGACCGCCCGCATCGAACTCGGTGAGCAGCTGGGTGCGTCCGTCGGGGGCTCCGGTCTCGTCGACGGTGATCACCGTCATGATCGGACGCGCCGGGTCGTCGTTCGCCGGCAGCCAGGCCGTGAGCAGCTCGAACGGGTCGGCGGGCCAGTCGTCTCGCTCGGCGAGGTCGAACCAGCCGGTCACCAGGCGCCCGCCTCGTCGTCCGTGGTGTCGTCGGTGAGGGCGACGGAGGGCTTCGTGCCCGTGTCGACGTCGGGCTTGACGAGCTTTCCGGGGTTGAGGAGACCCTGCGGGTCTGTCGTCGCTGCCATCTCGCGGGCACGGTCGGGGAAGTAGTCCACGAACCACTGGTGGGGGTTGTGGTAGCCGACGCCGAGCGCGGCGAGCCGGTCGAAGCCGGCCAGCAGGTCCTCGGCCGTCGTGTACTTCGCGGCGAGCATGCCGATGGGCTTCGTCGCCTGCGCCTCGATGTGCAGCCAGCTCTCGCCGGGGTACACCTCATGCACCTCATCGATCCGGTCGACGAGCGCGTCACCGTTGACCTCGACGTGGAACCACGTGTTCGGGTAGCTCTTCTGCAGCCACTCGATCGCGTGGTTGTAGCTGGTCATCGACACCTTCATGGTGTGGTTGATGCCCTCTCGCACCGCTTCGACGGTGCCGCCGGCCGCCTCGACGAGACGGGTCGCCTCCTCGATCGAGCGCACATCGAGGATGCCTCGCAGGCTCGCCTTCCCGGCGGGCAGCGCCTCGTCGGCCGGCAGCGCGTCGGCGAGCAGCGGCACGTCGCCGGAGACGAGTCGGGGAGTGGGCTCGAGGTCGCGGAACTCACGCACCAGCTGGAAGGCAGTGTGGTAGTCGTCGAAGCTCGCGTAGAACGCGCGCCACTCCTGCAGAGGCTCGAGCACCACTTCGGCGCGGGCGATGATCGCGACGACGCCGTAGTTGTGCAGGTACTTCTCGGCCTCGACGCCCTCGAAGTGCACGAGCTCCGGCTCGGGGCTCGCGAACACGACGTCGATGGCGCGCACGAAGCCGTGCATGAGCACCCCGTGGGCGATCGAGCCGGTGCCGCCCGAGCCGCCCGAGAGGAAGCCGCCGAGGGTCGACTGCACCGTGGAGGGGTACATGAGCAGCTGCTGGCCGGCGCGGTTGGCGGCCTGCTCGATCTGGATCATCGGCGCGCCCGCTTCGGCGACGATGAAGCCATCGCCGACCTCGACGACCGCGCGGGCCTTGGTGGTGTCGAGCACGAGACCACCGGCCATCGGGATGCCCTGGCCGTAGTTGCCGGTGCCCTTGCCGCGAGGCGTGATCGGCACCCCGTGGCGCACAGCGGCGGCGACGGTCTCGGCGATCTGCTGGGCCGATGCCGGGAACGCCACGAGCTGCGCGCGGCCGAGGGGGAGCTGCTCGCTGATCAGCGGCGAGAGGTACGAACCGTCGAGCGATGAGCGCTCGAGCACCTGCTCTTCGCGGGTGACGCCGGCCTCGCCGAGGATCTCGGCGAGCTCGGCCGCGAGGGCGTCGATGCGGGCCGCGTCGACAGCGGCGAGGGTGGTGGCAGACATGCGGTCAGCTTTCTCTTCTGATCAGCGGGTGAGAGAGGGGGATGCCGCGGCGACGCCGGCGGAGGCGATGTCGCGGTGGATCGTGGTCCGGGCGACGAGTCGCCCGGCGTGGATGACGAGACGGTCGGGGGAGCCGGAGGCGATCGCCTCGCCGAGGCTGTCGGCGCGCACGGCGAGCAGTTCGGCGCGCGCGCCGACGACGGGGCCGGCCTCGGGAAGCCACATCGCAGCGCGGGCCCCGGAGGTGATGGCGGTGAGGGCTTCGTCGAGGCTCAGGTGCCCGGCGGTGACGAGCAACGAGGCGGTCTCGAGCGCGTCGCCGCGGCCGACCGGGTTGAAGGGATCCCGCACGTTGTCGGCACCCGCTCCGAGCACGACTCCGGCGTCGAGGAGGGCCCGTGCGGCGGTGAGCCCGCGCGGGGTCGATACCGGGTGCTCCCAGCCCTGCAGGTAGAGGTTCGTGATCGGCAGCGTGATGATGCGCAGGTCCGCGGCGGCGACCGCGGCGATCACCTCGGCGAGCTCGTCCGCGGGGAGCGTGCCCAGTCGTACGCAGTGCCCGGCGGATCGCGGCTGCGACCATGCGGCCACCCGGTTGGCGTACGAGACGATCGTGAGCGGGCCGTCGAGGGACTCGTCGGTGTGCAGATCGACGGGGGCGCCGCGCCGCTCGGCGATGTCGAGGGCGCGGTGCAGCTCCGCATGCGGGTCGGCGGCGAGGTGGGGGGCTCCGCCGACGATGTCGACGCCGAGGTCGAGGGCGCCTTCGTACACGTCGTCGGGCACCCACTCGCCGCCGAGGGCGACGAGCTGGATGTCGATGAGCTCGGCGAGCTCTTCGCGCACGCGCACGAGTGCGCGCACGCCGCGCAGCGGGTCGTGGTCGGCGAACAGGTCGACGTGAGTGCGGATGGCCGTCGTCCCCGCGGCGAGGTTCTCGAGCGCCTGGGCGCGGGCGCGGGCGGCGATGTCGTCCTCGGTCTGGCCGGCGGCGAACGCGCGCCATGACTCGATCGCGCGGACGAGATCGCCGGCGGGTGGCCGCGCGGCATCCCAGCTGCGGGCCTTGTCGAGGTGCGCGTGCGGTTCGGCGGGCGCCGTGACGACGAGATACCCCCGCAGGTCGAGGTCGGATGCCTCGTCGATCTCGGCGGTCGCATCGGCGGGGGTGACGGCGGCGACGAGCTCGCCGTCGAGGGTGATGTCGACGAGCGATCCGTCGGCGAGACGGGCCGAGCGCAGCACGCGCAGCGGACGCGGGAGTGACGACATGATTCCCCTCGGGAGAGGCCGATCGGGCAGGGCGGGATGTTGGTCCCACTTACAATCGGCACTGTAGGGAGGGCGCGTTTCGCGCATGTGACGCGTCCGTTTCTGCTCGCGAAACCGGCGCGGGCCCGCTCGCCGGGTGTGGTGTACTTTCTGGCGGAGCGGCACCCGCGCGGGTGCCGCTTGCTGTTCGGAGGTGTCAGTCATGGCGAAGGACGTCGCGGCCCCCACCTCGTCGCCGGTCGACGAGGTGACCGTGGCCTTGGGGGAGCGGATCCGCGCGATGCGGCATGCCCGGAGGCTCACTCTCGTCGAGCTCGCCTCGGCGTCGGAGCTCTCTCACCCGTTCCTCTCGCAGCTCGAGCGCGGACTCACCAGGCCCAGCATGGGCTCGCTCGAGCGCATCGCGCGGGCGCTCGGCACCAGCCAGGTCGAGCTGCTGTCGGTCGACCGGCCGGCGACGACGGGCGACGAGGTCGATGTCGTGCGGGCCGATGAGGGGTCATCGGGCGCGTACGCCGAGGGCATCGCGCGCATGCTCGTCTCGGACCCGCGATCGTTCCACCCGATGGAGTTCCGTGCCGAGAACGTCGAGTTCGGCGACTTCTTCGACCACGACGAGGACGAATGGATGTTCGTTCTCGACGGCACGGTCGAGATCGACCTCGACCGGGAGGGGCGGCCCGATGTGCTCGCCCCGGGGGATTCGGTCTTCTACGCCGGCGGAACCCGGCACCGGTGGCGGTCGGCCGATGGCCGTGCCTACCGGCTCATCATCGTCAAGGAGCATCCCGCACGCCTATGAACCCGATCGCTTCCGATGTGGATGTCCGTGTCGTCTCCCGCACCGCGGTGAGCGACGATCTCGTCGTGCTCGAACTCGCCCCCCAGGGTGACGAGCCGCTTCCGGCCTGGGAGCCGGGAGCGCACGTCGACGTGCTGCAGCCGGGCGGCCTGGTGCGGCAGTACTCCCTCGTGGGTCCGGCCGGTGCGCAGCGGTGGCGGCTGGGAGTGCTGCGTGAGCCCGACAGTCGTGGCGGGTCGACCTGGATGCTCGACCAGGTCGCCGAGGGAACGGTGCTGCGCCTCGCGGGGCCTCGCAACCACTTCCGCTTCGATGCCGCCGCTCATCCGCGTGCGGTGTTCTTGGCGGGCGGCATCGGCATCACGCCGATCGCGGCGATGGCGGATGCCGCGGCATCCGCCGGCATCGACTACGAACTGCACTACGCGGGTCACGAGGGCCGCATGATCCTCGTCGACGAGCTGCGGGAACGGCACGGCGACCGGCTCGTGCTGCACGTGTCGGAGCGGGGCGGACGTCTGGATCTCGAGGTGCTCTTCGGAGCTCTCCCGGCAGACGCCGGGGTGTGGTGCTGCGGACCGCTGCGCCTCGTGGATGCGGCAGAGCAGATCGCGGGCGCCCACGGGGTGGCGTTCGCAGCCGAGCGCTTCGAACCCGAGCCGTTGACGGCGCCGGTCTGGGACGGGCCGTTCGAGGTCGAGCTGGAGTACAGCGGGATGACCGTCGAGGTCGCGCCCGATCGGAGCGTCCTCGACGTTCTCGAGGAGTCGGGCGTGTTCGTGCTCTCGAGCTGCCGCGAGGGCACGTGCGGCACCTGCGAGACGCCGGTGATCTCCGGCGAGATCGATCATCGCGACTCGATCCTGTCGCCGTCCGAGCGCGAGCGAAGCGACGTGATGTACGTGTGCGTGTCGCGGGCCGCGTGCCCGCGCATCGTGCTCGGCCTCTGAGGGCGCCGGTGCGGGCCCGCGGTCAGGCGGTGGGGCGCTCGATGAGGAGCAGTCCCTGTTTGGTGTCCGAGAGGGTGATCCAGCCGTCGCCGAACTGGTAGGTGGTGCCGTACCCGTCCGCATCCGTCGCGATGGCGGTGTTCGCGTTCTCGGTGAGGTACGAGCCGCGGCTGTCCTCGACGGCGCGGAAGCCCTGGGCGAGCAGGTCGGTGCGCACGCTCGCCGCTTGCTCGGCGGAGATCGGCGCCCAACCGTAGATCTGCACGTGATCGCTGGCGATCGAGTAGTCGCCCCAGACGCACTGCAGGCCACCGGTGAGCACTGTGGACCCTGCGCGGAACGACTCCTGGCGGAAGGTCCAGCCCTGATCGGACAGGCTCTTCACGACGCTCGGGTCGAGGATGCCGTCACATGTTGCCGCAGCGGCGGTGGCGGTACCCGTCGGCACGGGGGTTGCGCTGGCCGTGCCGGTCGCGGCAGGGGTCGAGGCGACAGGATTCGACGGCGCGGGGCTCGCGGTCGCGGTGCATCCCGTAAGGGCGACGAGCGCGAGCGCCGGCGCGGTCAGCATCGTGGCGCGTCGGGTCACGGGGCGGTCCCTTCGGCTCGGGCGACGGCGCCGAGGAACGCGTCGTGCAGCGAACCGTTGGTGGCCAGCACCGATCGGTCCGAGAGCGACGCGCTGCCGTCGATCGCGGTGACGCGTCCGCCGGCCTCGGCGATGATCGGGAACATCGGGGCGATGTCGTACTCCTTCACGCCGAACTCGGCGACGAACTCGAGCCGGCCCTCGGCGAGCAGCATGTACGGCCACGCGTCGCCGTAGCCTCGGTCACGCCACACGGTGCGGGTGAGGGCGACGAGCTGGTCGAGGCGCCCGACCTCGTCCCACTGCTGAATGCTCTGGAAGCTGATGCTCGCCTCGGCGAGCGTGTCGACCGACGAGACGCCGAGGCGACGCGGTCCGGCGTCGGTCGCCGTCCACGCACCCGATCCGGTCGCGCCCCACCAGCGGCGTCCGAGCGCGGGTTGGCTGACGACGCCGACCTGCGGCACGCCGTCGACGGCCAGAGCGATGAGCGTCGCCCACATCGGGATGCCCTTGAGGTAGTTCGCGGTGCCGTCGATCGGGTCGATGATCCATTGGCGGTGGGTCGATCCTTCGGCGCCGTACTCTTCGCCGAAGATGCCGTCGTCGGGGCGCTCACTGCCGAGGATCGCCCGGATCGCCCGCTCGGTCGCGAGGTCGGCCTCCGTCACGTGCGTCGCATCGGGCTTCACGTCGATCTCGAGGTCGGCGGCGTCGAAGCGCGCCATCGTGACGGCGTCGGCCGCGTCCGCGAGGCGCAGCGCGAGCGCCAGATCGGCGGCGAAGAGACCGGATGCCGCGGCATCCCGGGCGTCGGCGGCGTCGGGAGTCACGGGCGCGGCGGTCATGGCTCCAGCCTATCCGGCGGTTCTCGGCCCGATTCGCGGCGCGGCACGCGGGATGATAACGTTGACCCTCGGTTCGACCGCGAGCTTTCGCAGCGCGAACCATGCACCTCTAGCTCAATCGGCAGAGCAACTGACTCTTAATCAGTGGGTTCTGGGTTCGAGTCCCAGGGGGTGCACCGCAGAAGGGCCTCGGCACGCGACAGCGTCGCCGAGGCCCTTCGTCATTGCCCCTGTGGAGTGAGTCGGCACTGCGCACATCTGCCGGAAACACGAGGGAAACGGCCGTGTCTCCCGGGCGCGGAATGCTGGCGGCATGCCCGACTCTGCTGCATCCGCTCCCCGCCCGCTGCTCACGATCACCGATGCCGTCATCCTCTCGATGGTCGACGGCGAGGACTGGTTCCGCGGCTGGATCTCGGTGGGTGCCGACGGGCGCATCTCCGGCCTCGGGGTGGGTGACGCCCCGGCAGACGCCCTCACCGCCGCCGAGGTGGTGGATGCCGCCGGCGCCTTCGTCGCTCCCGGTTTCGTGTCGGCACACAGCCACATCTTCACGTCCGGCATGCGGGGAATGACCCCCGGTGATCCGCTCTACGGCTGGGTCGGCGTGCAGGCGCAGTTCATGTCGGGAACCGACGCCGACGACGTGTACTGGATGACGCTCCACGGTAGCCTCGACTTCCTCGTCAACGGCGTCACCTCGGCCTACAACTTCCTCTCGTCGCGATTTCACAGCCGCTACGACGCGGCGAGCGACAGCCGCGTCATCCTCGCCGAGCTCGGCCCCGAGTACGTCTACCGGCAGGTGGATGCCGGCGCCGACGCGAACCTGCGCATGGTCAACGCGGTGCGCATCGACTCCGAGCTGCAGAGCGCCGATCGTGCGCACGGGGTGTTCGCCGATGCGATGGACTACGTGCGCACCGCCATCCCGCGCGAGCTCGACCTCGGCGGCTCGGTGTTCGGCGCGCAGCAATGGAGTGACAGTCCCGAGACGGCCGCGCACGAGGCGGCGATGATGGACGCCCACGGGGTGAGCAACCAGGCGCACTTCCTCGAGACGAGCGAGGCGCTCGACCAGCAGCGCGAGAAGTTCGACTGGTACGAGCGCTCGGGAGCGCTGCGTCCCGGCTTCCTGTTCGGCCACTTCGTGCACCCCGACGAGCACATGTCCCGCACCGCCGCGGAGCGCGGCGCCGGCATGGTGTGGCAGCCCGCCTCCAACGGCCGGCTCGCCTCGGGCTTCGCCGACATCCCGCGCTACCGCGAACTGGGCATGCCGATCGGGGTGGGCCTCGACGACCAGTCGTGCACCGACATCTCCGACCCGTTCCAGAACATGCGCATCGGCATGTATGCGCAGCGTGCCCTGCACCGGGATGCCGCCATCATCATGCCGCGCGAGATGATCCGCATGCACACGCTCGGCGGTGCCGAGGCGCTGGGTGTGGGGGACCGCATCGGATCGCTCGCGGTGGGGAAGTTCGCCGACCTCGTGATCGTCGACCCCCGGCATCCCGACACCGGACCCGTCTGGGACCCCTTCGCCCACTACGCGTTCGCGTGCGGACTGCGAAACCTCACCCACGTATACGTCGGTGGGCGGCTCGTCGCCCGTGACGGAGTGAGCACCCACCCGCTCGCGGCGACCGCGTCGCTCGAACTGCACGACCGCGTGCGGTCGGCCGCCGCCCGTGCGGGGCTGGCGGCCGACCTGGCGTGGTGATCGGGGGGATCAGGCGGCGTCGCCGATGAGCACCGCGGCGCCCTCTTCGGCCTCGTCCGCCTCGCGCACGTCGATGCGTGCGAGCTTCGGGCGTCCGACGAGGATCGCCCCGGCGGAGATCAGCACCGCGAGCGCGGCGACCCAGTAGGGCACCGACGCGTTCGCCGCGTGCCACAGGAACGCGGCGAGCGGCGGAGCGGCGGCGCCGCCCAGGAACCGCACCGCGGAGTACGCCGACGACGCCACCGCGCGCGGCAGGTCGGTCGCCTCCATCACCGACTCGGTGAGCACGGTGTTCATGATGCCCAGCATCAGACCGCCCACGATGATGCACACGACCAGAGCGGTGGGGGAGGTCACGAGCACACCCGCGACGACCAGGCCGATCGCCAGGAGCGGCAGTGTGATGAGCATGGCGGTGCTGCGGGTCATCCGCTTGAGCATCAGGGGTGCGACCCAGACGCTCGTGATCGCGACGGCGATGCCCCACCCGAAGAAGGTGAACCCGATGCCCATCGCGCCGAACCCCAAGGGGAAGGGCGAGAAGGCGAGCAGCGTGAAGAACCCGATGTTGTAGAAGAGCGCCGCGACCGCGAGGATCGCCAGCGACGGGTTGCCGAGCGCCCGGAATGGCGCCGAGAACGCCACTGGCGTTCGCTTCTCACCCTTGGTGCGCAGCAGGATCGCGATCGCGACGAACGCCACCGCCATCAGCACCGAGACGCCGAAGAAGGGCCACTTCCAGCTCATCTCGCCGAGCAGGCCGCCGAGCAGCGGGCCGACAGCGATGCCGATGCCGAGCGCCGCCTCGTAGAGCATGATGGCCGCCCCCGAGCCGCCGGCCGCAGCGCCCACGATCGTGGCGAGGGCGGTCGAGATGAAGAGCGCGTTGCCGAGGCCCCAGCCCGCCCGGAAGCCGATGACCGCCTCGACCGACCCGCTGAGACCGGCGAAAAGGGCGAACACCACGATGAGCGCGAGACCGATCAGCAGGGTCGCCTTCGCTCCGATGCGGCTCGAGATCCAGCTCGTGACGAGCATCGCGAGAGCGGTCACGAGCAGATAGCTCGTGAACAGCAGCTCGGTCTGCACCGGTGTCGCCTGCAGCGACTCGGCGATCGCCGGGAGGATGGGGTCGACCAGGCCGATACCCATGAATGCGACCACGCAGGCGAAGGCGACCGCCCACACCTGCAGCGGCTGACGCAGAACGGATGCCCCGGTGCGCCCGCCGCTCATCGGGCCACCGCCAGCGAGACGGCCGTGCGTTCGGCGAGGATCTGCGAGGCGCGACGGAGGGTCTCCCACTCGTCGTCGGCGAGGTCGGTGAACAGCGGTTCGATCGCCGCGACGAGGTCGGTACGCCAGCGATCGAGCGCCGCACGGCCGTCGGCGGTGAGGTCGACGACGGTCGCGCGCGAGTCCTCCGGGTCGCCGGCGCGGGTCACGAGGCCCTCGTCGACCAGCTGGCCGACGAGGCGTGTGACGACGGGCTGCGGCGTGCGCGCGAACTGCGCGAGCGCGCCGACGCGGAGCGCGCCCTCGCCGTTCAGCGCACTGAGCATGCGCCACAACGCGGCCGGCACCTCGCTGCCGGTGCGGACGGCGGCGATGCGCGTGAGCGCGTGGGCGGCCGTCACGATCCTCTCGATATCCTTGGTGCGAGTCATGCCGGAAGTATATATCCCGAGTATGTAATGCGGTCGACCCCCGAGGGGATCGGCGGAGCTTCACGCGCACCGCCTTGACATCGCGGCATCCGACTTCTTAGTCTCGCAATACCTGAATCAGCTTTCAGGAAGTCCTTCCAAGGGTGAAAGGCAATCACATGCGAGTTACGAAGAAGTTGCTCCTCGGGGCGGTGATCGCGAGCGCCGCCATCGGCCTCAGCGCATGCGCCCCCGGAACCGGCGCCGGGGCAGGCAGCACCGCCTCGGGTCCGTCGGAGGTCACCGTCGGCGTGATCACGAGCGAGACCGGAGCCCTCGCGGGCTACGGCAAGCAGTACCTGGACGGCTTCAAGGCCGGCCTGAACTACGCGACCGGCGGCACGAACACGATCGACGGCACCAAGATCACCGTCGACTACCGGGATGACGCGGGCAACCCCGACACCGCCGTCACCGCGGCGAAGGATCTGATCGGTCAAGGCGTCAACATCCTCGCGGGCTCGGCCTCGTCGGGCGTGGCGCTCAAGCTCGCCGACCAAGCCGCACAGAACAAGGTGCTGTTCATCTCGGGTCCCGCGGCCACCGATGCCATCACCGGCGCCAACAAGTACACGTTCCGCTCCGGCCGTGAGAGCGCGCAGGACGTCGCCACCGCCGGCACGTTCCTGCCCGATATCAGCGGCAAGAACGTCGTCGTCTTCGCTCAGAACAACGCGTTCGGGCAGGGCAACGTCGCCGCCGTCAAGGCGATCCTCGGGGCCAAGGGCGCGACCGTGACGCCCGTGCTCGTCGCCGAGGACGTGACCGAGTTCACCCCGTTCGCCCAACAGGTGCTCAGTGCCAAGCCCGACCTCGTCTTCGTCGCGTGGGCCGGCGCCACCACCGGCGCGATGTGGCAGTCGCTCAGCCAGCAGGGCGTGCTCGACCAGATCCCGGTCGTCACCGGGCTCGGCGATTCGTCCACGTTCAACGCCTACGGCGATGCGTCCACGAAGATCAAGTTCCTGAACCACTACTTCCCGGGCGCCCCGTCGAACGACGTGAACACCAAGATGATCGACCTCATCGCGCAGGCCGGCGGCACGCCCGATCTGTTCAGCCCCGACGGCTTCAACGCGGCGCTGATGATCGTGCACGCCATCCAGCAGGGCAAGGGGGACGTCGATCAGATGATCTCGTCGCTCGAGGGCTACACCTTCGACGGTCCGAAGGGGAGCAACACCGTGCGCGCCGCCGACCACGCCCTGATCCAGGACATGTACCAGGTGAAGCTCGTCGCGAACGGCTCGTCGTTCACGCCCCAGCTGGTCGACACGGTCAAGGGCGCGGATGTCGCCCCCGCACCCGTGACGATGAAGTAGCCGGAGGCCGCATGTCCAGCTCCACCCCGCCCGCCCTCGAGATCGCCGGCCTCGGCCTGCAGATCGGTGGCGCGACGATCCTGAAGGACGTGGACCTCACGGTCCCGGCCGGCTCCTCCGTCGGGGTCATCGGCCCCAACGGAGCAGGGAAGACCACCCTGTTCAACGCCGTGTCCGGACTCGTCAAG
Source organism: Microbacterium sp. 4NA327F11 (assembly GCF_005503465.1). Taxonomy (NCBI): domain Bacteria; kingdom Bacillati; phylum Actinomycetota; class Actinomycetes; order Micrococcales; family Microbacteriaceae; genus Microbacterium; species Microbacterium sp. 4NA327F11. Next base: position 179,343 of record NZ_SCOB01000002.1, on the reverse strand, counting down.
CCCACGTCCGGCTCCATCCGCCTCCACGGCTCCGACGTCACGCGCACGTCGGTCCCGCGCCGAGCGCGGGCGGGGCTGGGGCGCACCTTCCAGACCTCGAGTCTGTTCCCGCGGCTGAGCGTTCTCGAGAACGTGCGCCTGGCCGCCCAGGCTCAGCTCGGCGGCAGCTACTCGCTGCTGCGCTTCCCCGGGCGAGCGGATGCCGCGACCCGCCGCGCACACGCCGCGCTCGAGGAGGTCGGTCTCGACCACAAGCTCGACGCCTTCGCCGGCGACATCTCGCACGGCGACAAGCGCAAACTCGAGATCGCCGTGCTGCTCGCGACCGACGCCGACGTGGTGCTCCTCGACGAGCCCATGGCCGGCGTCGGGTCCGGTGACGTGCCGGGCCTCGTCGACACCATCCGCCGCATGCAGAGCGAGAAGAACTGCACGGTGCTCATGGTCGAGCACCACATCGACGTGCTCCTCGGCTTCGTCGACAAGGTCGCCGTCATGTACTTCGGCAGCATCATCGCCTTCGACGACCCCGCCGAGATCATGGCGAACCCGGTCGTGCAGCAGGCCTACCTGGGGACGGCGGCATGAGCGCGGCATCCGAATCGATCCTCGAGGTCGCGAACCTGCGGGCGACGATCGGCGGCCAGCAGGTCGTCGAGGATGTCTCGTTCTCGGTGCCCGCGACCGGCATCACCGCGGTACTCGGCCGCAACGGCGTCGGCAAGACCTCGACGCTGCGTGCGATCCTCGGGCTGATCTCCCGCCGTGGGCAGGTGACGCTCGCGGGGGAGCGGATCGACGGGCTCTCCACCCATCGCATCGTGCAGCGGGGTGTGGGGTACGTGCCCGAGGACCGAGAGGTCTTCGCCGGCCTCACGGTGGCCGAGAACCTCGCCCTTGCAGAGCGGCAGCGCAACCCGCGCCGCGAGTTCGTCGCCGAGCTGTTCCCCGACCTCGTCGCACGCCGCAATCAGGCCGCCGGCACGCTCTCGGGCGGACAGCAGCAGATGGTCTCGGTCGCCCGGGCACTGCTCAACGACAACCGCATCCTGCTGGTCGACGAGCCGACCAAGGGGCTCGCGCCGAAGATCGTGACAGAAGTGGCGGATGCCCTCGCAGAGGCGGCGCGCACGGTGCCCATCCTCCTCGTCGAGCAGAACCTCGAGGTGGTGCGCCGGCTCGCCGGACCCGCGATCGTCATCAGTGGCGGGCGCGTGGTGCACACCGGCACCGCCGCCGGCATCCTCGACGACCCCGACCTCACGCGACGGCTGCTCGGAGTGCATGCGGAGGTGACCGCATGAGCTCCCTCGTGCTCGTCCTGATCACGGGCGTCGGCCTCGGCGCCCTCTACTTCCTCATCGCCTCGGGCCTCAGCCTCATCTACGGGCTCATGCACGTGCTGAACTTCGCCCACGGAGCCTTCCTGACGCTCAGCGCGCTGGTCGGCTGGGAGGTCGCGCGCCGCATGGACACCTCGTCCTGGGGTGGCTTCCTGCTCTCGATCCTGGCGGGCGCTGTCGTCGGCGCCGTGTTCGCGGCGGTCACCGAATTGGCGCTGATCCGCCCCCTCTACGAACGTCACATCGAACAGGTGCTGGTGACCGTCGGGCTCTCGTTCGCCGCCGTCGCCCTGTTCGAGGGCATCTGGGGAACCGATCCGATCTACATCAAGGGTCCCGAGTGGCTCGTGCAGACGACCGACGTGCTGGGAGCGCGCATCCCGAACACCTACTGGGTGCTGATGCTCGCCGCCGCGCTCGTGCTCGCCGCACTCGTCGTGTTCCTGCGGCGCACGCGGTACGGCATGATCATCCGCGCCGGCGTCGAGAACCGGCAGATGGTGACCGCGCTCGGCATCGACGTCCGTCGCTCGTTCACCCTCGTCTTCGCCATCGGCGGGGCGGCTGCCGGCATCGGCGGCGTGCTCGCGGCGCAGTACACCGGATATGTCTCGGCTCAGCTCGGGCAGACTCTGCTCATCTTCGCGTTCATCGTCACGGTCATCGGCGGCCTCGGCTCGCTCGCGGGCGCGGCGATCGCGTCGGTGATCGTCGCTGTGCTGCAGCAGTTCGCGAACTTCTTCCTCGGCGGCACCGGCGACTTCATCGTGGTCGTGCTGCTCGCGGTCGTGCTGCTGGTGCGCCCGCGCGGACTCCTCGGGAGGGCGGCATGACCGCGGCATCCATCTCGCAGCCCCGCCCGGTGCGGCGCGCACTCGTGCCGGCGATCGTCGGCGTCATCCTCGTCGCTGTGCTCGCCGTGCTGCCCCTGCTCGACCTGTCGATCCCCGGCATCCTCCCCGGGCCCACCTACACGGCGGGCAGTCTGCAGCTCATGGCCCTGTGCATGGTCTTCGCCGCTCTCGCGCTGTCGTACAACATGCTGCTCGGCACCGCGGGACTGCTCTCCTTCGGGCATGCCCTCTACTTCGGGGCGGGGGCGTACGGCCTCGGCATCGTGCTGCAGTACGCCGGTGTGCCGCTGTGGCCGGGCGTGCTGATCGCCCTGATCGGCGGCCTCGCGATCGCGGCGCTCACCGGCGCGATCAGCATGCGGGTGACGGGCATCCCGTTCGCGATGGTGACGCTGGCATTCGCCCAGGCAGGCTCCGTGCTCGTGCGGCGCAACCAGGAGATCACCGGAGGCGAAGAGGGACTCGCCCTCCCGACCGGCTCGGTTCCGGATGCACTGCTCGGGGTCGCGAACACCCGAAACCTCTACTGGATCGCCCTCGTGGTGGTCGTGCTCGTCTACCTCGTCGCGCTCTGGGTCGACAGTTCGCGCCTCGGGCACCTTGCGCGAGCGGCGCGCGAGAACGATCAGAGGGTGCAAATCCTCGGACTGCGCCCCTACACCGCGAAACTCCTGGTGTTCGTCGTCGCCGCCGGATGCGCCGCGGCCGCCGGTGTCGCCTACATGCTCCTGCAGTCGGGCACTCAGCCGCGGGCGGTGTCGGCCGACCTCACGATCACGATCCTCGTGATGGTCGTGCTCGGCGGTGTCGGGTTCCGCTGGGGAGCGGTGATCGGCGGGGTGGTCTACACGCTCCTCGACCAGCGCCTCACAGTGCTCGCCCGCACCGACGCGATCGCCGGCCTTCCCGACGTGCTGCGCGTGCCGCTCTCCGAACCGCTGTTCCTGCTGGGCGTACTGTTCATCATCGTGGTGATGTTCCTGCCCGGTGGGATCGCCGGCACCGTCGACCAGCTCGCGCGGCGGCGACGTTCGGGGCGTCGCGCGACGCCCCTGACCGAGCTGGATGCCGCGGAGGACCGCGTCGAGGCGCGGGTATGAACGCCCTCGACCTGACGCCGCTCGTCGACGAGCCGCACACCGTCGCGCGCTGGGTGCGCGACCGGGCGCGGCTGTCGCCGGCGTCCACCGCGATCGATGACCGAGGGGTTCGCATCGACTACGCGACGCTCGCCGAGCGCGTCGCGGGGTTCGTCGAGGCGTTGCGTGCGGCGGGCTACGGTGCGGGCGACCGCGTCGCCACCGTGTCGGGCAACTCGATCGACCACGTCGTGGCTTTCTTCGGCTGCGCGTCGGTCGGCGCGGCATTCGTTCCGCTGTCGTGGCGGGCAGCCGCCGGTGAACTCGCCGCCCTGATCGCACGCGCGCGGCCGCAGCTGCTCCTCGTCGACGATGAGTACGCGGGGCTCGTCGCCGAGGCACGCACGCACCTGGACACGGTGCCGCCCGTCGCCGTGCTCGGCGGTCACACCTCCGAGCGGGTGTTGCCGCCGCGGCATCCCGACCACGGCGCCGCACCGCGCCCCCGCGGGGTGCGCGACGACGATCCGCTACTGGTCATCTTCACCTCCGGAAGCGAGGCGAGCCCGAAGGGGGTCGTGCTCACCCACGCCAACTGCTTCTGGAACAACCTCGCCCTCGCCGGCGCGATCGAGATCGCCGCCCACGACGTCGTGCTCACGATGCTCCCGCAGTTCCACATCGCGGCATGGAACGTGCAGCCGCTGCTCGCGTGGTGGGCGGGCGCGACCGTCGTGCTCGAGCGGTCCTTCCAGCCCTCGCGTGTGCTGCCGCTCATCGCCGACCGGGGTGTGACCGTCATGATGGGCGTGCCCACGCAGTACCGACTGCTCGCCGACGACCCGAGATTCGCGGCATCCGATCTGTCGTCCCTGCGCGTCGCGCAGGTCGGCGGCGCGACGATGCCCGCCGACCTCCACGCCACGTGGCGCGCGCGGGGGGTGCGTCTCGCCCAGGGCTACGGCCTCACCGAGGCCGGCCCCAACGTGCTCACCGTGCCGGGGGAGACAGACGACCTCGTCGGCACGGTCGGACGCCCCTATCGCCACGTCGACGTCGCTCTCATCGATCCCGAGACCGGCGACCTGCTCGACGGCGCCGCCACCGGCGAGCTGGTCGTGCAGGGGCCGAGCGTGACGCCCGGCTACCTCGATGACCCCGACGCGACGGCGCGGGCCTTCGTGGGTGGCTGGCTGCGCACCGGCGACCTCGCCGAGCGCGACGCGCGCGGCGTCTACCGCATCGTCGACCGGCGTAAGGAGATCTTCATCTCCGGTGGCGAGAACGTCGCCCCCGCGGAGGTCGAGGCGGCGCTGCGCACGCATCCGCTCGTCGTCGACGCGGCGGTGGTCCCCGTGCCCGACCGGGTGTGGGGAGAGCGCGGTGTCGCGTTCGTCACGCTCGCTCAGCGGGCAGTTGTCGGTGAGGACGAGCTCGACGCGCACGCCCGCGGCATCCTCTCCTCCGTCAAGGTTCCGGTGCGATTCGTCGTGGTCGACGAGCTGCCCCGGTCCGCGGTCGACAAGATCGCCCGTCGGCGGCTGCGCGAACGCGCCGCCGCCCTCGTCCTCGAGCCCCGGAGGATCGATGAACACTCCCGATGACGCCGTGACGGATGCCGCGGCCTCCCCGGTCTCCCAGGCGACCGGCCGGCCTCTCACCAAGCGCGGTGAGGCGACCCGGCGACGCATCCTCGAGGCCGCCGAGCAGGTGTTCGCCGACCTCGGCTACCACGAGGCATCCATCGTGAAGATCACCGAGCGCGCCGGAGTGGGCCTCGGTACCTTCTACCTCTACTTCGACTCGAAGCAGTCGATCTTCGAGGCGCTCGTGCTCGACCTCAACCAGCGGGTGCGCCACGCGATGGGGGAGGCGATGGTCGGGGCGCGGTCACGGCTCGAGGCGGAACACGCCGGGTTCGCGGGGTTCTTCCGCTTCACGGCCGACCACCCGGCGCTCTACCGGGTCGTGCGCGAGGCCGAGTTCGTCTCACCCGCGCTGCTGCGCCTGCACTACACGCGCATCGTCGACGGCTACGAGGCGGGGCTTCGCGCCGCCCAGCAGGACGGAGATGTCGATGCCGGGCTCGATCCGGCCGTGGCTGCGTGGGCGCTCATGGGCGCGGGAGAGCTGATCGGCATGAGGTACCTGCTGTGGGAGAGGGATGCCACGGGCGCGATGCCCGCGCAGATCCCGTCGGACGTGTTCGCGGCGATGACGCGGTTCATCGACAACGCTCTCGCGCCCCGCCCGTCGACCATCGGCGCGCCGGTCGTGCGCGCCACCGAGGAAGGAATCGAATCGTGAGCACCGATCTGGCAGGCAGACGCGCCGTCGTGACGGGAGGGGCGAGCGGCATCGGGTTCGCCTGCGCCTCGCAGTTCGCGGCCCGCGGCGCCACCGTCGTCATCGCGGACCTCAACGCCGAGGCCGCCGAGAAGGCGGCGGCGACGATCGGGGGCGAGACGTGGGTCGTCGACCTCGGTGACACCGCGGCGCTCGACGCGCTCACCCTCGACGCCGACATCCTCGTGAACAACGCGGGAATCCAGCGCGTCGCCTCGATCGTCGATTTCGACCCTGACGCCTTCCGCCTCATCCAGCGCATCATGCTCGAGGCGCCGTTCCTCCTGATCCGCGCGGCGCTCCCCGGCATGTACGAGCGCGGCTGGGGCCGCATCGTCAACATCTCGAGCGTGCATGGGCTTCGTGCGAGCGCATTCAAGTCGGCGTACGTCGCCGCCAAGCACGGCCTCGAGGGTCTCTCGAAGGTGACGGCGCTCGAGGGGGCCGAGCACGGCGTCACCAGCAACTGCATCAATCCCGGATACGTGCGCACGCCGCTGGTCGAGAAGCAGATCGCCGACCAGGCGAAGGTGCACGGCATCCCCGAGGACGAGGTGGTCGAGAAGGTCATGCTGACCGAGGCCGCGATCAAGCAGCTCGTCGAGGCCGATGATGTCGCGTCGCTCGTGGGCTGGTTGGTCTCGGATGCCGCGGCGATGGTCACCGGTGCGTCGTACACCATGGACGGCGGATGGTCCGCACGATGAGCGCCCATGTCGCTCATCCCCTCGACGTGGCCGTCGAGGGCGGCACCCTTCACGCGATCGTCTGGGAGCCGGTGGACGAGGTTCTCGGCGAGGTCGTGCTCGTGCACGGCGTCACGTCGTCCCTGCACGCCTGGGACGATGTCGTGCCGCTGCTTCCCGGCTACCGGCTGATCGCCCCCGACCTGCGCGGACGCGGGGCGAGCAACGGCATCACGCATCCCGCCGGGATGGCGGCCCATGCCGCCGACCTGGCCGCGCTCCTCGACGCCGCCAACGTGACGAGTTCCGTGGTGGTCGGCCACTCGATGGGCGCGTTCGTGTCGCTCGCGTTCGCCTACCTCTACCCGGAGCGCGTGAGTCGCCTGCTGCTCATCGACGGCGGGCTGCCGCTCGACGTGCCCGCGGGGCTCGACACCGACACGCTCGTCGCGGCGATCCTGGGGCCGACGGCCGAACGGCTCTCCCGCCGCTTCGCGAGCGTCGACGACTATCTCGACTTCTGGCGGGTGCATCCCGCGTTCCGGGACGACTGGTCGGCGACCCTCGAGGACTACCTCGCCTACGACCTCGTCGATGACGGCGCCGGGATGCTGCGTCCCGCCACGAGCTACGAGATCACCGCCGCGGACACGCTCGACATGAACACCGGTGATGTGCTGCCGGCGGCTCTCGCCGCGCTCGCACATCCGACGCGGTTCCTGACGGTGCCGCGCGGCCTGCAGAACGAGGAGCCGGGGCTCTACGCCCCCGACTACCTGGAACGCCTGCTCCCGACCGTTCCCGGTGTCGTGCATTCGCGCATCCCCGGTTTCAATCACTACACGATCGTGCTGTCCGGGGGCGGCGCGGCGATCGTCGCCGCGGAGATCCGCGAGCAGGTGGCCGCGGCATCCGACTCGGTCTGACGCCCGGGCTCAGTTCCCCCCGGCGCGGTGCCCCGCGATGCGGGTCGTCAGCTGGTGGGCGTGCGCGAGCAGGATGCGTCCGAGCTCGGCGCGGCGCTCGGGGGCGAAGCGGAAGTCGACGCCGGTGAGGCTCAGCGCCCACTGCGGGTGACCGTCGCGGGTGAAGACGGCCGCGCCCATGCCGTAGCTGCCCTCGACGATGAGGCCGGGATTGACGGCGTAGCCGCGCTCGACGGTCTCGGCCATGCGGGCGCGCAGGCGGTCCTGTCGGTGAGCCGCTCCCCAGGCGCGGGGGAGGTCGGGATGCCGCTCGAAGTAGGCGTCCACATCGTGGTCGGGGAGGAACGAGAGGATGGCGAGCCCCGCCGAGGCGACACCGAGGGGGAACCGCACGCCCTCCGACAGCACCCGCGAGCGGATCGGGAACGACCCCTCCTCTTCGAGCAGGCACACCGTCTCGTCGCCACGCCGCACCGACAGGAACGCGCTCTCCTCGGTGCGCACCGCGAGTGAGCGCACGATGTCGCGGGCGACGCCGGTCACGTCGTAGCGAGCGGCGGCTACCGTGCCCATGAGATACAGCTCGGGGCCTGGGCGCCAGCTGGCGACGGACTCGTCGAGGTCGACCAGGCCCTCGTGCCGCAGCGCCGTGAGCAGGCGGTGCGCGGTGGGCCGGGTGAGTCCCGTGGCCCGCGCGGCATCCGTCACGCTGACGCCGTCGGCGCCGGCGCGGGTGACGACCCGCAGCAGGGCGGCGGCGCGGGCGACGGCCTGCGCTCCCGGAACCGTCGTCGTGCTGTCCATGATGTGGACACTATGCGCCTATTCGCCCACATCACAAGCACGTGATGGGCAGGATGCCGCACCCCGGCGAGACTCGGGGAGGACTCACCGACGACCACCCACGATCCGCTCGACGAAGGAGTGACCCGTGATCGACAAAGAAGTCGCGACGCCTGCCGAGGCCGTCGCCGACATCCCCGACGGCGCCAGCCTGGCGGTCGGAGGCTTCGGCCTCTCCGGCAACCCGATGGCCCTCATCGACGCCCTGCTCGCGCAGGGCACGACCGACCTCTCGATCGTCTCGAACAACTGCGGCGTCGACGACTGGGGTCTGGGCGTGCTGCTGAACGCGCGCCGCATCCGCAAGATGACCTCGTCGTACGTGGGGGAGAACAAGGAGTTCGAGCGGCAGTTCCTCTCGGGCGAGCTCGAGCTCGAGCTCACCCCGCAGGGAACCCTCGCCGAGAAGCTGCGCGCCGGCGGATCGGGCATCGCCGCGTTCTACACGCAGTCGGGCGTCGGCACCCAGGTCTCAGAGGGCGGGCTTCCCCGCCGCTACGACGGCTCCGGCGGCGTCGCCGTCGCGTCGCCCGCCAAGGACGTGCGCTCGTTCGACGTCTCGGGTCGGGCCCGCGACTACGTGCTCGAGGAGGCGATCGTCACCGACTTCGCGCTCGTGCACGCCTGGCGGGGGGACCGCCACGGCAACCTCGTGTTCCACAAGGCGGCGCGCAACTTCAACCCGCTCGCCGCGATGGCCGGGCGCACCTGCATCGTGCAGGTCGAGGAGCTCGTCGAGCCCGGAGTGCTCGACCCCGACGCCGTGCACCTGCCCGGCGTCTACGTGCACCGCATCGTCGAGGTCGGCACCGGCATCGAGAAGCGCATCGAGAAGCGCACCGTCACGGCGCGCGGGGAGGCATGACCATGGCGCTCACACGCACCGAGATGGCCGCGCGCGCGGCCCAGGAGCTCGCCGACGGCTCGTACGTCAACCTGGGGATCGGCCTGCCGACCCTCGTGCCGAACTACGTGCCCGCGGGCGTGACGGTGGTGCTGCAGTCCGAGAACGGCATTCTCGGCGTCGGCCCGTACCCGTTCGAGGAGGACGTCGATCCCGATCTCGTCAACGCAGGCAAGGAGACCGTGACCGTGCTTCCGGGTGCCGCGTTCTTCGACTCTGCGACGAGCTTCGGCATGATCCGCGGCGGCAAGATCGACGCCGCGATCCTCGGGGCCATGCAGGTCTCGGCCACGGGCGACCTCGCGAACTGGATGATCCCCGGGAAGATGGTCAAGGGCCCGGGAGGCGCGATGGACCTCGTGCACGGAGCGGCGAAGGTCGTCGTCCTCATGGAGCACGTCGCGAAGGACGGCACCCCGAAGATCGTCGACGCGTGCAGCCTGCCGCTCACGGGCCGCGGGGTCGTCGACCGGATCATCACCGACCTCGCCGTGATCGACGTGACTCCCGACGGACTCGTGCTGACCGAGCTCGCGCCGGGTGTCACGATCGACGAGGTCGTCGCCGCGACCGAGCCCGCGCTCGTCATCGCCGACACGCTTAAGGTGGACGCATGATCTCCGACGACGTCGTCATCGTTGCCGCCGCGCGCACCCCGCAGGGGCGGCTGCTCGGCCAGCTCGCGCCCTTCACCGCGGTGCAGCTCGGATCCTTCGCCGTCACCGGCGCGCTCACCCAGGGGGGCATCCCCGCCGGCGCCGTCGATGCGGTGATCGTCGGGCAGGTCCTTCCGGCGGGGTCGGGTCAGAACCCGGCGCGACAGGTCGCGATCGGCGCGGGGATCGGGTGGGATGTCCCGGCCCACAGCGTGAACAAGGTGTGCCTCTCGGGCCTCACGGCCGTCATCGACGCGGCGCGCATGATCCGGCTCGGCGATGCGCGTGTCGTCGTGGCCGCGGGCATGGAGTCCATGACCCGTGCGCCGCACCTGATGATGAACTCCCGGTCGGGCTGGAAGTACGGCTCGGTCGAGGTGCTCGACCACATGGCCCTCGACGGACTCACCGACGCCTACGAGCACGACAGCATGGGTGCCTCCACCGAACGGTTGAACCCGACCTATCAGCTCACCCGCACGCAGCAGGACCACGTCGCCGCCCTGTCGCATCAGCGAGCGGCTGCCGCGCAGGCGGCGGGGGTCTTCGACGGCGAGATCGTCCCGATCGAGGTGCCCCAGCGCAAGGGCGAGCCGCTGCGGCTGACCGCCGACGAGGGGGTGCGCCCGGAGACCACCATCGAGACGCTCGCGGCGCTGCGTCCGGCTTTCGCCGAGGGCGGCACCATCACCGCCGGCAACTCGTCGCCGATCTCCGACGGTGCCTCCGCGGTCGTGCTCACGACGCGGGCGCACGCCGACGACCAGGGCTGGACGGTGCTCGCCGCGGTCGGTGCCTCCGGCCAGGTGGCCGGCCCCGACAACTCGCTCCACGCGCAGCCCGCCCACGCCATCGAAGTGGCCGTGCAGAAGCACGGCATCACGGTCGGCGACCTCGACCTCATCGAGATCAACGAGGCGTTCGGGGCGGTGGTGGCGGCATCCACCGCTCGTCTCGGCGTCTCGGAGGAGATCGTCAACATCCACGGCGGCGGCATCGCGATCGGGCACCCGATCGGGGCATCCGGCAACCGGCTCGTCGTGCACGTGGTGCACGAGTTGGTGCGCCGGGGATCGGGCATCGCGGCCGTCGCGCTGTGCGGCGGCGGCGGTCAGGGCGATGCGCTGATCATCACGCGCTGATCATCACGCGCTGACAGCACGACGCCCGCCCTCTGCTGGAGGGCGGGCGTCGTCGTGTGTCGGGTGCGCTCAGCGGCGCAGGCGCTTGGCGAGCAGCTTCGCCTGCTTGTCGGCGACGGGGGAGTCGTTGCCGATCACGTGTCCGTGGCCGGCTCGGAAGGTGTCGACGATCGCGCCGATCGCGAGCGCAAGGGTGATGCCCCAGCTCAGCCACGCGAGCGCGGTGCGCCAGGTGAACGGCTCGTCGCTCCCGCGCAGACCGCGCAGCAGGGTGAATCCGCTCGTGATGGCGCCGATGATGCCCGTGCCGAAGAGGTACTTGCGCATGTGTCAACCGTAGTCGGCTCGCTGACGGGTGCGGATAGCCTGGACGGACCGAATCAGAGAGCAGGGCCCTTGTGACTCAGGCCGACTTCGTGGTCGTGGCAAACAGACTCCCGGTGGATCGCGACGACGAGGGCGGCTGGCGGCATTCGCCCGGTGGCCTCGTCACCGCGCTCGAGCCGGTCATGCGCAAGCGTGACGGCGCGTGGGTCGGATGGCCCGGCAAAGCCGACCTGGAGCTCGACCCGCTCGAGGTCGACGGCATCTTCATCGTGCCGGTCGCGCTCTCCGCGGCCGAGGTCGAGAACTACTACGAAGGCTTCTCGAACGACACGATCTGGCCGCTGTACCACGACGTGATCGCCGCGCCGCGGTACAAGCGCATCTGGTGGGACACCTACGTGGCGGTGAACCGTCGTTTCGCTGAGGCGGCGGCGGATGTCGCGGCCCCCGGCGCGACGGTCTGGGTGCAGGACTACCAGCTGCAGCTCGTTCCGGCGCTGCTGCGGGAGCTGCGGCCCGACCTGACGATCGGCTACTTCCATCACATTCCCTTCCCGGCATACGGGATCTTCGCCCAGCTGCCCTGGCGTCGTCAGGTGCTGGAGGGTCTCCTCGGCGCCGACGTCATCGGCTTCCAGCGAGTGGCCGACGCCGGCAACTTCGCCCGCGCCGTGCGCCGCCAGTTCCACTACGAGACGCGCGCCAGCGGCATCCGGGTGCCGACGCCCGACGGTGGCACGCGCCTCGCGCTCGCCAAGGCGTTCCCGATCTCGATCGACGCCGACTCCTACATCGAGCTCGCGCAACGGGAGGACGTGCGCGCGCGGGCGGCGGAGATCCGCGCGAGCCTCGGGAATCCCCGGAAGATCTTGCTGGGAGTCGATCGACTCGACTACACCAAAGGCATCCGCCACCGGCTGAAGGCGTTCGGTGAACTGCTGGGCGACGGCTCCCTCTCGGTCGAGGACGTCACCCTCGTGCAGGTCGCGAGCCCCAGCCGGGAGCGCGTCGAGGCGTACATGCAGCTGCGCGACGAGATCGAACTGACGGTGGGGCGCATCAACGGCGACCACGACACGATGGGGCACACGGCGATCCGCTACCTGCACCAGGCGTACCCGCGCGAGGAGATGGTGGCGCTCTACCTCGCGGCCGACGTGATGCTCGTGACGGCGCTGCGCGACGGCATGAACCTCGTCGCGAAGGAGTACGTCGCCACCCGCACCGACAACCGCGGTGTGCTGGTGCTGAGCGAGTTCGCGGGAGCCGCCGACGAGCTGGGCAGTGCGCTGCTGATCAATCCCCACGACATCGACGGGGTGAAGGACGCCATCCGCCGCGCGATCGACATGCCGGCGGCCGAGCAGGGGCGACGGATGCGGGCGCTGCGTCGCCGCGTGCTCGAACACGACGTCGAGGACTGGTCGCGCTCCTTTCTGACGGCGCTCGACGCGACCCGCTCGGACGCCCGGTGACCGCGACCGCGCCGGAGGCGGCGACCGAGCGCATCGCTCGGGTCGCGGCATCCGATGTACTTCTCGTGGCACTCGATTTCGACGGCACCCTGTCGCACACGGTCGACGAGCCGATGTCGGCGCGCATGATCCCCGCCGCCCGCGCGGCGCTCGGTGCGCTGGCGGCTGCGCCCCGCACCCACGTCGCGCTCGTGTCGGGGCGCTCGCTCGCCGACCTGCGGGTGATCGCCGAGCACGACGACGCGTCGCCGTGGCACCTGGCGGGCTCGCACGGCATCGAGTACTGGCATCCGGGGGAGTCGGGCGTCGAGGGAGCGCCGACCTCCGAGGAGACGGCGACTCTTGACCAGCTGGCGGACACCGCCGAGGGTCTCGTCGCCGACCTCGACGGCGCCTGGATCGAACGCAAGAGCTTCGGCTTCGGTGTGCACACCCGGCTGAGCGAGCCGGATGCCGCGACCACCGCCCAGCAGCGGGTCGATGACCTGGTCGCGCGCGAGGCGCCTGACTGGCGACGGCGAACCGGGCACGACATCGTCGAGTACGCGTTCCGCGAGGGCGGGAAGGATGACGCGGTGCGCCGCCTCGCCGATCGCGTCGGTGCGACCGCCGTCGTGTTCGCCGGCGACGACGTCACCGACGAAGACGCGCTGCGCGCCCTGGGGCCGGCGGACCTCGGCGTGCGGGTCGGTGCGGGGGAGACCGCCGCGGCCGTGCGGGTGGGCTCGCCCGAGGAGCTCGCGGCCCTGCTGCAGCACCTCACCGACGCCCGCGGCTGAGCGACCGCGCGTACTTCCCGCGCGTGCGCCGGGGGGAATGCGGCCCGGGCCTACACTCTGTTACATGCCTGAAACCCCCGCTGCATCCGGCGCGCCCGCTGTCGACATCAAGCCCCGCAGCCGCGTCGTCACCGATGGCATCGAAGCCACCACGTCGCGCGGAATGCTCCGAGCCGTGGGCATGGGCGACGAGGACTGGGATAAGCCCCAGATCGGCATCGCGTCGAGCTGGAACGAGATCACCCCCTGCAACCTGAGCCTCGACCGGCTGGCGCAGGGCGCCAAGGAGGGTGTGCACTCCGGTGGCGGCTACCCGCTGCAGTTCGGCACCATCTCCGTCTCCGACGGCATCTCGATGGGTCACGAGGGCATGCACTTCTCGCTGGTCTCCCGCGAGGTCATCGCCGACTCCGTCGAGACGGTCATCATGGCCGAGCGCCTCGACGGCTCCGTGCTTCTCGCCGGCTGCGACAAGTCGATCCCCGGCATGCTGATGGCCTCCGCCCGCCTCGACCTCTCCAGCGTGTTCCTCTACGCGGGGTCGATCGCTCCCGGCTGGGTCAAGCTCAGCGACGGCACCGAGAAGGATGTCACGATCATCGACTCGTTCGAGGCGGTCGGCGCCTGCCTCGCGGGCAAGATGAGCGAGGCCGACCTCAAGCGCATCGAGTGCGCGATCGCCCCCGGTGAGGGCGCGTGCGGCGGCATGTACACCGCCAACACCATGGCCTCGGTCGCCGAGGCCCTCGGGCTCAGCCTCCCGGGCTCGGCCGCGCCGCCCTCGGCGGACCGTCGCCGCGACTACTTCGCCCATCGCTCGGGCGAGGCCGTCGTGAACCTGCTGCGCCAGGGCATCACGACCCGCGACATCCTCACCAAGGAGGCCTTCGAGAACGCGATCGCCCTCGCGATGGCCCTCGGCGGCTCGACCAACGTCGTGCTGCACCTGCTCGCGATCGCCCGCGAGGCGGACGTCGAGCTGAGCCTCCACGACTTCAACCGCATCGGCGACAAGGTTCCCCACGTCGCCGACATGAAGCCGTTCGGCAAGTACGTCATGAACGACGTCGACCGCCACGGCGGCATCCCGGTGATCATGAAGGCGATGCTCGACGAGGGTCTGCTGCACGGCGACGCGCTCACCGTGACCGGCAAGACGCTCGCGGAGAACCTGGCCGATCTCGACCCCGACCCGGTCGACGGCACCGTCATCCATACTTTCGACAACCCCATCCACGCCACCGGCGGCCTGACGATCCTGCACGGCTCGCTCGCCCCCGAGGGTGCCGTGGTGAAGACCGCGGGCTTCGACGCCGCCGTCTTCGAGGGTCCCGCCCGCGTGTTCGAGCGCGAGCGTGCCGCGATCGACGCTCTCGCCGAGGGATCGATCGAGGCGGGCAGCGTGGTCGTCATCCGCTACGAGGGCCCCAAGGGCGGCCCCGGCATGCGCGAGATGCTCGCGATCACGGCCGCCATCAAGGGCGCCGGGCTCGGCAAGGATGTACTACTCTTGACGGACGGTCGATTCTCCGGCGGCACAACCGGCCTCTGCATCGGCCACATAGCACCCGAAGCGGTGGACGCAGGTCCCATCGCCTTCGTGCGCGATGGTGATCTGATACGGGTCGATATCGCGGCTCGCACTCTCGACCTACTCGTCGATGATGCAGAGCTCGACTCCCGCCGCTCTGGCTGGGAGCCGCTTCCCCCGCGCTACACCCGAGGCGTTCTGGCCAAGTACTCCAAGCTCGTGCGCTCCGCCGCGGAGGGCGCGACCACGGGGTGACCCCGCCGCATCCCATTCACCCACTCCTGTCGAGGTACTCATCATGTCCGCCGACACCGCACCGGCTGTGCCGCGCCCGCCGGCACGTACTGCGTCCGCTCCCGTGATCACCGGGGCCGAGTCCGTCGTCCGCACCCTCGAGCTTCTCGGGGTCACCGACGTCTTCGGTCTTCCCGGCGGCGCGATCCTGCCGGTCTACGACCCGCTCATGGACTCGTCGAAGATCCGCCACATCCTCGTCCGCCACGAGCAGGGGGCCGGTCACGCCGCCCAGGGCTACGCGGCGGCGACCGGCAAGACGGGGGTTGCGATCGCGACGTCCGGGCCCGGTGCCACGAACCTCGTCACCGCGATCGCCGACGCCTACATGGACTCGGTGCCGATCGTCTGCATCACCGGGCAGGTGTTCTCGACCCTCATGGGTACGGACGCCTTCCAGGAGGCCGACATCGTCGGCATCACGATGCCGATCACGAAGCACTCGTTCCTCGTGAAGGATGCCTCGGAGATCCCCGGCGCGATCACCGCGGCCTTCGAGATCGCCAGCACCGGCCGTCCCGGACCCGTGCTCGTCGACATCACGAAGGACGCGCAGCAGGCCGAGGTGCCGTTCGTGTGGCCGGCGAAGATCGACCTGCCCGGCTACCGTCCGGTGACGAAGGCGCACGGCAAGCAGATCCAGGCGGCCGCGCAGCTGATCGCCGAGTCGTCGAAGCCGGTGCTCTACGTCGGCGGCGGTGTGGTGCGCTCGCAGGCCTCGGCCGAGCTGCGCACCCTGGCCGAGGCGACCGGCGCTCCCGTGGTGACGACGCTCATGGCGCGTGGCGCGTTCCCGGACTCGCACCCGCAGCAGCTGGGGATGCCGGGCATGCACGGCACGGTGCCGGCGGTGCTCGCCCTGCAGGAGGCCGACCTGATCGTCGCCCTCGGTGCCCGCTTCGACGACCGCGTGACGGGCAAGGCCTCGCTGTTCGCCCCGAACGCGAAGGTCGTGCACGTCGACATCGACCCTGCGGAGATCTCGAAGATCCGCATCGCCGACGTACCGATCGTGGGCGACCTGCGCGACGTGCTGGTCGACCTCGACACGGCGTACGCGCAGGCGGTCGCCGCGCAGGACGGTCGCGCCGACCTCACCGAGTGGTGGTCGTTCCTCGACGGCCTGCGTACCGAGTTCCCGCTCGGCTACGCGCCCACGAGCGACGGTCTCCTCGCGCCGCAGCAGATCATCAGCCGCATCGGCGAGCTGACCGGTCCCGAGGGCATCTACGCGGCGGGCGTGGGCCAGCACCAGATGTGGGCGGCGCAGTTCATCGGCTACGAGCGTCCGAACGCGTGGCTCAACTCCGGTGGCGCCGGAACCATGGGCTACGCGGTGCCCGCCGCGATGGGCGCGAAGGTCGCTGAGCCCGACCGTGTCGTGTGGGCGATCGACGGCGACGGCTGCTTCCAGATGACCAACCAGGAGCTCGCCACCTGCACGATCAACCAGATTCCGATCAAGGTCGCGATCATCAACAACTCGTCGCTGGGCATGGTGCGGCAGTGGCAGACCCTCTTCTACGACGGGCGCTACTCGAACACCGACCTGAACACGGGCCACGACACCATCCGGGTGCCCGACTTCCTCAAGCTCGCGGAAGCCTACGGATGCCTCGGCATCCGCGTGGAGCGCGAGGACGAGATCGACGCGGCCATCGAGCTGGCGCTCGCGACCAACGACCGTCCGGTCGTGATCGACTTCGTCGTCAGCCGTGACGCGATGGTGTGGCCGATGGTGCCGCAGGGCGTCAGCAACAGCTATGTCCAGTACGCGCGTGACCACGCGCCCGCGTTCGAGCAGGAGGACTGACCATGACCAGTCACGTGCTGAGCCTCCTCGTGGAGAACAAGCCCGGTCTGCTGACGCGCGTCGCGGGCCTGTTCGCCCGTCGCGGCTTCAACATCGAGTCCCTCGCGGTGGGTGTCACCGAGGTGCCGGGTCTGTCCCGCATCACGGTGGTGGTCGACGTCGACGACCTCCCGCTCGAGCAGGTCACCAAGCAGCTGAACAAGCTGATCAACGTGATCAAGATCGTCGAGCTGGATGCCGCGGCATCCGTGCAGCGCGAGCACGTGCTCGTGAAGGTGCGCACCGACAACAGCAACCGCTCCAGCGTGCTGGAGGTCGTGAACCTCTTCCGCGCCTCGGTGGTTGACTACGCGCCGGACGCACTCGTGGTCGAGGTGACCGGTGACCGCGGCAAGGTGGATGCGCTGCTGCGCGCTCTCGAGCCGTTCGGCATCAAGGAGCTCGCCCAGTCGGGCCTCCTCGCCATCGGCCGCGGGCCGAAGAGCATCACCGAGCGCGTCCTCCGCGCCTGACCGTGCGCACCCGGGAGGGTGCGACATCCCGTTTCATCACAGCTTCAACAGAAGGAGAAAGACAAGTGGCAGAGATCTTCTACGACGACGACGCCGACCTCGCGCTCATCCAGGCGAAGAAGGTCGCGGTCGTCGGCTACGGCTCGCAGGGACACGCGCACGCGCAGAACCTCCGCGACTCGGGCGTCGAGGTCGTCATCGCCCTCAAGGAGGGCTCGAAGTCGACCGCGAAGGCTCAGGAGGACGGCTTCGAGGTCAAGACCGTGGCCGAGGCGGCCGAGTGGGCGGACCTCATCATGATCCTCGCGCCCGACCAGCACCAGCGGTCGATCTACAACGACGAGATCAAGCCCCACCTCGCGGCGGGCAAGACGCTGGCGTTCGCGCACGGCTTCAACATCCGCTTCGGCTACATCGAGGCGCCCGAGGGCGTCGACGTGATCCTCGTGGCCCCCAAGGCCCCGGGTCACACGGTGCGTCGCGAGTTCGTCGCCGGTCGCGGCATCCCGGACATCATCGCTGTCGAGAAGGATGCCTCGGGTCAGGCGTGGGACGTCGCGAAGGCGTACGCCAAGGCCATCGGCGGAACCCGTGCCGGTGTGATCAAGACCACCTTCACCGAGGAGACCGAGACCGACCTGTTCGGTGAGCAGGCGGTTCTCTGCGGTGGCGTGTCGCAGCTGATCCAGTACGGCTTCGAGACCCTCACCGAGGCCGGCTACCAGCCGCAGATCGCCTACTTCGAGGTGCTGCACGAGCTCAAGCTCATCGTCGACCTCATGTGGGAGGGCGGCATCGCCAAGCAGCGCTGGAGCGTGTCGGACACCGCCGAGTACGGCGACTACGTCTCGGGCCCCCGCGTGATCGACCCGCGCGTCAAGGAGAACATGCAGGGCGTGCTCGCCGACATCCAGTCGGGTGCGTTCGCGGAGCGCTTCATCGGCGACCAGGACGCCGGCGCCCCCGAGTTCCACGCTCTGCGTGAGAAGGCGGCTCAGCACCCCATCGAGGCCGTGGGTCGCGACCTGCGTGCGCTCTTCGCGTGGAAGCAGCAGGACGCGGACTACGTCGAGGGCAGCGCCGCGCGCTGATCCTCTCGATTCTCCGACGTCGGGGCCTCCCGCGACCGTCGCGGCGACCTGTGGTCGCCCGGCGGTCGCCGGGAGGCTCCGGCGTTTCGGTCCTGGGTCGGGGCGCGCGACGCGGGGGAGTGCGACGGCGTGAGAGGGTGGACGCATGGCCAGACCCGACGACGACGATGCACTGCGCTGGGACGGTGACGACGATCCGACGCTGACGCCGTCGGGCGTCTCGCGGTCCGCTCCTCGTGCGGCATCCGCTCCGTCCCCCGCCGCGCCCGCCAAGGCGGCCCTCCCCGCGGGGTTCGCTGCGGTCGGCAAGGGCAGCGACGAGGTCGAGACGGTGGATGCCGCCGGCGACCCGGTCGCGGCGGGTCCCGCGCCGATGGGCAACGTGATGCTCGTGACAGTGGGCGTGTTGGGCGGCGTGTACGCGCTCTGGACGATCGGCTGGATCATCGGGGGGCTGCGCCTGCGCACGGTCGCCGACGTGCTGGTCGACCCAGTCGCCTACGCGGTGGCGATGTGGCTGGCGGTGGCCACGCCCGCGATCTGGTTCTTCGTCACGTCGTGGCTGACGGCGCGCTCGCGCAGTTGGCTGCGCCTCGTGCTGCTGATCGCCGGGGCGGCGCTGCTCGTGCCGTGGCCGTTCGTGATGGTCGGGGCGGTGGGGTCATGACGACGGATGCCGCTCCTCGCCGCCGTGCGGCGCTGCCGGTGTGGCTCGTGGCCACGGTCTCGGCGTTCTTCGGCCTGTTCTACGCGTACGCCGTGTGGGCGGCGGTGGGCTTCCTCATCTCGCAGGCGTCGGGTCCGCTCGGTCTGAACGGCTACGGCTGGTTCGTGCTCATCCTCGCCGTCGTGTTCCCCGCGATCGCCTTCGCGATCGCCTTCGCGATCGGCTGGCGTCGGCGGCTGCTGCCGTTCGCGGCGATCCTGCTCACCGGGCTCGGCGTGACGGCGGTGTTCTGGGTGAACGTACTGGGCTACGCGGCGGCCTACGGCGCGCAGCTGCTGGGTTCCTGACGCTCTGCGAGCCCGTCACACGGTCGGAGCGGCATCGCCCGGCGCGATAGGCTGGCGCTCACTGCGCCGTGCGACCTGCGGAGCCGCTGCGCGCTCGTCCTGCGCCGCGCGCGCTCCCGGAAACGCCGAAGGATCCACCCCGTGACGAAGCCCGTCGTGCTCATCGCCGAAGAACTCTCTCCCGCCACGATCGAGGCTCTCGGCCCCGACTTCGAGGTGCGCCATGTCGACGGCGCCGACCGCTCGGCGCTGCTGCCCGCCCTCGCCGACGTCGACGCCGTGCTCGTGCGCTCGGCGACGAAGCTCGACGCCGAGGCGATCGCCGCGGCCCCTCAGCTCAAGGTGATCGCTCGCGCGGGTGTCGGTCTCGACAACGTCGACATCAAGGCGGCCACGACCGCGGGCGTCATGGTCGTGAACGCGCCGACCTCGAACATCATCTCGGCGGCCGAGCTCACGATCGGCCACATCCTCTCGCTCGCGCGGCGCATCCCCGCCGCGCACGCGTCGCTCGCCGGCGGCGCGTGGAAGCGCTCGTCGTACACGGGTGTCGAGCTGTACGAGAAGACCCTCGGCATCATCGGTCTCGGCCGCATCGGCGCGCTGATCGCGGCGCGCGTGCAGGCGTTCGGGGTGAACGTCGTCGCGTACGACCCGTATGTGACGAGCGCTCGTGCGCAGCAGCTCGGCGTGACCCTCGTGACCCTCGACGAGCTGCTCGAGCAGAGCGACTTCGTCACGATCCACATGCCGAAGACGCCCGAGACGACCGGAATGATCGGCGTCGAGCAGCTGCGTCGCATGAAGGCGACGGCGTATGTCGTCAACGTCGCCCGCGGCGGGCTCATCGACGAGCAGGCGCTGTTCGACGCGCTGTCGACCGGGGAGATCGCCGGTGCCGGCCTCGACGTCTTCACGGCCGAGCCGCCGAAGGAGGGCTCCGTGGCGGCCGCCCTCACGGCGCTCCCGAACGTCGTCGTGACGCCCCACCTCGGCGCGTCGACCGATGAGGCCCAGGAGAAGGCGGGCGTCTCGGTCGCGAAGTCGGTCAAGCTCGCCCTCGAGGGCGACCTCGTGCCCGACGCGGTGAATGTCGCCGGCGGCGTGATCGACCCGTTCGTGCGCCCCGGCATCGCGCTCGTCGAGAAGCTCGGACAGATCCTCGCCGGGCTCGCGACCGGCGCCGTCACGCGCATCGACCTCGACGTGCGCGGCGAGCTCGCCGCCTACGACGTGAAGGTCTACGAGTTGGCCGCGCTGAAGGGGTACTTCTCGCGCATCGTGAGCGACAACGTCTCGTACGTCAACGCTCCGCTGCTCGCGCAGCAGCGCGGGGTGGAGATCTCGCTGACGACCTCGCCCGACTCGAAGGACTACCGCAACACCACGACGCTGCGCGCCGCGCTGGCCGACGGCTCGACCCTGACGGTCGCCGGCACCCTCTCGGGCACGAAGATGGTCGAGAAGATCATCGGCATCAACGACTACGACATCGAGGTGCCGATCGCCGAGCACCACATCGTGATGCTCTACACCGACCGCCCCGGCATCGTCGCTGTCTACGGGCAGAAGTTCGGCGAGGCGGGCATCAACATCGCGGGCATGCAGATCGCACGTCGTTCGGCGGGTGGCCAGGCCCTCGCGGTGCTGACGGTCGACTCTCCGGTTCCTGACGAGATCCTCGCCGAGGTCAGCGGTGCGATCCAGGCCGACCTCTTCCGCGAGCTCTCGCTGACCGAGGTCTGAGCGCGCCGGCTCAGACGGCGCTGCGCTCGACGAGGGCGATGAGCGCCGCGAGGGCGTCGTCGTCGAGGTCGGGTCCGGGCACGGAGCCGGTCGAGAGTGCGTTGTTGAAGTAGAGCCCGTCGCTGACGAGCATCACGAGCTGCAGCGCGGTCTCGTCGCGCGTGTGGGGGCGGAGGGTCTCCTCCCACACGTCGCGCAGGCGTCGGAGAGCGTCGGATGCCACGGCGTCGCCGTTCTGCGCGAGGCGCGACACGGTGACGATCGTGCGGTCGAACGGCGTGTTGTGCATGATCGATGACCGCATGAACGCGGCGATCGCGCCGACGGGGGAGGCTGCGACATCCGCCATCTCGGCGACGCCGCGGGAGGACATCCGCTCGATCACGGCGGACTGCAGGGCGTCTTTCGACGCGAAGTGGTAGAGCAGGCCCCCCTTGGAGACGCCGGCGGCGCGGGCGACCGCGTCCATCGTGGCGGCGGCCGGGCCGTCGGCGATCACGACGTCTTCGTAGGCGTCGAGCACGCTCTCGCGGGCGCGGGGAGGGCGACTCATGCGTTCCAGGGTAGTGAGGAGGCGTCCGGCACTCTGTTACTATACCAACTGGACGGTATAGAAATGATGACACTGACTGAAGAGATCCGCCTGGCCGACGAGCAGGGGAAGCGGGTGGGATGGCGCGGCTGGGCCGCGCTCGTCGTGCTGATGCTGCCCGTGCTGCTCATCTCGGTCGACAACACCGTGCTGAGCTTCGCGCTGCCCGACATCTCCCTGCAGCTCGGCCCCACGGCCGTGCAGCAGCTGTGGATCGTCGACGTGTACCCGCTGGTGCTCGCCGGCTTCCTCGTGACGATGGGCACGCTCGGCGACCGGTTCGGCCGGCGACGGATGCTGCTCATCGGCGCCACCGGCTTCGCCGCCGTCTCCGCGGTGACCGCGTTCGCGCCGTCGGCGGAGCTGCTGATCGCCGGCCGCGCCCTGATGGGCGTGTTCGGGGCCATGCTGATGCCCTCGACCCTGTCGCTGCTGCGCAGCATCTTCACTCACCGCGACCAGCGGCGCCTCGCGATCGCGGTGTGGGCGTCGATGTTCTCCGCGGGTGCCGCGCTCGGGCCGATCGTCGGCGGCGTGCTGCTGTCGCACTTCGCCTGGGGCTCGGTCTTCCTGATGGCCGTTCCCGTGCTCATCCCGCTGCTGGTGTTCGCGCCGCTGCTCGTGCCCGAGAGCCGCGACCCGCGGCCCGGTCGCATCGACCCGGTGAGCATCGTGCTGTCGATGGCGACGACCGTGCCGATCGTGTGGGCCATCAAGGAGACCGCCGTTCACGGCGTGGGCACTGTCCCGCTCGTGCTCGTCGTCGTCGGGCTCGCGGCCGGCACGCTGTTCGTGCGCCGGCAGCTGCGCGCGGAGCGCCCCATGCTCGACATGCGACTGTTCCGCTCGGGAACCTTCTCGGGCGCGCTCATCGTGAACCTCCTCAGTGTCGTCGCCCTCGTCGGATTCCTGTTCTTCGTCGCTCAGCACCTGCAGCTGATCGTGGGGCTCTCGCCGATCGAGGCGGGCCTCGCGCTCGTGCCCGGACTCGCCGTGATGATCGCGGCAGGGCTCATCGTCGTGCCGATCGCGATGCGCGCCCCCGCTCGGGTGGTCGTGCCGGTCGCGCTCGTCTTCGCGTTCGCGGGCTACGTGGCCGTCGCGTTCGCCACGGAGTCCGGGTCGCTCGCGGTGCTCATCGGCGCGTTCGCGAGCCTCGGTGCCGGCATCGGCGCGGCGGAGACCGTCTCGAACGAGCTCATCCTCTCGAGTGCCCCGGCCGCCAAGGCGGGTGCCGCGAGTGCCGTCTCCGAGACGGCCTACGAGCTGGGTGCCGTGCTCGGCACCGCGGTGCTCGGTGGCGTGCTCACGGCGCTCTACCGCGCGCACCTGGTGGTGCCGGTCGGCGTGCCCGACGACGTCGCCGTCGCCGCACGCGAGACGCTTGCCGGGGCCGTGCACGCGGCGGGGGACCTGCCCGCCGCGGTCGGTCAGGCGCTGCAGGATGCCGCGGCATCCGCCTTCGACCAGGGAGCCTTCGTGACGGCGCTCATCGGGGCCGCGCTCGTCGTCGTGGCCGCCGTCGTGGCGGCCACTACGCTGGGATCGACCCGCAGCGCGGGACGGTCGGATCACTGACGAGCCGCAGCGCTGCCCTACCCGCGAGGAGAGCAATGTCGCGCGTCGTGAAGCTGGCCGTCATCCCCGGTGACGGCATCGGCCCCGAGGTCGTCGCCGAGGCCGAGAAGGTGCTCGACGCCGTCACGGCCGGCAGCGAGGTCGTCTTCGACAAGACGCGCTTCTCGCTCGGGGCGGCGCGCTACCTCGAGACCGGCGACACCCTCACCGACGCCGACCTCGCCGCCATCGCGGGGCACGACGCCATTCTGCTCGGAGCTGTCGGCGGTGTTCCCGGCGACCCTCGCCTGAAGGACGCGAACATCGAGCGGGGGCTGCTGCTGAAGCTGCGGTTCGAGCTCGACCACTACGTGAACCTGCGCCCGTCGACGCTCTACCCGAGCGTGCCGGGGCCGCTGCGCGACCCAGGCGAGGTCGACTTCGTCGTGGTGCGTGAAGGCACCGAAGGCCCCTACGTCGGCAACGGCGGGGCGATCCGCCGCGGCACGCCGCACGAGGTCGCGAACGAGACATCCGTGAACACCGCCTACGGTGTCGAACGGGTCGTGCGTTACGCGTTCGACCTCGCCGAGCGACGGGGCAAGAAGCTCACCCTCGTGCACAAGACCAACGTGCTCGTCAACGCCGGGTCTCTCTGGCACCGGCTCGTGCTCGCGGTCGGCGCGGAGCACCCCGAGGTCGCCGTAGACTACATGCACGTCGATGCGGCCACGATCCACCTGGTCACGAACCCGTCCCGTTTCGACGTCATCGTCACCGACAACCTCTTCGGCGACATTCTGACCGACCTGGCCGGGGCCATCACCGGCGGCATCGGTCTCGCCGCCTCGGGGAACATCAACCCCGACGGTGCGTTCCCGTCGATGTTCGAGCCCGTTCACGGTTCGGCCCCCGACATCGCCGGCACCCAGCAGGCCGACCCCACGGCCGCGATCCTCTCCGTCGCGCTGCTGCTCGATCACCTCGGGCTCACCACGGAGGCCACCCGCGTCACCCGCGCCGTCGAGGCCGACATCGCCTCGCGCTCCGACGCCCCTCGCACGACCTCCGCCATCGGCGACGCGATCGCCGCGCACCTGCAGGCGTAACCTGACAGCACCGCGCGCTTCGCGCCGAGCATTCCAGGATGTGACATGACTCTCACCGACACGAACGACACCGCTCTCGCCCCCCTCGACTTCGCCGTCACGAAGAACCTCGCCGCCGCCTCTCCCGCGGCCCGCGAGGAGATCCTCGCGAACCCCGGATTCGGCCAGAAGTTCACCGACCACATGGTCGACATCTGCTGGTCGGCCGGCGGCGGCTGGCACCGCCCTCGCGTGCAGCCGTACGGTCCGATCTCGCTCGACCCCGCGGCATCCGTGCTGCACTACGGGCAGGAGATCTTCGAGGGGCTGAAGGCCTACCGCTGGGCCGACGGATCGATCCGCACGTTCCGCCCCGATCGCAACGCGGCGCGGCTGCGCGCGTCGGCCCGTCGGCTGGCCCTGCCGGAGCTTCCCACGGAGTATTTCGTTCAGTCGCTGCGTGAGCTCATCGCGGTCGACGGCGACTGGGTGCCGTCGGCTCCCGAGACGAGCCTGTACCTGCGCCCCTTCATGTTCGCGAAGGAGGCCTTCCTGGGCGTGCGCGCGGCGAAGAAGGTCGCGTACTACGTGATCGCGAGCCCCGCGGGCGCCTACTTCCACGGTGGCATCGCGCCGGTGAAGATCTGGCTCGAGACCGAGTTCTCCCGTGCGGGCAGCGGTGGTCTCGGTGCGGCGAAGACCGGCGGCAACTATGCCGCGAGCCTCCTCCCGCACGAGAAGGCGGCCGCCCACGGCTGCGCGCAGGAGCTCTACCTGGATGCCGCGGAGGGCCGCTACATCGAGGAGCTCGGCGGCATGAACGTCGTGTTCGTGCGACGCGACGGCAGCCTGCTGGTGCCGGAGTCCGACTCGATCCTGCCCTCGATCACCCGTGACTCGGTGCTCACCGTCGCGCGCGATCTCGGTCACGAGGCGGAGATCCGCCAGGTCGCGATCGAGGAGTGGCGCGAGGGCGTCGACTCGGGCGAGATCGTCGAGGCGTTCGCGTGCGGCACGGCCGCCGTCATCACGCCGATCGGCCAGCTCATCGGCGAGGAGTACACCATCGGCGACCCCGACGCCCCGGCGGGCGCGCTCACGATGGAGATCCGCCAGGTGCTCACCGACATCCAGTACGGACGTCGCGAGGACACGCACGGCTGGATGCTGCGCCTCGACGACTGAGCATCTCTCACCGTCACGACGGCGGGCCGCGGCATCCACCGCGCGCCCGCCGTCGGCGTTCGTGCGCTGACTAGGCTGACGGGGTGAAGATCGCCCGTTTCAGCCACCAGGACGCCATCCGCTACGGCATCGTCGACGAGGGCGAGCTCGTCGTGCTCGCCGCCGACCCGCTGTTCGCCGGGTTCGAGACGACGGGGGAGCGCGTGCCGCTCGCCGACGCGGCGCTGCTGGCTCCGGTGATCCCGCGGTCGAAGGTCGTGTGCGTGGGGAAGAACTATCACGACCACGCGGCGGAGATGGGCGGTGAGGCGCCGGCGGCGCCGTTGCTGTTCCTGAAGCCCAACACCGCGGTCATCGGCCCGGGGGATTCGATCGTTCGTCCGCCGCAGTCCGAGCGCACCGACTTCGAGGGCGAGCTGGCCGTCGTGATCGGCCGCATCGCGAAGAACGTCCCCGCCGAGCGGGCGCTCGACTACGTGTTCGGGTACACGGTCGGCAACGACGTCACCGCGCGGGACATCCAGTACTCCGACGGCCAGTGGACGCGCGGGAAGGGCTTCGACACGTTCTGCCCGCTCGGTCCGGCGATCGAGACCGAGTTCGACATCGCCTCGGCGCGGGTGCAGACCCGGCTCAACGGCGAGGTGGCGCAGGATGCCCCGCTGACCGACATGATCCACTCGGTGCCGGACATCATCGCCTACGCGTCGGCCGCGTTCACGCTGCTGCCGGGCGATGTGATCCTCACCGGCACGCCGGCGGGCGTCGGTCCGTTCAACGCGGGCGACACCGTCGAGGTCGAGATCACCGGTCTCGGCGTGCTGCGCAACACCGCACGCAACGCCTGAGTCCGGCGGGCGCGTCGTTCGACGCGCGTCGCTGCCGGAGCTCGGCGAGCAGGTCAGCGACCGAGCGCGCGCGCGGCGAGCTCGACGTCGTCCGCGTCGTTGAACACGTGGAACGCGACCCGGGCGCGACCGGCGCGTCCCGAGGCCGTGATGCCGGCTGCATTCAGACGTGCGAGGTCGCACCCGGTCGGGTCGGCCCACGTGACGATCGCGCTGCCGGTCGCGGGAAGCTCGAGGCGGGCGCGGAACGCGTCGGCGAGCGTGCGGGTGTGCGCGTGGAGAGCCGCCGGATCGAGTCCGGCGAACAGGGCGAGCGCCGGCGCGGCGCCGATGAACGCCTGCCAGGCGGGGGAGACGTCGAAGCGCGACGCGTCGGCGGCGAGGGAGACCTGGCTGCCGTAGCACGAGGTCCACGGGTCCTCGCCGGCGCACCATCCCGCCTGGCGGGCGGGGATGTGCGGCTGGAACCCGGCGGAGACGGCGAGCACCGCGGCACCGCGCGGTGCGCACAGCCACTTGTAGGTATGGCAGATCACGGCGTCGAACGCGCCGCCGTCGACGGGCAGCCAGCCGAGCGCTTGTGTCGCATCGCAGAGCGTGCGCGCGCCGTGGCGGCGGGCCGCGGCGGTGATCGCGGCGGCATCCGCGATCTCTCCCGTGGCCGACTGCACGAGCGAGAACGCGACGAGAGCGGTGTCACCGCGCACCTCGTCGGCGAGGCGCGCGAGCGGGACCGAGCGCACGCGGATGCCGCGCCCGGCGTGCACGAACGGCATCACGATCGATGAGAAGTCGCCCTCGACGCACAGCACCTCGGCGCCGTCGGGCACCGCGGCGGCGATGAGCGCCGCGAGCACCGACGTCTGCGACCCGAGGGCGATGCGGTCGGCGCCGACGCCGAGCAGCGTCGCGGCGTGGCGGCGGGTCTCGGTGACCGCGAGCTCGTAGCGGGCGAGGTCGGGCTGTCCGGAATACGCGGCGTCGAGGTCGGCGCGCAGCGCATCGCGCGACGCCCGGGGCGGCAGCCCGGTGGTGCACGCGGCGAGGTAGCCGCGGCCGCCCGCGAACTTCGCGCGCGCGTCGGCGATCGTCAGCGCGGGGGAGAGTGTCGCGGGTGCCATGTCTCCAGCGTGACGGGGAGGCATCCATTCGTCTAGGACAGGTTATGAATCGAAAACATGCGATCCGTTTATGATTCGAGGATGTCGCTCCCCACCCCCGATCCCGGCTTCGACGCGCACTCGCTGCGCCTCGTGAAGGCGATCGCCGACACCGGATCGATCACCGCGGCCGCCGCCGCGCTGGGCTACAGCCAGCCCGCGGTCAGCCAGCACCTCAAGGCGCTCGAGTTGCGGCTCGGCGTACCGCTCGTCGAGCGGGTGGGGCGGCGCGTGCGGCTGTCGGAGGCGGGGCGCGTGCTCGCCCGGCACGCGCCGACCGTGACGACAGCGCTCGAGGCGGCGGCGGGGGAGCTGGCGGAGCTGCGGGGGCTGAAGTCGGGACGCGTGCGCCTGGTCGGTTTCCCGTCGGCGTCGCCCACGGTCGTGCCGCGGCTGCTCGCCCGGCTCGCCGAGACGGTCGCGGGCGTGACGGTCACCTACGTCGAGGCCGAGCCGCCCGCGGCGGTCGAGGCCGTGCGCGACGACCGTGCCGACATCGCGCTCACGTTCAGCTACCCGGGCGACCGCGATGATCCGCATCGGGCGAGCGCCCAGGGGCTGTCGGTGCGGGAGATCGCGGTCGAGCCGATGATCGCGGTGCTGCCCGCGACCCACCCCGCTGCCGCGCACACGACGGTGGATGTCGCGTCCCTCGCCTCCGACGACTGGATCGCCGGCTGCCCGCAGTGCCGCGGACACCTGCTCGAGCTCTGCGACCGTGCGGGGTTCGTGCCGCGCATCACGTTCGAGACCGACAACTTCGTGGCCGTGGAGAGTCTCGTCGCGCAGGGGATCGGGGTGGCGACGCTGCCGCGGCTGGCCGTGGCATCCTTCCCGGCGCTGCCGGGCATCGTGACCGTGCCGTTGCCCGCAACCGAGCAGCGCACGCTGCACACCGTCACCGCCCACGGCGCGGAGCGGGTGCCGGCGGTCGCCGCCGTGCTCGCCGCGATCGCCGAGGTGACGGCGGCGGTGGCCTCGGGCGGCGACGGCCCGGCGAACTAGACTGGACGGCGATGTCTTCCGCACCGCACCCCGCCACCACGACCGCCGCCGGACCCGACGTTCGGGTGCGGTTCTGCCCCTCGCCGACCGGCCTTCCGCACGTCGGCATGGTGCGCACGGCCCTCTACAACTGGGGCTATGCGCGTCACACGGGCGGCAAGCTCATCTTCCGCGTCGAGGACACGGATGCCGCGCGCGACAGCGAGGAGAGCTACCGCCAGCTCGTCGACGCGCTCACCTGGCTCAAGATCGACTGGGACGAGGGTGTCGAGGTCGGCGGCCCGCACGCGCCGTATCGGCAGTCTGAGCGCACCGCGATCTACGAGGACGTGCTGACGAAGCTCGTCGCCACCGGGCTCGTGTACGAGAGCTACTCGACTCCCGAGGAGATCGACGCGCGCAACGAGGCGGCCGGCCGCGCGAAGCAGCTCGGTTACGACAACCACGACCGTGACCTCACCGACGCGCAGCGCGAGGCCTTCCGCACCGAAGGGCGCGAGCCGGCGTTCCGGCTGCGGGTGCCCGACACCGACCTGACCTACGTCGACCTGATCCGCGGCGAGGTGACGTTCCCGGCCGGATCCTTCCCCGACTTCGTCATCGTGCGGGCGGGCGGCAAGTTCCTCTATCCGTTCACGAACCCGGTCGACGACGCGCTCATGGGCATCACCCACGTCATCCGCGGCGAGGACATCATGCCGTCGACCGCGCGCCAGCTCGCGCTGTACGACGCACTCATCCAGGCGGGCGTCACCGACGTCGTGCCCCGCTTCGGCCACATGCCGCTGGTGCTGGGGGAGACGGGCACCAAGAAGCTCTCCAAGCGCGACCCGCAGGCCGACCTGTTCCTGCAGCGCGAGCGCGGCTTCATCCACGAGGGACTGCTGAACTATCTGGCGCTCCTCGGCTGGTCGATCGCCGCCGACCGCGACGTGTTCTCGCTCGAGGAGTTCACCGCCGCGTTCGACATCGCCGACGTGAACCCGAATCCGGCCCGCTTCGACCAGAAGAAGGCCGAGTCGATCAACGGGGACCACATCCGCCTGCTCGCCCCCGACGACTTCGCCGCCCGCATCGTGCCGTACTTGCAGCACGCCGGTGTCATCTCGGATGCCCCGACCCCCGCGGAGACCGCGCTGATCGCCGCCGCGGCACCCCTCGTGCAGGAGCGCGTGCAGGTGCTCGGCGACGTGCCGGGCCTCCTCGGCTTCCTGTTCACCGACACCGTCACCTACGAGGACGACGCCCTCGCGGGGCTTCCGGCGAACGCCGGCGAGGTGCTGGTCGCGTCGGTCGGTGCACTCGAGGAGGTCGCCGAGCAGGGGTTCGTCGCGGCATCCGTGCAGGACGCCCTGCAGACCGCGCTCGTCGACGGCCTCGGCCTCAAGCCGCGAGTCGCCTACGGCCCGCTGCGCGTCGCGCTGAGCGGTCGCCGGGTGTCGCCGCCGCTGTTCGAGTCGATGGAGCTGCTCGGCAAGCAGGCCACCATCGCGCGCCTCGACGCGCTCGTGCAGCGGATCGGCTGACCGCCACCGGCGTGCCGCGAATTGGCGCGCGGGGAGGGCGTCGGGTAGACTCGACCCTCGGTGCGACTGAGGTCGTTCACCCCCTTGGGGTATGGTGTAATTGGCAACACGGCTGATTCTGGTTCAGTTGTTCTTGGTTCGAGTCCAGGTACCCCAGCAAGACGAAGAAGCCCGGAAGTCCGCATCTCGCGGAGCATCCGGGCTTCTTGCTGTGTGCGGCGAGACTCAGCCGCGGTCGTGCAGCGTGACGTGGTACCCGTCGGGGTCGGCGAACGTGAACGTGCGGCCGAAGGGTCCGTCGAACGGTGCGGTGACGATGGGGTGGCCGGCGGCTGCCAGGGCGTCATGGATCTCCTGCACGCCAGTCGCGTGCAACCAGAGGGCGACGCCGAGACCCGGCTGCGCGACGCTGTCGAGATCGGTGCCGGCGACCAGGTCGCGCAGGGCGAAGGCGATGGGGGTCGTCGTGAAGACGACGGCGTGCGGCGGACCTGCGGGGGAGCGTTCGAGGCCGAGGAAGTCTTCGTAGAACGCCTGCGATGCGTCGAGGTCGCGCACCTGCAGCGAGACGAAATCGGGGCCGGTGACGGGCATGGGTGCTCCTTCGATCTGGTGTCAGATTTCTGACATGCCCGAGAGTATGTCAGAATACTGACATGAGTCAAGCCGGTGAGGCGATCGACCTCGACACATCGCTGGGATACCTGCTCAAACAGGCGGCCAGCGCGCTGCGCGCCGCCATGGAGGACGCACTTCGCCCGCACGGCATGACGGTCACCCACTACTCCTGCCTTGAACTGCTCGCGCAGCGGCCCGGACTCTCGAACTCCGAGCTCGCCCGCGGCGCGTTCATCACGCGTCAGTCGATGAACGTGCTGCTGCAGGCTCTCGAACGCGACGGGTCGGTGGTGCGGCCGGCCGAGGCCGCAGTGGGCAAGGCGCTGCCGGCGCAACTGACCGAGCTCGGTCGCGAGCGGCTGGCTGCGGCCTCCATCGCGGTGAGAGGCGTCGAGAAGCGGATGCTGGTGGGCATGACCGACCCCGAACAGGTCGCGGCCTTCGGCGCCCTGCAGAGCATGGTGCGCGCGCTTCGCTCCTAGGGGCGGGCGCCGACGCGGATCTCCTGCAGCGACCAGGAGTTGCCGTCGGGATCGCGGAAGTGCGCGTACAGCACCCCGCCCATGTCATCGATGCCGCTCACGGTCGCCCCTCGCGCGACAAGTTCGTCGCGGGCCGCAGCGACGTCGTCGACGACGAGGTGAAGGCCCGTGATCACCGACTCATCGGGCGTGGGGAGCCCGAAGCCGGTGCCGAACGCGATGGAGCACGCCGAACCCGGCGGGGTGAGCTGCACGATGCGCATGCCCTCGCGCGGGCTCACATCGTGGTCGAGGTGGAAGCCGATGACATCCCGGTAGAACGCGATGCTGCGGTCGACATCGGAGACCGGGATCGGGACGAGTTCGAGCTTCATGTCCATCGGACGCCTCCTTCTCGGGTCGGCTCGAGGTGCGGGCCGCGCGGCCCACACTACTCACGCCGAACACACGACGACGCCCCATCGGTCGCGCGGCGGAGCCGCAGCGACCAATGGGGCATCGGTGTTCGAGATCAGTGCGCGGCGACCGGCAGCGCGTCGGGGTCGGCGACCGTCGCGACCGACGTGCCGCGGCCCTTGCGACGGAACAGCAGCACCGAGAGCACCGCGCCGACCGCGAAGAAGATCGCGCCTGACACGTAGGCCGCCTGGTAGCCCGCGATCGCCGCCGACTCGCCGAGCGTGGGCGTGCGCACCGTCTGCGCGGCGATGTAGTTCGTCACGGCGGTGGCCGCGATCGTGTTCAGCAGCGCCGTACCGATCGATCCGCCGACCTGCTGGCTCGTGTTCACCATCGCCGAGGCGACGCCCGCGAAGTGGCGGTCGACGCCCAGCGTCGCGGTCTGCATCGAGGCGGGCATGATCGAGCCCATCGCGAACCCGAGAACGAGCAGCGCCGGCAGCACGTCGGCCGCATAGGTGCTGTCGAGCGAGAGGCGGGTGAGCAGCAGCATCCCGATCACTCCCAGGACCATGCCGAACGGCACCATCACCTTCGCGCCGAGGCGGGGGAGGAGCAGGTTGGTCGACAGCTGCGCGGCGATCACCAGCATCACAACCATCGGCAGGAAGCCGAGGCCGGTCTGGATGGGAGTGAACTTCAGCGAACCCTGCAGGAAGTAGGTCAGGAACAGGAAGATCCCGAACATGCCCGCACCCGCGATGAGGATCGAGAGGTAGGCGGCTGCGCGGTTGCGGTCGAGCACGATCGTCAGGGGCAGGAGGGGGTGCGACGCGCGGCGCTGCCACAGCACGAACGCGATCAGGAAGACACCCGCGGCGGTGAGCACGCCCCACGCGAGCGGCGAGTCCCAGCCGTCGGTCTCGGCGTTGGCGAAGCCGTAGACGATGCCGAACAGACCCGCCGACACCAGGATGGTGCCCGGCACATCGAGCTTCGGACGCGGACCGTGACGCTCGATGCGGCCGACGAAGACGATGACGCCCACGATCGCGACGATGGCGATGAACACGTTGATGTAGAGGTTCCAGCGCCAGTCGAGCTTCTCCGTGAGGAACCCGCCGAGGAGCAGGCCCACGGCGCCCCCGGCGCCGGCGATCGCACCGAACACTCCGAACGCGCGCGCCCGCTCGCGCGGGATCGTGAAGGTGGTGGTGAGCACGGCCAGCGCCGTCGGGGCGAGCAGTGCGCCGAACGCGCCCTGCAGGGCGCGCGAGGCGACCAGCACCTCGAAGGTGGGCGCTGCGCCACCGAGAGCGGATGCCGCGGCGAACCCGACCAGGCCGATGATGAACGCCGGCTTACGGCCGATCAGGTCGGAGATGCGACCGCCGAAAAGCAGCAGTGCACCGAAGGCGAGCGAGTAGGCCGTGATGACCCACTGGCGGTCGCCGTCGGAGAAGCCGAGGTCGGCCTGGGCGGAGGGGAGGGCGATGTTCACGACCGTCGAGTCGAGCACCACCATGAGCTGCGCGAGGCCGACGATGACGAGAGTCAGCCAGCGGCGCGACGAGGGAGCCGAGGGAGTGGAGGCGGCCGGGGCGGTCGCGGTGGGGGAAGTCATGACGGTCACTCTATACGGAACTGAAGCGTTCCGGAAATGAAAAGTTCTAGAACTCTTTCGTACCGATTCGACGTAGACTGTGAGGACACCCCCGCGAAAGGAGACCGCTGCGATGACGCCGCTGGATCTCGTCGACCCCCTCCTCGCCGAGCCCGACCTGTCCGATGTCGAGGGCGTGAAGCCCGGCCGCAAGCGCGATCACACCCGCGACCCGGAAATCCTCGATGCCGCCCTCGAGGTGCTCGCCGAGACCGGCTACGACGGCATGACGGTCGACATGGTCGCCACGCGGGCCCGCGCAGGCAAGGCCACGCTCTATCGCCGCTGGCCCTCGAAGGCCGAGCTCGTCATCGACGCCGTCGCCTGCATGAAGCGCGGCGCGTACGACCAGGACTCACTGCCCGACACCGGCACGCTGCGCGGTGACCTCGTCGCCATGATCAAGGCTCCGTCGATCGAAGACGGCGAACGCAAGCTGCAGATCATGGCGGGCATCGTCTCGATGCTCTCGCGCTCTCCCGAGCTCGCCGACGCCGCGCACGACGCACTGGTCGAGCCGCGCGCGGCCGCGAACCGCTTCCTCTATCAGCGTGCGAAGGACCGCGGGGAGATCCCCGACGGGCGCGACCTCGAGCTCGTCGCGACCGTCAGTTCGGCGATGGTCGCCCACCGTGTGCTCATGGAGCGTAAGCCGGTCACGCGCGAGTTCCTCATCTCGGTCATCGACCACGTGGTGCTGCCGGCGCTCGGCATCCCGCGCGACTGACCCGCAGACGCACGAACGGGCGCCGGATCCCTCCGGCGCCCGTTCGCTGTGTCGGCGCTCAGGCGTGCGGAACGATGACCGCGCGCGCGGACAGCTTGCCGTCCTGCAGTAGGTGGTACGCCTCGAGGGCGTCGTCGAGCGAGAAGCGCTGCACATCCGGGGTGATCAGCCCCGCCCGGTACATCTCGACGACGTCGTGAAGGTCGGCCACCGTGCCCCAGTACGAGTTCGTGATGACCGACTCGTAGGGCGTCGTGAAGAAGTTCCACGACACGGTGCCGCCGGCGATGCCGACGACCTGGATGCGGCCTCCCACCGCGACGCTCTGCTGTGCGAGCGCGATCGTGGGAGTCGCGCCCACGAAGTCGAACACGGCGTCGACACCGCGCCCGCCGGTGAGCTCGCGGATGCGCGCGGCCTGGCCCTCGCCGCCCGCGACGGTGACGGCGCCACGCTCGGCGGCGAGCGTCATCGCGTCCTCCTTGGTGTCGGTCGCGATGATCGTCGCGCCGGTGAGAGCCCGCAGGATCTGCACCGCGATCTGGCCGAGTCCGCCCAGGCCGATGACGAGGGCGAACGCGCCGCCCTTGTTCAACTGCGGCAGCGCGAGCCGGATCGCGTGATACGGCGTGAGGGCGGCGTCTGCGAGGGGCGCGGCCGCGACCGGATCGGCGTCGCCGAGCGGCACGAGGTGCGCGGCCGGAACCGTGACGTACTCGGCCATGCCGCCGTCGCGACCGAGGCCGATTCCCTGATACGGCAGCGTCGCCGCGTTCTCGCAGTAGGTCTCCGCGCCCTGCACGCACGCGCGGCAGTGGCCGCATCCGGTGGGTCCGTAGACGAGATACGCGTCACCCGGGGTGAAGCCGGTGACCCCGGCGCCGACCGCCTCCACCCAGCCCGAGGTCTCGTGGCCCAGGGTGTACGGCGGGGTGAGGCCCGACACGCCGGTGCTCTCGTCGAAGTCGTGCCACAGCGACACATCGCTGTGGCAGGCGCCGGAGCCGGCGACCTTCAGCAGCACCTCCCCGGGACCGGGCTCGGGGCGCTCGACCTCCTCGAGAGTGGGGAAGGTCTTCCAAGCCGTCAGGCGTACAGCACGCATCGTCACGTCCTCCAAGGCGTCACAGTCTGAAGGCCCGCGCGCGGGTGCACGACGGGCCGGCGCCCGCGTCGCCGGTGCGGCTCGCGCGTCGCATCTACACTACGCCTGTCGAACAGTTCGGATGCCGCGGCCCGGGGCTGCGGCATCCGTCACATCGCGGCGCCGATGTAGCTGTACTTGACGAACACCTCGGGCGCGATGCCGGCCTCGAGCAGCACGTCCTGCACGGCACGCAGCATGTAGGTCGAGTCCCAGCCCATGTAGAGGTGGTGGGTCGCGTCGATCGTGTCCCACTGGCCGTTCCATGCCCGCTCGGAGAAGATCGGACCGCCGTTGCGCTCGGTGAACCGCACGACCGCAGCACGGTCATCGGCCCAGAGTCGCGTGATGATGCGATGGAAGAGGTAACGCACGTCGTAGACCTCCCAGTGCTCGCCGCGGTACTCGACATACGAGAACTCGCGCTCCCAGCCGTGCGGCCAGCCGCGCCGAGGCTTCGCATCGAGGATCGGGGTGAGTCCGTCGTCGTCGATCTCACCCGTCGCCGCGCGCGGCCAGGTCGCGACGAGCGCCGCGGTGAGCTCTGCCGTGCGCTGCGCGATCGCGGCCGTCGACCATTCGGCGATCTCGGCGACCGCCCGCGTCTGCGGGATGGCGCTCGACCCGAGCAGGCGGCGCTTTGTCGGATAGGGAGCATCGATCGCATCGATCGCCAGCTCGTCCTCGAGGAGCACCACGTTTCCGAGACTCTGGGCGAGGGCGCGATAGGCGTTCTGCTCGTCATCGCTCAGGTCGCCCCAGAGGCGCACGCCGTCGGGCGTCCAGTCGTCGCCCGGCGCGAGCGGTGCGATGTGGTCGACGATCACGTCCGGATCTCCGTCGCGCGAGGCGAGCCGCCCGAGCACGTAGCCGGGATGCGGCACATCGCCGAACTTGAGCGCGACGCGCACCCGCTCGTTCGAGGGGGTGATGCGGGCGACCGCGTGGATGAGCGACGACTCGCCCTCGCTGTGCGCACGGCACAGCCGCGCCACGATGCGGTCGTTCGGCACCCCGACGATCTCGCGGCGCAGCAGCAGGGACTCCACGCTCTGCAGGGTCGTCAGCAGTTCGGCGTGGGTGCGGTGACCCGACCCGTGGTCGGCGATCGCCCGCATCGCGAGGGGGAACGCCACCCGGCCGAACGTGCCGATGCCCGCCGTGTGCGTGCGTACCGCGGGGTCTGGCTCGAGCGACGGGTCGAGCAGACGACGATAGATCTCGGCGAACGCGCGCCACTCTGTTGCGTGGCGACGCAGGGCTGCGGCATCCAGTCTCGGGAACCGCTGCCGGAACGCGTCGTAGACCGAGCGATGACCGGATGCCGCCAGCTCCCGCCCGGTCGTCATGATCAGGTAGTGGCGCCAGAACGCCGCGATCGCCTCGCCGGTGGCCCGCTCGATGGGCAGCCAGTAGTCGTCTTCGATCTCGGTCTGCTGCTCGCGCGTGAGTCCCATGAGCACGTAGTTGTGGATCAGCTCGTGGTCGCGCAGCGGCTCGCCCGTGGAATTGAGGCTCTCGAAGGTCTGCTGCGCGTTCGCCTCGGCGCCGAGCGCGATCGCCACGTGCTCGAGCCGGGTGAGACCCCGCCACACCGCGGCGGCGTCGTGCACGCCGATGCGGCTGCGGAAGAACGCGTAGTTGTCGTCGAAGCGCGACGCCCGCTCAGCGTCGTCGGGCGAACGGCGGTCGAGCACGACCTCCTCGAACACCTCCGCCCACGCGCGGTGGGGGCGCAGCTTCGTGCGGGACGGATCATCCGCCCGCACCAGCACGCGGCGCAGCTGGGCCGCGAGCGGAGGGTCGGTGTCACGCAGGGTGTGCGCGAGTGCCGCCACCAGCAGCATGAGGGTCGTGATGCGCTGCTGCCCGTCAATCAGCACGAGCTCGGTGTCGGCGGCGTCGGTCGACGCAGTGGAGAGCACGGAGCCGATGAAGTGGGTCTGCCCGGGTTCGGCCTCGGCGACCGCGCGCACATCGGCGAGCAACTGCTCGCACCCGCCGATGTCCCACCGGTACTGCCGCTGGTACACCGGAACCACGATGTTGGTGCCGGGAGACGACAGCCAGTCGATGGTGTTGACCGCGGATGCCTCGATGTTTCTGGCTGCTCCCATGATGGGGGATTTTACCGGCCCGCCCCCGGGGCCGTGGGAGGAGGCAAGGGTAGGCTAACCCGCGCCGGGCCTGTTAAAACTTCGCTGGCCCCTGGACGAAAGGCTGACCACCTCATGGGTTACATCACCTCCGCCGCGCTCGAAGAGACCGGCTACGTCGTTCTCGACAGCTACAACAAGCCGCTCGACCCCAAGGAGTGGCTCGACATCGAGTACGTCGACTGGAAGTCGTCGGGCGACACGCGCTTCGCACCGCTTGCAAGCGCCTTCGGCGAGATCGAATGCAACGGCTTCTGGAACCACAAGCCGCCGCGCACCGACAAGGACGGCGTGTGGATCCCCGCCCAGACGGAGCTCGCCCCGACTCTCACCGAGCGTGCGCTCGAGCCGGGCGCGAACGTCGGCCGCTGCCGCATCATCGAGCTGCAGCCCAACAGCTACGGCGACTGCCTCTACAACCTGCACCAGGACGACAACAACCGCCTCAACCCCGACGGCACCGGCTGGGTCGTGCGCGGGTTCTTCAATCTCACCGACGACACCGAGAGCTACTTCGTGCTGCGTCACAACCGCACCGATCCCGAAGGCGAGGTGCGCATCGCGCTGCCGGCCGGCGCGCAGCTGATCATCGACACGCAGCGCCTGTGGCACGCCGCCACCCACCTCGGCACCGAGCCCCGCTACTGCCTCATCACCTCGTGGGAGTCCGGCCCCGAGCTCGACGCGTACATCGAGAAGTACCACGGCGTGAACCACGTCGAGAGCGTGCCGATCTCGCAGGAGACCCTCGACGCAGGCCAGGCCGAGCAGGCCCGCCGTGACGCGGCCCGCGCCGCCTATTACGCCGCCAAGGGTCAGGCCGAGCTCGCGGCGCAGACCGCGATGAGCGAGGCCTGAGCCGCGGCATCCGTCAGACGCCCCGTTCCGCAGCGGCGGAGCGGGGCGTCGTCTTTCGTGCGGGCAGCGTCCCGTGCGTGGAGACAGGTGATCTGGCGAGAACAGGACGGATGCCGCGGCGTTCTCCTGCGCTCGTGTGATCGCCTGCGTGCCGTGCACCGCCCCGGCCAGACGCCGCCCCGCGGCGGCGCCGGGCGTCTCGCGCGTGGAGACAGGCGATGGCGCGAGAACAGGAAGGATGTCGCGGCGTTCTCCTGCGCTCGGGTGATCGCCTGCGTTCGGTACAGCGCCACGGCGAGTGGTCTCTCCGCGGCGGCGCCGGGCGAGGCGGGCAGATCTCGCGCGCCGGCACGGCGAGCCGGGCAGATCTAGCGCGCCAAGTCGGCGAGGGCCGCGCGCGCCTCGGCGGCGTAGCGGGGGTTGTCGTCGCTCGCGCACAGCAGCACGGCGATGAACGCCGCCGCCCAGCCGCGCGCCCGGAGGGCGAGCGGGCTCCCCTCGTCGACACCCGCCTCCGCCAGGAACCGGGCACGGTCGACGGGCGAGAACGCGAGCCACCCGACGGCGATGTCGTAGCAGGGGTCGCCCGCGGTGAGGTCGCCGAAATCGATCAGCGCGACCAGGCGCCCGCCCCGCACCACGACATTGCCCGGGTGCAGGTCGCCGTGGAGCCACACCGGCGGCCCGATGTGCGGTTCTGCCGTGAGGGCGTCGTGCCACGCGGCATCCAGAAGTGCGTGCTCGGCAGCCGACACCGGAGCCTCGCGCAGCCGCGCCCGAATCGACGCGTCCCGGGCCGCAAGAGGCACTCCGCGGAACGGATTCTCGGGGAAGGATGCCGCGGGCATGTGCAGCGCGGCGATGCCCGCGGCGAGCGGGCCGGCCCACGCTCCGCGCTCCGCGCGCGGCACGTCGATCGCCGCCTCGCCGTCGAACCACGGCACGAGACTCCACGGGAACGGTGTCGCCTCGTTCGCGTGCACCGCGACCAGGGGAGCGGGGGCGCCGACTCCGGCGGTCGCGAGACGGCGGGCGATCGCCGGCAGGAACTCCTGCTCGTGCCGCACCAGCGCATCGGCGACCTCGCGCCGCGGCAACCGGGCGGCGTGGTGCTCGCCCACCCGCCAGAGTGCGCAGTCCCAGCCCTCCGCGGCGAACGCGAGCGGAGCCTCGGCGAACTCGGGCGTGGCGGCCCGCAGCAGCCCACGCACGAGCAGCTCATCGATCACGCGGTCGGCCGCGGGGGAGTCCGGCATCCGATCACCTTAGGCCGACACAGACGGATGCCCCGGCTCGAGGGGAGAGCCGGGGCATCCGTCGTCTGAGGCCGCGCCCCTCAGGACCCGGTGCTCGATGCCGAGCAGGAGTAGAGGTTCGAGCTCGGCGAGTCGCTCACGCTCGAGCAGTTCTGCTCGACCCACGACTGGATCTCGCTCGACGTGCCCGACGACGATCCGCCCATGCCGCCGCCGCCCCCGCCCGCTCCGCTCAGCAGCACGTAGGTGAGCTTGCCGCTGGAGACCAGGGCCTGGAACTCGGCGAGCGTTGGCACCGGGTCGCTGCCGCTGAAACCGCCGATCGGGAGCACCGAGCCGCCGTCCGAACCGATGATCAGCCCGGCCGCCTGCTGCGCGCCGAACGTCGCGACCAGGTACTCGGTGCTCGACGTCGCGTGCTGCTCGAGCCAGGTCATCAGCTCGGCGTCCGACGACGACGAGCTCGACATGCCCGCGATGCCCTGGCCGCCGAGACCGCCCTGCGCGGAGCCGCTGCTGGATCCGCCGAAACCGCCCTGCGTGCCGGGGCCGCCCTGCGCGCTCGATCCGCCGGGGCCGCCCGCGCCACCCGGGCCGCCGGAACCGAACCCGCCCTGGCTGCTCGACGAACCGCTCTGCGAGCCGAACCCGCCGGGGCCGCCCTGGGCCGAGGACGAGCCGCCTTGGGTCTGACCGCCGAAGCCGCCTTGACCGCCGGGACCGCCTTGTCCGCCGCCGGGACCACCCATGCCGCCGCTCATGTCCGCCACGCCGCCCGCGACCGGGTTGATCGAACTCGGGTGCGACATGGTCACGACCGACCAGACCGTCGGGGTGAGCAGCAGGCCCACTCCGGCGACGAGCGCGGTCACGAACCGCAGGGGGCGGGTGCGCGCGCGCTCCCAGTAGATGAGGCCGATGGCGACCGCCGCGGCGACCAGCTGCAGGATCGAGACGACGATCGAGTAGCCGCCGTACGAGATGCCGATGATCAACGCCGTGAGTGCGGCGACGCCGACGAGGGATGCCTGCGCCCACCGGATGTTCGCCTTCCGGGCTGCGCCGAACGCGAGGCCGACCGCGAGCGCCATCGGCACCGCGAGCGACGCCGTGTAGAACTGGTGCATGCCGGCCACGACCGAGAACATCGCGGCGTACGTCAGGAACCAGACACCGATCAGCACGGTGATGGTGCGCGGCACCTTGGCGATCCAGAGCACGACGAGGGCGAGCAGCGTCACCGGCACGAGCCAGCCGATCTGCCCGGCGAGCTGCGTGTTGAACAGGCGGAAGATGCCGGCGCTGCCCGAGAACGGCGGAGTGAACGAGTTGTAGGCACTGCTGTCGGCGGTGCTCGAACCGAACCGGCCGAGACCGTTGTAGCCGAACACCATCTCCCAGGCGCTGTTGTGCAGCGTGCTGCCGATGTAGGGCCGCGAGGACGCCGGCACGAGCGAGACGATCACGATCCACGCGACGGATGCCGCGGCGCTGATGACGCCGGCGACCAGGAGCGTCCAGATCTTGCGAACCCACGGCTGCCGGCTGCACAGGTACGCGATGCCGAGCGCCGGCCACGCGGCCCAAGCCTCGAGCATGTAGCACTGGAAGGCAGCCGCGATGAACAGGCCGGCGGCCACGAGCCATCCGAAGCTCGCCTTCTGCACCGCGTGGACGGCGGCCCAGGCGGCCGCGGCGATCGCCAGCACGAAGAAGGACTCCGGCTGGTTCGAGCGCGAGACGGCCACGAGGATCGGCGTGGTCGCGACGACGGCGCCCGCGAGCAGACCCGCGGTGGTGCCGGCGACCCGTTTGGCGGTCACCGCGGTGATGAGCGCGGCGCCGACGGCGGCGAGGGCATTCGGCAGGATGATCGCCCAGGTCGAAAACCCGAACACTCTCACGAACAGTGCGGGCACCCAGAACGAGCCGGGGATCTTGTCGAGCGTCACGGTGCCGGCGGGGTCGAACGCACCGAAGAAGAAGTTCGACCAGCTCTTGCTCATCGACAGCGCGATGGATGCGTAGTAGTCGGACTGCGATCCGTTCCAGACGCCCCACGCCGTGAGAACGGCGGCGCCGAGACCGAGGAGGACCAATCCGAGGGGCCAGACACCCCAGCGCCGACGAGCGGCGACCGAGGCCGGGGGAGAGACGGGTACGGCCTGAGAAGGCGGGGCTATGGATGTCACGTCGGCGACGCTATGCGGCGACTCGATGTCCGGTCTCGGCGAAGTCTATGAGGTGTCTGTGGACGGCGAGGAGTGGCTGTGTGGGGCAATGTTGCTTTGGATGTTGTTTTGTGTGTGTTGGTGTTGTACTTTGTGGATGTCCAAGGAGGGTCCATGTACGCGACGGAGCGCCACGCGCTGATCGAACAGCTCGTCACCAGTGACGGGCGCGTGTCGGTCATCGACCTCGCCGAGCGGTTCCAGGTCACCACCGAGACGGTGCGTCGCGACCTCGCCGTGCTCGAAGACGCCGGCCTTCTGCGTCGGGTGCACGGGGGAGCGGTCTCCACCGACCGCATCAGCACGATCGAGCCGACCGTGCTCGAACGACGCACGCAGCATGAGGCCGCCAAGATCGCGATCGCCCGCCGCGCGCTCGAGGCCATCCCGGCCGGCTTCACCGGCTCGATCTTCCTCGACTCCGGCACCACGACCGCCGCCGTCGCCGACGCGCTCTCCGAGCGCCTCGCGCGCGTCGACGCGACAGCCGACGTCATCACCAACTCCATCGCCCTCGCACCTGCCCTCGCCGACGCCCCCCGCGTCTCCCTGACTGTCATCGGCGGACGGGTGCGATCGGCGACGGCCGCGGCCGTCGGCGCGACGACCGTCGCCACCATCGCCCAGCTGCGTCCCGACATCGCCTTCGTCGGCACCAACGCCATCTCCGCCGACTTCGGCCTCAGCACCCCCGACATGGAGGAGGCCGCCGTCAAGGCCGCCATCGTGCGGGCGGCGCGCCGCGTCATCCTGGTCGTCGACGGCTCGAAGTTCCAGCGCGAGTCGCTGCGCCGGTTCGCCGGGGTCGAGGACATCGATGTGCTCGTCAGCGAAGCCGACCCGACCGGCGAGCTCGCCGCGGTACTCGCCTTCGCCGATGTGGAGGTGTGGCGCGCATGATCGTCACGCTCACCGCCAACCCCTCGCTCGACCGCACCGTCACCCTCGCAGGCCCGCTCGCACCGGGAGAGGTGCAGGCCGCCGTCTCCGCACGCGAGGATGCCGGCGGGAAGGGCATCAACGTCGCCCGCGTCGCCGCCGCCGCGGGAGAACGCGCCGTCGCCGTGCTGCCGCTCTCCCCGGAGGATCCGTTCCACACCGTGCTGCGCGCGACGGGCATCCCCGCTCGTGCGGTGCCGGTCGCCGGGCACGTGCGCTCGAACATCGCCATCACCGATCCCCGCGGCGAGACGACCAAGCTGAATCTGCCCGGCGCCGAGCTGAGCGCCGCCGAACGGGCTGCGCTCATCGAAGCCGTCGTGACCGCGTCGGCCGGGGCCCGCTGGCTCGTGCTCGCCGGGTCCGTGCCGCCCGGCGCCGGCGACGACCTCTACGTCGACGTGATCGCCGCGACCCGCGGGCGGTGGGGCGCGCACGCGCCGCGCATCGCCGTCGACACCTCGGGCCCCGCCCTCGCCGCGGTCGTCGCGGACGCCCACCCCGACCTCATCAAGCCCAACGACGACGAACTCGCCGCGCTGCTCGACGACGACGCGGCGCGCGACGCCGACCCCGCATCCCTCGTCGCCGCGGCACGCCGGTTCGTTCCGACCCGTGTCGGCGCGGCGCTCATCACCCTCGGCAGCGCCGGCGCGCTCCTCGTCACCGCGGACGGCGCCTGGATCGGGCGTCCCCCGCCCATCCGCCCGGTCAGCACCGTCGGCGCGGGCGATTCCTCCCTCGCCGGCTACCTCCTCGCCGACCTCGACGGTGCCGAGGAGTCGACCCGGCTCGCCACCGCCATCCGCTATGGCGCGGCCGCGGCATCCCTGCCCGGCACCCAGGCGCCCACCCACGCAGACCTACCTGTCGACGAGATCCCCATCTCGTCACTCCCCGCGCCGGCGAGCGTCCCGCTCACCGACCACTGAAACCCACCACCACCCACCCCACTGCGACCACGGAGGTCACTGTGTCAGACATCATCACGCCGGAGCTCGTCGTCCTCGACGCATCGCTCGGCGACGACAAGCAGGCGGTCATCCGCGCGCTCGCTGCGCGCGTGGTGGCGGCCGGCCGTGCGACGGACGCCGAGGCGCTGTTCGCCGACGCCTGGGCCCGCGAGGCCAAGGACGAGACCGGCCTTCCCGGCGGCATCGCGATCCCGCACGCCAAGAGCGCCGCCGTCACGACGGCCTCGCTCGCGTTCGCGCGCCTGCGGCCCGCGGTCGACTTCGGCGCTCCCGACGGCCCGGCCGACCTCGTGTTCCTCATCGCCGCTCCCGAGCACGCCGCCGAGGAGCACCTCGCCGTGCTCTCGAAGCTCGCGCGCAACCTGCTCAACGACGACTTCACCGCGCAGCTGCGCGGCGCCCGCGACGCGGCCTACGTCGTCTCCGTCGTCGACCGCGCCATCGCCGGCGAGACGGCACCGGCCGCCGCGGCGGCTCCCACCGGGGCCGCGCGCCACACCGTCGACGGCCGCCCCGCGCGCATCGTCGCGGTCACCGCATGCGCGACCGGGATCGCGCACACCTTCATGGCCGCCGATGCCCTCACCGCCGCAGGCACCGCGGACGGCATCGACCTCGTCGTCGAGCCGCAGGGATCGAGCGGCTACAAGCCGATCGCCCAGTCGGTCATCGACGCCGCCGACGCCGTCATCTTCGCGGTCGACGTCGACGTGCGCGAGCCCGGCCGCTTCGCCGGCAAGCCTCTCGTGCGTGCCTCCGTCAAGCGCGGCATCGAAGAGCCCGAGAAGCTCATCAGCGAGGCGACCGCCGCGGCATCCGACC
Organism: Microbacterium sp. 4NA327F11; assembly: GCF_005503465.1. Taxonomy (NCBI): domain Bacteria; kingdom Bacillati; phylum Actinomycetota; class Actinomycetes; order Micrococcales; family Microbacteriaceae; genus Microbacterium; species Microbacterium sp. 4NA327F11. Next base: position 134,752 of record NZ_SCOB01000002.1, on the reverse strand, counting down.
CGTCGGCCCGTCGCGCCGGCGGCAGCGCCCCCGTCGCCGCCGCCCCCGCCGCACGCAGCGGCCTCGGCAGCACCGTGAAGCGGGCCTTGCTCACGGGCGTCAGCTACATGATCCCGTTCGTGGCCGGCGGCGGTCTGCTCATCGCGCTCGGCTTCCTGCTCGGCGGCTACGAGATCGCCTTCAACGCCGACAAGGTGCTCGGCGCTTCCACCCTCTGGAACCTCGGCGCGAACCCGCTGAACGTGTACCTCGGTGCTGTCGCGTTCAAGATCGGCGCCCTGTCGTTCGGCTTCCTCGTGCCCGCCCTGGCCGGCTACATCGCCTTCGCGATCGCCGACCGCCCGGGTATCGCCCCCGGTTTCGTCGCCGGTGCGGTCGCGGCCTACATGGGCGCGGGCTTCCTCGGCGGCATCATCGGCGGTCTGCTCGCCGGTCTCGCCGCCTGGTGGCTCGGTCGTTTCGAGGTCGCGCGCTGGCTGCGAGGTCTCATGCCCGTGGTCATCATCCCGCTGCTCGCGTCGATCTTCGCGTCGGGGCTCATGCTCCTCGTCCTGGGCGGGCCGATCGCGTTCGTGGTGACCGCCCTGAACAACTGGCTCTCCAGCCTCAATGGTGTCGGCGTGATCGTGCTCGGCATCATCCTCGGCCTCATGATGTGCTTCGACCTCGGCGGACCCGTCAACAAGGTGGCCTACGGCTTCGCGACCGCGAACCTCGCCGCCGGCATCGCCGGCGACAACCGCTACCTCGAGATCATGGCCGCCGTCATGGCCGCCGGCATGGTGCCGCCGCTCGCGATGGCCCTCGCCTCCACGGTGCTCGGGCGCAAGCTGTTCAGCCCCGCCGAGCGTGAGAACGGCAAGGCGGCATGGCTGCTCGGCCTCTCGTTCATCTCCGAGGGTGCGATTCCGTTCGCCGCCGCAGACATCTTCCGCGTCATCCCCGCGGCGATGGTCGGAGGTGCCGTGACCGGTGCCCTGTCGATGGCCTTCGGCGTCACCTCGAAGGCACCCCACGGCGGCATCTTCGTCTTCTTCGCCATCGACAGCTTCCCGCTGTGGATTCTCTCGATCGCGGTGGGTACGGTCGTTACGGCGGTGGTCGTGATCCTGCTCAAGCGCTTCGCGCGTCGCCGCCCTCTCGAGATCGTCGCCGACGAGCCTGAGCTGGCCGCGGTGCCGCAGGCCGTCGCCGCACACTGAACACACCGTTACGAAGGAGATACACCATGGCCGAACGCCAGGCGACCATCGCCAGCGCCTCCGGACTCCACGCCCGCCCCGCGAAGCTGTTCGTGCAGGCGGTTCAGGAGAAGAAGATCCCCGTGACGATCGCGGTGGCCGGCGGCCCCGATCTGAACGCGGGCAGCATCCTCTCCCTGATGGGGCTCGGCGCCGCGCACGGCACCGTCGTCACGCTGAAGGCCGATGGTGACGGAGCCGAGCAGGCGCTCGACGAACTCGTCGCCCTGCTCGAGACCGATCTCGACGCGGAGTAATCCGGGCCATTGCGCGTCTGATCGGCACGCAGAAGCGGGATGTCGCACCTCGGTGCGGCATCCCGCTTCGTCGTTGACGCGGCCCGGTCAGATCTCGACCGACTGCTCCGGGTCGAGATCATGGAACGCACCGCCGTGCTGCTCGGTCGCCCAGCGCAGCCGCGCGCGCCCCATGTCACGGCCGGCCACGGAGAGTGTCATGTCGTGGGTCGCGAAGGCGTGGCGCGGCGCGACCGCGAGCACGAAGTCCATCGCGTCGCCGATCTTCAGCCAGGGAGCGCCGACCGGCGCCGCGAGCAGCTCCACGTCGACTCCCTTCGGCACCGCGTACGAGTCGCCGGGGTAGTAGAGCCTGTCGTCGACGAGCACCCCGAGGTTGTCGACGATCGGGATGCTCGAGTGGATCTCGTTGTGGCGGCCGCCGAAGAACCGCAGCGTGAACCCGCCGGCGTCGACCGTGTCGCCCGCCTCGACGACGGTGATGTCGAAGCCGGCGGCCGCGGCGGCGACGCCCGTGGGTGCGTAGATCGGCACGTCGCCGTGGTCGCGGCGCAGCCGGGTGAGGTGCTCGGGGGTCCAGTGGTCGGGATGCTCGTGCGTGACCACGATCGCCACGACATGGCGCAGCCCCTCGAGCGGGGTGGTGAACGAGCCGGGGTCGACCACGAGGGTCTTCCCCTCGTTCTCGACGGTCAGCGCGGCGTGCAGATGCTTGGTCACTCGCATGAAGCGAGTCAACAACGATGCGGATGCCGCGGCAACTCCGCGCCGCGTCAGGCGGAGTGTGACGCGTATTACGGTTGCGTCCGGGCTGACCTCGCCGCGTCCCGAATAATCGACGGGTGGTGGTCACCGTCGTGCTCGCGCTGCTCACCGCGGCGGCGTATGGCATCGACGGACATTTCGGCGCGATGGCCGCTCGACGGCTCGGTGCCGTCGGCACCACGATCCTCGCCTACGCGTCCGGCGCGGCCGTACTCGGCGTGATCGTGATCGTCGTCGGGGGACAGTGGAGCGGGCCGGCCGTCGGATGGGGCGTGGTCGCGGCGGTGACGGCGACGGCGGGGTCGATCGCGTTCTACGCGGCGGCGGTGTCCGGCTCGGTCAGTCTCGTGGCCCCACTCGTGGGCGTGCTGCAGTCCGCGGTGCCGGTCGCCGTCGCTGTCGGTCGCGGGGAGCGGTTCGGCGGTTTCGGCTGGGTCGCTGTGCTGCTCGCCATCTGCGCGGCGGTGCTCGCATCGTCTCGCCGGGCGGAGGGGCATCCGCGACTCACGCAGCGTTCGGGCGTGCTGACCGTCGTGTCGGGGCTCCTCCTCGGTGCCTCGATCCTGGCCGTCGATGCGGCTCCCGTCGCCGCCGAGCAGATTCCCGTCTTCCTCGAGCTCACGTTCGGCGTCGCGATGCTCGGGATGTTCCTGCTGGCGCGTGCGCGGCGAGTGCGGGTACGGGCGGCGCGTGAACCCGTGATCGCGGACGGGACGGCGAGGCGGGTCGCGATCATCCAGGCACTCGTCGCCGGCGTTCTGCTCGGCGTCGCGAACGTCTTCCTCGTGCTCGCGCTGCACCGCGGCCCGTTGGCTGTCGTAGGGGTGCTGGTGAACCTGTACCCGGTGTTCACGGTCGTCGCCGCCTGGCTGCTCGACAGGCAGCGACTCGCGGCGCCGCAGCTCGCCGGCGTCGCCCTCGCGGTGATCGCATCCGTGCTGTTCGGTGTCGCGTGATCCGGACCGGCGGATCGTCGCGACCCGATCCGTGGCCGCCTCCGTCCTCGCGGCGGAAGGGATCAGTGGAGTGTGGGCGCCGATTTGTCGGGCACCACGAAGGCATGGCATAATCGAACGGTTGCCTAACGGCCCCATCGTATAGCGGCCTAGTACGCCGCCCTCTCACGGCGGTAACGCGGGTTCGAATCCCGCTGGGGTCACCAACACGTCGAAAGCCCGGTGTTCGCACCGGGCTTTCGACGTTTCCGCATCTGCCCCGCACCGCGCGACGCGCGGTTCCGCCCGGAGTAGAGTTCCGGATGCGAGGGGGAGTATCCCGATCTCGCGCATCCGTCATCACGGGCGCAACGTCGCCGCCCCGGGTGCGCGCCGCACTGTGCGGGGGAGAGACCGTCGACGTTCGTCGCACCCTCCCGAAAGGCATCGCCCGTGGCATCCGCTCTGCCCGCCTGGTTCGAGATCACCGCACTCGTGGTTCTCGTGCTGATCCTCGTCGCCGACCTCCTGCTCATCGTGCGCCGGCCGCACGTGCCGTCGATGAAGGAAGCCGGGCTCTGGGTCGGGTTCTACGTCTCGCTCGCACTCGTCTTCGCCGGCGTGCTGTGGGCCGTCAGCGGCGGGTTCGACGTGCCCAGCCAGTTCCTCGCGGGCTGGCTGACCGAGTACAGCCTGTCGGTCGACAACCTGTTCGTGTTCGTGCTGCTGATGGCGCAATTCGCCGTGCCGCGTCGCTACCAGCAGGAGGTGCTGATGGTCGGCATCATCATCGCGCTCGTGCTGCGCGGAATCTTCATCCTGCTGGGGGCGGCGATCATCGAGCACTTCAGCGCCGTGTTCTACCTGTTCGGCATCTTCCTCGTCTACACCGCCTATCGGCAGGCGTTTGGCGGCGACGACCACGACGACGATCAGAAGCGCGAGGGAGTGATCGTGCGCACGCTGCGACGCATCTTCCCGATCAGCGAGTCCTTCGACGGCGCGAAGCTGCGCACGACCGTCGACGGCCGACGCCTCTTCACCCCGATGCTGCTCGTGTTCGTCGCGATCGGCTTCACCGATCTGGTGTTCGCGATCGACTCGATCCCGGCGATCTTCGGCATCACCGCCGATCCGTTCCTCGTGTTCACGGCGAACCTGTTCGCGCTGATGGGACTTCGCCAGCTCTACTTCCTGCTCGGCGGACTGCTCGACTCGCTCCGCTATCTGCACTACGGCATCGCGTTCATCCTCGCGTTCATCGGCGTGAAGCTCGTCTTCCACGCGCTGCACGAGAACGAGCTGCCGTTCATCAACGGAGGTCATGGGGTGGAATGGGCGCCCGAGATCTCCACGCTCGCCTCGCTCGGCGTCATCGTGGCCTCGATGGCGGTCGCCACGGTGGCGAGTCTCATGGCCTCGCGTCGCGACCGCGACGGGACGGATGCCGCGGGCCCCGCGGCATCCGTCTGATCGGGGTCAGAACGCGGCGAGGTTCGCGCGCAGACCGCCCGGCGCGTACTCGCGGCGGAGGATGCCGCGGCGGCGCAGGATCGGCACGAGCTCATCGAGCACGCGGTGCACCGTGACGGGGTGCAGGTCGCCCCAGAGCAGTACGCCGTCGTTGCCCCACTCGGCGAGCTCCTCGATGCGGTCGGCGAACTCGTCGGCGGTGCCGACGAAGCCGGACCCGTCGGTGAGGCGTCCGAGCCGCGCATGCGACGCGAGGATCTGCCGCAGCGGCGTGGTGGCGGCGTCGTTCCTCCCGATGAGGCGACGGATGCTGCCTTCCGAGACGTGGTTCGCGAACGTGCCCGCAGGGATCGGCGCGTCGAGGTCGAGCGCCGTGAGGTCGGTCTCGAGATCGCTCGACTGCTTGCGCGCGATCTGCACGAGGGCGGCCTCATCGGGGTTCGCCGACGCGGCGACGAGTCGGTCCGCCTCGGCCGCTGATGAGACGAGCGCGGGCTGGATCGCGAAGAGGATCGTGATGTCCTCCGGGCGACGACCACGCTCGACCGCCGCCGCGTGGATCTTCGCTCGATAGGCGGTGATGCTGTCGCGATCGAGCGGGGCGAGCGCGAGCTGTATGTCACTGTTCGCGCCCGCGAAGCCGAGTCCGCGTCCGCTGCCGCCCGGCGACGCGATCACCGGCTCGCCCTCGCGGAAAGGCACCGCGTTGAGCGGGCCGTCGAAGGCGAAGTACTCGCCCCGATGCGCGGCGTGGTCGAGCCGGGTACCGTCCGCGTAGACGCCCGAGACGGGGTCGACGACGAGGGCCTCGGGCGACCAACTGCGCCACAGCAGCCGCAGGCTCTCCAGCCACTCCTCGGCGCGGTCGTAGGCGGCGTCGTGGCCGAGCGGCGCGGCGGTGCCGAAGTGGCGGGCGCTGCCGGTGTCGGTGACGACGTTCAGGCCGAGACGGTCGCCACTCAGGTGCTGGAGGGTCGCGAACTGACGTGCCGCCGTGTAGGGCACGTACGCTGCGGGGTTGACCGTCGGGATCACGCCGAGATGCTCGGTCGCGTCGAAGAGGTACGGCGCGAGGAGGAGCGGATCGTGCTTCGGGCCGCCAAAGGCATGCCGGATCCGCAGATCTATCGTCTCCGGGCTGCCGAGGGACGGTGCGTCCTCGATGATGACGAGGTCGAACCCGGCCTGCTCGAGGGTGCGCGCCGACTGCTGGTAGAGGCCGGGCTTCGTCCAGTCGTAGTCCCAGTCGAGGGAGGGGTATCCCCAGCCGTGCGGGCCGAAGCCGCGGGCGAGGAACCAGCCGAAGTGCTGCAGGCGGGTCATGCGAGGATCTCCTCCGTGGAACGGTCGCCGGACCCGGCGACGGCGGCGGGGGATCCGCTGGCGGCGCCCGCGGCGGCGAGCGCCCGGGCGAGGTCGCGACGCAGGTCGTCGACGTCTTCGATGCCGATGGACAGACGCAGGGTGCCGGGGAGAACTCCGCGCCGTACCCGCTCTGACTCCGCGTGGCCGGAGTGGCTCGTCGAGGCGGGGTGCAGAACGAGCGTGCGCACGTCGCCGAGATGCGTCATATGCGTGACGAGCTGAACCGCTTCGACGAACGCGCGGGCGGCGGGCTCGCCGCCGTTCAGCGTGAACGCGAACACCGAGCCGAAGCCGCCCTGCAGCTGACGCACCGCGAGGTCGTGATCGGGGTGCGTGGGAAGACCGGCGTAGTCGACGGAGGCGACCTCGGGCTGCTCCTCGAGCCAGGTCGCGAGAGCGAGGGCGCCCGCGGACTGGTGCCGCACGCGCAAGCCGAGGGTCTCCGCCCCCTGGCCGACCAGGAAGGCGTTGAACGGCGACGGCGTCGCACCGAAGCGGGGGGCGACCGTCTCTCGCGCGTAGGCGATGCGCGCGCGTCCGCCGTGGCGCTCCCACGGGCTCGGCGCACCGCTCGCGTTGCGTTCGACGAGGTGCGGGAACAGGCGGCCCGCCGTGACGCCGTCGAAGCGGCCGTCGTCGACGATCACGCCGCCCAGCGCGGCCCCGTGACCGCCGAGGAACTTGCTCGCCGAGTGCACGACGATCGCCGCGCCGTGCTCGATCGGTCGCAGCAGCGCCGGCGTCGCGAACGTGTTGTCCACGACCAGCGGGATGCCGAACTCGTCGGCGACGCCGGCGACGAGAGCGACGTCGAGGATGTCGTTGCGCGCGTTCGCGATCGACTCGGCGAAGTAGGCGCGCGTCTCGCGGCGGGTGGCGCGCCGCCACGCATCGGGGTCGGAGATCTCGTCGACCAGCGTGGCCGTGATGCCGAGCCGCGACAGGTTGTCGAAGACGAGGCCGCGGGTGCCCTCGTAGATGTGGGCGGAGAGAACGATGTGGTCGCCGGCGGAGAGCAGCGTGAGCAGGGCGGTCGTGACGGCCGCCTGGCCGCTCGCGAGGAACACGGCCGCCGCGCCGGACTCGAGGGCGGTGAGCTTCTGCTCCAGGGCCGAGACGGTCGGGTTTCCGGTGCGGGTGTAGCCGAAGCCGGCGCCCGTGGCGAAGTGCTCGGCGGCGGTGTCGAAGGCGTCGAAGCGGAACCCGGCGGTGAGGTAGAGCGGCACGGTGCGGGACGCGGCATCCGACCACTCGGCACCGGCGTGCGCGGCACGGGTGTCGAAGGATGCCTCGGTGTGCGCTGCGTGCTCGGTCACGACTCTCCTCGGGTAGGGCGGGGGTCAAAGGGGAATCGTCGCACGGCGCGCCGCCGCCGCCATCATCGGGTGCAATACGACGTCACGCCGTCGAGCCCTGCGCCGAGGCGCCGGTGGTACTGTGACGAGGTGCGGATCGCTCGCCTCCTCCTTAGCGGCCGCGACGAGACCTTGTTCTAGGCCGTCCTCGTCGCGGAGTTCGTCGCGGGCCTCCACACCCACTCGAGGAGTACGTCAGAGCCATGACCGACATCACGTCCGATTCGCCCACCATTCCCGACCGTCCGCGCACGCTCGCGGAGAAGGTCTGGGACAACCACCTCGTCGTCAAGGGTGAGAACGGCGAACCCGACCTCATCTACATCGACCTGCACCTGGTGCACGAGGTGACGAGCCCGCAGGCCTTCGACGGCCTCCGCGCCGAGGGGCGCCCGGTGCGCCGTCTCGACCTCACGATCGCCACCGAGGACCACAACACTCCGACGCTCGACATCGACAAGCCGATCGCCGACCTCACGAGCCGCACGCAGATCGAGACGCTGCGTCGCAACGCGGCCGAGTTCGGGGTGCGCCTGCACTCGCTCGGCGACCGCGAGCAGGGCATCGTGCACGTCGTCGGGCCGCAGTTGGGGCTCACGATGCCGGGCATCACCGTCGTGTGCGGCGACAGCCACACCTCCACCCACGGCGCGTTCGGGGCCATGGCCTTCGGCATCGGCACGAGCGAGGTCGAGCATGTGCTGGCGACCCAGACGCTGCCGCTGAAGCCCTTCAAGACGATGGCGATCACCGTCGAGGGCGAGCTGAAGCCCGGGGTGACCGCGAAGGACATCATCCTGGCTGTCATCGCGAAGATCGGCACGAACGGCGGCCAGGGCTACGTGCTGGAGTTCCGCGGCTCGGCGATCCGGTCCCTCTCGATGGAGGGCCGCATGACGATGTGCAACATGTCGATCGAGGCGGGGGCGCGCGCCGGTATGGTCGCCCCCGACGACACGACCTTCGCCTACCTCGAGGGCCGTGCGCACGCGCCGCGAGGCGCGGACTGGGACGACGCCGTCGCCTACTGGCGCACGCTGCCGAGCGACGAGGGTGCGGTCTACGACGCGGAGGTCTACCTGGATGCCGCGGCCCTCGAGCCGTTCGTCACGTGGGGCACGAACCCGGGCCAGGGTGTGTCGCTCGGCGACGTCGTGCCGACGCCGTCCGATTTCTCGGACCCGAACGAGCGGGCCGCCGCCGAGCGTGCGCTCGAGTACATGGACCTCGCGGCCGGCACCCCGCTGAAGGATGTCGCGGTCGACGCCGTGTTCATGGGCTCGTGCACCAACAGCCGTATCGAGGACCTGCGCGCGTTCGCGGATGTCGTGCGCGGTCGCACGAAGGCGCCGGGCGTGCGCGTCATGGTGGTTCCCGGCTCCGCCCGGGTTCGCCTGGAGGCCGAGGCCGAGGGACTCGACAAGGTGTTCACCGACTTCGGCGCCGAATGGCGGTTCGCGGGATGCTCGATGTGCCTGGGAATGAACCCCGACCAGCTCGCGCCGGGGGAGCGCTGCGCGTCGACGTCGAACCGCAATTTCGAGGGACGTCAGGGCAAGGGCGGGCGGACGCATCTGGTGTCGCCTCTCGTGGCCGCCGCCACCGCTGTGCGAGGCACCCTCTCGAGCCCCGCGGATCTCGAACCGCTCGTCGCCGTGGCGACCGGCGCCGGACAGGAGGCCTGACCGTGGAGAAGTTCACCGCCCACACCGGCGTCGCCGTCCCGCTGCATCGATCGGCCGTCGACACCGACCAGATCATCCCGGCCGTCTACCTCAAGCGGGTGACCAAGACGGGATTCGAGGACGCGCTGTTCGCCAACTGGCGCCAGGACCCGGAGTTCATCCTCAACCAGCCCGCCTACGCGGGCGCGTCGGTGCTCGTCGCCGGTCCCGACTTCGGCACCGGCTCGAGTCGTGAACACGCTGTCTGGGCGCTGCGCGACTACGGATTCCGTGTGGTGCTGAGCCCCCGGTTCGCCGACATCTTCCGCGGCAACGCCGGGAAGCAGGGCCTGGTGGCCGGGGTCATCTCCGAGGCCGACCTCGAGTCGATCTGGGCGGTTCTCGATGCCGACCCCGGTGCGCAGCTCACCGTCGACCTCGAGACCCGAACCGCCGTCATCGGCGACCTTCGTGTCGGTTTCGACATCGACGATTACACTAGGTGGCGGCTTCTGGAGGGTCTCGACGACATCGGACTCACCCTTCGAAACGAAGATCGCATCGCCGCCTACGAGGCGCGACGCGAGTCCTGGAAGCCCCGGACGCTCCCCGTTCCGGACGCTCCCACGAAGTGAGGCCGCACCGTATGACTCTCCTAGGCGACGCATCCATCGCAGGCGGACGCAAAGAGGAGGAGGGCGAGATCCTCTCGATCCGGGGCGGCCGTCCGCTCTCCGGTCGCGTCGAGGTGAAGGGCGCCAAGAACCTCGTCACCAAGGCGATGGTGGCGTCTCTTCTCGGTGAGAGCCCGAGCATCCTGCGCGACGTGCCCGAGATCAGCGACGTCGCCGTGGTGCGCTCTCTTCTCGAGGTGCATGGCGTGCGCGTCGAAGACGGTGTCGAGCCGGGCTCGCTCGTGCTCGATCCCCGTGACGTCGAGTCTGCGCACTTCGAGGAGATCGACGCCCACGCCGGCGCGTCGCGCATCCCGATCCTGTTCTGCGGCCCCCTGCTGCACCGCCTGGGGCAGGCGTTCATCCCCGATCTCGGCGGATGCCGCATCGGCGACCGGCCGATCGACTTCCACCTCGACGCGCTGCGCAAGTTCGGCGCGGTGGTCGAGAAGCTGCCGAGCGGCATCCGACTCTCGGCGCCGCAGGGCCTGCGCGGCGCCAGCATCCACCTGCCCTACCCGAGCGTCGGCGCCACGGAGCAGGTACTGCTGACGGCAGTGCGTGCGAAGGGCGTCACGGAGCTGCGCAACGCCGCGATCGAGCCCGAGATCATGGACCTGATCGCCGTGCTGCAGAAGATGGGCGCGATCATCTCCTACGAGCCCAACCGGGTCATCTTCATCGAGGGCGTCGATCGGCTCAAGGGCTACGACCACCGCGCGATCTTCGATCGCAACGAGGCCGCGAGCTGGGCCAGCGCGGCGATCGCGACCGACGGCGAGATCTTCGTCGCCGGTGCACGCCAGCAGGAGATGCTGACCTTCCTCAACGTGCTGCGGAAGGTCGGCGCCGATTTCGACGTGCAGGAGGACGGGATCCTCTTCCGGCGGGACGGCGAGCTCCGGCCCGTTGTCGTCGAGACCGATGTGCACCCCGGCTTCATGACCGACTGGCAGCAGCCCCTGATCGTCGCACTCACCCAGGCGTCGGGCCGCTCGGTCGTGCACGAGACGGTGTACGAGAACCGCTTCGGCTTCACTCAGGCGCTCGTGAAGATGGGCGCCGACATCGTCGTGCACCCCCACGGACTGCAGGAGGGCGTGCGTCGCGTGGCTCGCCGCGCGCTCGAGCAGGCCGCCGTCATCACCGGGCCGACCGCATTGCGGGGTGCCGACATCACCGTCCCTGATCTGCGAGGCGGGTACAGCCACGTGATCGCGGCGCTGACCGCCGAAGGGGAGTCGATCGTGCGCAACGTCGGGATCATCCGGCGTGGATACCCCGACTTCTTCGCCAAGCTGCGCGCACTCGGCGCCGACTTCGACGTCATCGGCTGAGCCGTGTCGACCACGTCCCGCAAGAGACGCGCATCGCCCGAGAAGTCGCGGCCCAGCGTCTGGTGGCTGCTCGCCGCGATCATCGTGCCCATCGTCGGCCTCATCGCGCGCATCGAGATCGAGGGCGAGGAGAACCTTCCGGAGGAGGGCTCCTACGTCGTCGCGCCGAACCACATGAGCGAGATCGATCCCTTGATCGTCGCAGTCGCCGTGTGGCGCATCGGACGCGCCCCGCGCTTCCTCGCCAAGGAGAGTCTGTTCCGCGTGCCGGTTCTCGGCTGGGCGTTGCGTGTCACCGGCATGGTGCCCGTCGCACGTGAGTCGACGGCCGCCGCGGCGAGTTCGACGGTGGCCTCCGCACGACGCCTCGTCGCTTCCGGTCACGGCGTGATCGTGTACCCCGAGGGAACCCTCACCCGCGACCCCGACTTGTGGCCGATGCGGGGCAAGACCGGGGCCGCGCGCCTCGCGCTCGCGGGGGACATCCCCCTGATCCCGGTCGCGCACTGGGGCTCGCAGCGCATCCTCCCGCGATACGGGAAGCTCTCGCTCTGGCCGCCGAGGAAGCGCGTGCGCATCGTGTTCGGACCGGCACTGGACCTCTCCGCTCATATCGGTCACGGCAAGGAGCAGAGCACGCTTGTGGCGGTGACGGCCGCGGTGATGCAGGGAATCACCTCGCTGGAGGAGACGCTGCGCGGTGAGAAGGCTCCGGCCGAGCGCTGGAACCCCTCCGCGCACGGCCAGAAGGAGACGGGTCGCCTTGACTCGTAGGGGCGAGCCCGAGCTCCCTCGCGTCGCCGTCATCGGCGCCGGCAGCTGGGGGACCACGTTCGGCAAGATTCTGGCCGACGGCGGGGCCCAGGTCGGCATGTGGGCTCGTCGGCGCGAACTCGCCGATGAGATCACGAGGGCCAAGCGCAACAGTCAGTACCTGCCCGGCATCAATCTGCCGCGCACGATGTGGGCCTCCGATGACCTCCATGCGGTTCTCGACGGCGCCGAGCTCGTGTTCCTCTCGGTTCCGAGCCAGGCCCTCCGCCACAACCTAAAGGGTCTGCGACCCATCCTCTCCCGCACCGACCAGCCGGTCATCTCGCTCATGAAGGGTGTCGAGAAGCGCACGAATCTGCGCATGAGCGAGGTGATCGAGCAGGAGCTGCGCTGCGATCCCGACCGAATCGCCGTCGCATCGGGCCCCAATCTCGCGCTCGAGATCGCCCGTGAGCAGCCGACCGCGGCGGTCATCTCCTCGACGAGTCAGGAGACGGCGGAGCTGGTGGCCCGCCGCGCGCGCAATCACTACTTCCGCACATTCGTGAACACCGATGTGATCGGCACCGAGTTCGGTGGTGTGCTCAAGAACCTCATCGCCGTCGCGATCGGCATCGTCGACGGCGTCGGCTACGGCGAGAACACCAAGGCGTCGATCATCACGCGAGGTCTCGTCGAGATGACCGACTTCGCCGTCGCCATGGGCGCGCGCGCCGAGACACTGCAGGGGCTCGCCGGACTCGGCGACCTGATAGCCACATGTCAGTCGCCGCTGAGTCGCAACAACACGGCGGGGCGCCTGCTCGGGCAGGGCTACAGCTTCCAGGATGTCGTCAAGCAGATGCAGCAGACCGCGGAGGGCCTCGCCTCGGTGACGCCCGTGCTCACCCTCGCACGCGAGCACGACGTGCAGATGCCGATCGTGGAGCAGGTCAAGATGGTGCTCGACGGCGACCTCGATCCCCGTCAGATCGCTCCGCACCTGACCACCGACGACGACACCCCCCAAGGGGAGAGGACGCAGAATGGACAAGCCGGTCGTAGTGGTTCTGTTTGGGGGAAGATCCAGCGAGCACTCGATCAGCTCCGCAACAGCGGGGGGAGTGCTGGGAGCGATTGATCGCGACCGGTTCGCGGTGATCCCTGTCGGTATCACCCGCACGGGTGCGTTCGTGCTCGAGGACGACGATCCCGGCAAATTCGCGCTCGATCCCGCGCACCTGCCCGAGGTGGTCGACAACGGCACCCGCATTCTGTGGCCCGAGCCCGCGGGACGCCGATCGCTGCGGGTGCGTCGCGCGGACGGCGAGATCGCGGACCTCGGCGAGGTGGATGTGATCCTGCCGATCCTCCACGGCGCGCACGGTGAGGACGGCACGATCCAGGGCTTCTTCGACACGCTCGAGATCCCCTACGCGGGCGGCGGCGTGCTCGACTCCGCGGTCTGCATGGACAAGCACTTCATGAAGGTGGCGCTCGCGGCAGCCGGGGTGCCGGTATCCCCGGGAATCACCGTGCGCGAGTCGGAGTGGCGCGCCGACCCGGGCGTGGTCGCCACACGGTTGACCGAGGCATCCTTTCCGTGGTTCGTGAAGCCCGCTCGAGCCGGCTCGAGCGTCGGTGTGTCCAAGGTGCACGGGCTCGACGAGCTCGACGCCGCCCTGCGGGTCGCGTTCGCCGAAGACGACAAGGTGCTCGTCGAGCAGGGCATCGTCGGGCGCGAGGTCGAGGTGGGGGTGCTCGAAGGGCGAGCGGATGTCGCCCCTCGCGCGTCGCTCGTCGGGGAGATCGTGCTGCGCGACCGCGAGTTCTACGACTTCGAGGGGAAGTATCTCGGCGGCGACGGCGTCGACGTGGTCTGCCCGGCTGATCTCACGGCCGAGGAGGTGTCCTCGCTCCAGGAGATGGCGCTGCGCGCGTTCGCCGCGGTCGACGGGCGTGGTCTCGCCCGGGTCGACTTCTTCTTGACCGACCATGGCCCGGTGGTCAACGAGCTCAACACGATGCCCGGATTCACACCGATCTCGATGTTCCCGAAGTGCTGGATCGCGTCGGGCCTGAGCTACGCGGACCTGATCTCGGAGCTCGTCGACACCGCTCTGGAGCGGGTCGTCCGCGCCTGAGTCTCAGGGGGTCGGCGCCGCGGTCGCTCCGCCGTGAGCGGTGCACTCGGATGTCACCGTCGTGTACGCCGAGATGAGCGGGCCGAGCGCAGTGAGGGCGTCGATGCTCGACACTCCGCCCGTGGGGTCGGTGTCGATGTAGAGCTGCACCGCGGGCACCCGCCCGAAGGTCGTGACGAGTGTGCGCGGCGCGTCGGTGTCATCGACGAGCCAGTCGACGCCATCGACCGTGCGGCAGGGCATCGTTGTCGCGCCGGGCGGGGTCACACCGCACGTGAAGAGCACAGCGGCAGGGTCCCCCCATGCTGCGGTGGCCTGCGCGGTGGTCCACCGGCGCTCCTTGCCGACGAGGTCGGACGGCAGACGCACCGAGATGTCGGCGCAGGCTGACGCGCCGGAGTTCGGAGCGGGCTGCAGCGCGACGGTGCTGGCGCAGCCGGTGAGCACGAGGCATCCGGCCGCCGTCGCGGCGAGGAGGGCGCGCGACATCCGACTCATCCGTCCAGGCTAGCGACTCGCACCTGTCCCGCCGCCGAGTAGCGTGGGGGGATGCCGCAGCACGACGCCGATCCGACGGTCGCCGCCCTGTCGGAGGGCGAGGTGCTCGCAGCGATCCTCGCTGCGGTGGGTCCGTCGCGCGCGGAGGTCGGCCCCGGCGACGATGCCGCCGTGATCGCGGCTCCCTCGGGTCGGCTGGTCGCCACTGTCGACACGCTGGTGCACGGACCCGACTTCCGGCTCGCATGGACGAGCGGGTTCGACCTGGGCTGGAAGGCGGCGGCCGTCAATCTCGCGGATGTCGCGGCGATGGGCGCGACCCCGACGGCCCTGCTCGTGGCGCTCGCGATGCCCGACCACACTCGCCTGTCGTTCGTGACCGACGTGGCCCGGGGGTTGCGTGCGGCGTGTGATGCGCTGGCGCCCGGCTGCTCGGTGGAGGGCGGGGATCTGACCGTCTCCGACACGCTGACCGTGGCGGTGACCGCCCTCGGCACACCGGTGACGACGCCGGTGACCCGCGCCGGGGCGAGGGTCGGCGACGTCGTGGCGATCGCCGGGGAGCTCGGCCGTGCGGCGGCGGGGCTCGACATCCTGTTCACTCGGTTCCGTGACGACGCCGGGCAGCCGGTTCCGGTGGTGGGCGCGCGCCTCTCGCCCGAGGATCACGAGCTCGTCGTCGCGCAACTGCGCCCCTCGCCGCCCATCGGGGCGGGGGTGATCGCCGCGCGCGCCGGAGCCACGGCGATGATGGACGTCTCTGATGGGCTCGCCCTCGATGCATCGCGACTGGCCCGCGCCTCCGGCGTCACGATCGATCTGGATGCCGCGGCCCTCGGCCCGGACAGAGAGCGCGCGCTCGGCGGCGGCGAGGACCACGCGCTGCTGGCGACGTATCCCGCGGGCGCTGCGGTGCCGGCTCCGTTCCGTCCCATCGGAGTCGTGCAACCGGCCGGTGATATCGCCCTGCGGCTCGACGGCGAGCCCGTCACCCGGCCTCCCGGCTGGGATCCCTACCGCGACTGGGATTCCGCGCGGGGCTAGGCGGTGCCCGGCTCGTCGCCGTCGTCGGGTTCGATCCACCACAGGGTCGTGTCGCCGTAGCGCCGATCGCGGAACACGCGCAGGCCCGGCGGCAGGAGGGGCTCGGGGGAGCGGGCGTCCCGCTCGACGACGACGACGGCGTGCGTCGCGAGGTGCGGGACCAGCAGCGTCAGCACCCGGGTGATCTCCTGCTCGTCGACCGCGTAGGGCGGGTCGATCAGGGCGAGGTCGATGTCGTCCGAGTACCCGCGCAGGAACGCCTCGACGGCGGCGCGGTGCACGCGCACGGTCGCGGCGGGCACGGCTCGGCGTACCCGCGCGGCGTTGCGCTCGGCGACCACAGCGGCCCGCGGCGCCTTCTCCACGAGATCGGCGCGGTCGGCACCGCGACTGATCGCTTCGAGGCCGAGCGCACCGGAGCCTGCGTAGAGGTCGAGCACGCGCGCGCCGCGCAGGGCATCGGCCGACTCCAGCGCGCCGAACAGCGATTCGCGCACACGGTCGCTCGTCGGCCGCGTGCCGGCGTCGGGCACCTCGAGGGTGAGGGAGCCGGCCGCTCCCGCGATGATCCGGGTCACCGTCCCACGATAGCGACGGGCCTGTCGGCGGCCCGCCCTAGACTCGCAGCATGCCGCCGCTGCGTCTCGATTCGCCGCTCGGTGATGTGCTCGACGACAAGGTCGCGAAGGCGCTGACGAAGGCCTTCGGCATGGCCCGCGTCGGTGATCTGCTGGCGCATTACCCGCGGCGCTACGCGCTGCGGGGCGAACTGACGCCCATCGCCTCGTTGACGGTCGGTGAGCAGGTGTCGATCGTCGCGGAGATCGTTTCGGTCTCCGAGAGGCGGATGCACAACCGACGCGGCTCGCTGCTCGAGGTCGTGATCTCCGATGGCGAGGGACAGCTCTCCCTCACGTTCTTCAATCAGTCCTGGCGGATGGGTGAGCTGCGACGTGGCCGGCGGGGGATGTTCTCGGGCAAGGTGGGGGAGTTCCGCGGCGGCAAGCAGTTCGCGCACCCCGACTACCAGCTCTTCGACGATCTGGAGACCGCGGCCCAGACCGCGCAGGCGCTGGCGAGCCGTCCGATCCCGGTGTACCCGGCGACGGCCGCCGTGGCGACCTGGACGATCGCCAAGGCCGTCGAAGGGGCGCTCGACGGTCTCGGTGAGGTCGAAGACCCGCTCCCCGACGACCTGCGGCGCCGTCACGCCCTGCTTCCCGCTCGCACGGCGCTCGAGCACATCCATCGGCCGTCGGTGATCGACGATGTCGCCCCCGCGCAGCAGACGCTGCGGATGCAAGAGGCCCTCGTGCTCCAAGCGGGGCTCCTTCAGCAACGAGCGGCGGTGGCGGCGTTGCACGCACGACCACGCCCTGCCGGCGAGCTGCGGGAAGCTTTCGACGCCCGGCTCACCTTTGCGCTCACCGACGATCAGGCCTCGGTCGGAGAGCAGATCGCCACAGACCTCGTCGCCGAGCGTCCGATGAACCGGCTCGTGCAGGGCGAGGTCGGATCCGGGAAGACCCTCGTCGCGCTGCGCGCGATGCTGCAGGTCGCCGAGTCCGGCGGGCAGGCGGCGCTCATCGCACCGACCGAGGTGCTCGCCGCCCAGCATCTGCGATCGATCGCCGCGATGCTCGGACCCGACCTGTCCGCGAAGCTCATCCCGACGCTGCTGACCGGTCAGATGCCGGCGGCCGACCGTCGCCGGGCGGCGCTGCGGGTGGCATCCGGTCAGTCGCTCATCGTCGTGGGCACGCACGCCCTGTTGAGCGCCACGACGACGTTCGCCGACCTCGCCCTCGTCGTCGTCGACGAGCAGCACCGGTTCGGGGTCGAGCAGCGCGACGCCCTGCGCGCGAAGGGCACCGCCCCGCACGTGCTCGTGCTCACCGCCACCCCGATCCCGCGCACCGTCGCGATGACGGTCTTCGGAGACCTCGACGTCTCAACGATCCGCACCCTGCCTCCCGGCCGCGCCGGCATCGAGAGCTTCGTCGCGCCGCTCGCCGAGAAGCCGAGCTGGTTCGGCCGGGTGTGGGATCGCGCTGCCGAGGAGGTCGCGGCCGGCCGCCAGGTGTTCGTCGTGTGTGCCGCGATCGACGTGGACGTCGACGAACCGGGCGACGCGCCGTCGGCGACGGATGCCGCAGCCTCCCGACCGACCTGGGGAGTCGCCCAGGTGGCGACCCTCCTGTCGCAGCTCCCGCGATTCGCTCAGGTGCGCATCGAGATCTTGCACGGGCGCATGCCGAGCGACGAGAAGGATGCCGTCATGCGCCGCGTCGCCGCGGGCGAGGTCGACCTGCTCATCGCGACGACGGTGATCGAGGTCGGGGTCGACGTGCCGAACGCGTCGACGATGATCGTGCTCGATGCCGACCGTTTCGGCGTTTCGCAGCTGCACCAGCTGCGAGGCCGGGTCGGTCGCGGTTTGGTGCCGGGTCTGTGCCTCCTCGTGACGGAGGCGGCGGTCGGCAGCCCGGCGCGCGAGCGGGTGGAGGCGGTGGCCGCCACCCTCGACGGGTTCGCCCTCGCCGAGGTCGACCTCGAGCTGCGGGGCGAGGGAGATGTGCTCGGCGCAGCGCAGTCCGGCGCGCGCAGCTCGCTGCGCCTGCTGCGGGTCGTCGCCGACGCCGATCTGATCGCGGAGGCGCGGGACGAGGCATCCGTACTGCTGGCGGACGATCCGCAGCTGACGGCGCACCCTGGTCTGCGGGATGCGATCGAGCGGCGGCTCGACGACGACACGCGCGCGGCCCTGGGCAAGAACTGACTCGGGGCCGGCTCGCGTGACGCGCCCGACTAGGCTGGCCGCGTGAGCAATCGGATCGCCGTCGTTCCCGGATCGTTCGATCCGCCCACCCTCGGTCACCTCGACGTCATCCGTCGGGCCGCCGCGCTGTACGACGAGATCCACGTGCTGGTGGTGCACAACCCCGGCAAAGAGGCAATGCTCCCCATCGCTCAGCGTCTGAGCCTCCTCGAGCAGTCGATCGCCGAGGCCGAGGTGCCGGGCAAGATCACCGTCGCGTCGTGGAGTGTCGGGCTCCTCGTCGACTACGCCACCGACGTGGGCGCGGGAGTGCTCGTCAAGGGCATCCGTTCCCAGGTGGATGTCGCCTACGAGACGCCCATGGCGATCGTGAACCGTCACCTCGCCGGTATCGAAACCGTCTTCCTCCTCCCCGACCCCTCGCACGCGCTCGTGTCGAGTTCTCTGGTGCGTCAGGTCGCGGGGCTCGGCGGCGATGTCTCGCCGTACGTTCCGGCCCCGGTCGCGCGGTTCCTCGACACCGGCGCGCGCGGCATCTGACCGGCCCCGCGCGTTCCCTGCCGGGCTAGGATTCCGGGGTGAGGAACTCCCGGCCCGGCCCCTTCAGCCTGAACGTCCGCGACATCGTGCGCCGTCCCGGCGAGATGCGCGAGCACTCGATCGACGTGCCGCTCGCCGAGAAGTGGGGCGAGGGTCTCGTCTCCGTTCCGGCGGGTTCGGCCATCGAGCTCGATGTGCGGCTGGAGTCGGTGCACGAGGGGATTCTCGCCACCGGCGACGTGCACGCCGACTATGAAGGCATCTGCGGCAGGTGCCTCACCGAGATCGCCGCGCCCGTCGATGTCGAGTTCCAGGAGCTTTTCGCGTATCCTGGAGAAGAAGCGAACGACTTCGAGGTTCAAGACGACCACGTGGATCTTGAAACTGTGGTCAGGGATGCCATCGTCCTCTCGCTTCCGTTCCAGCCGGTGTGCCGGCCAGAGTGCCCCGGTCTCGACCCCGAGACCGGCGAGCTTCTGGACGAGCAGAGCGGCGCGACATCCGGTGAGGCCCTCGATCCACGCTGGGCGGCACTGGACAAGTTCGCAGCGGAACAGAACGATGAGTCCGGCGAGTCCGGGCGGACACCCCAGAACTCCTAGAACGAAAAGGAAGACCCATGGCAGGTAACCCTCCGAAGCGCAAGGTCTCGCGCTCGAACACCCGCTCGCGCCGCGCGCAGTGGAAGGCCGAAGCGCCCGCGCTGGTCAAGACCATCGAGAACGGCAAGGTCGTCTACAGCCGTCCCCACCAGGCGAAGGTCGTCACCGACTCGCAGGGCACCGAGCTGTTCCTCGAGTACAAGGGCCGCAAGGTCGCAGACATCTGAGACCCGCTCGGTGAGCGACGTCTCCGCGGACATCTCCGCACTCCTCCGCAAGCTCGGGGTCGACATCGACCCCGAGCTTGCGGCATTGGCCCTCACGCATCGCTCGTATGCGTATGAGCACGGCCAGATCCCGCACAACGAGCGTCTCGAGTTCCTCGGCGACTCGGTGCTGGGGCAGGCCGTGACAGTGAAGCTCTATCGCGAGAATCCCGATCTCGACGAAGGGGCGCTCGCCAAGCGGCGCGCGAGCGTCGTCTCCACGGTCGCCCTGGCCGAGACCGCGAGGCGGGTCGGCATCGGCGAACATGTGCGCCTTGGCCGAGGCGAAGAGCTCACCGGCGGGCGGGACAAGGACTCCATCCTCGCGGACACGACGGAGGCGCTCATCGGCGCCACCTATCTCTCCGCGGGAGCCGACGCGGCGACCGGCCTCGTGCTGCGGCTCATCGAGCCGCTCCTGGCCGACCCCGACCGCTACGGCGCGGCGATCGACCCGAAGACGAGCCTGCAAGAGCTCGCCGCACGGCTCGGTCGCCCGGCACCGACCTACTCGGTGGCCTCCGACGGACCCGACCATGCGCGGGTGTTCACCGCGCGTGTCGCCGTCGGTGACGTCGCCTGCAGCGGGTCGGGCACGAGCAAGAAGCACGCGGAGATGGCCGCCGCCCTCGCCGCGTGGAACACGCTGTCCGGGCGTGCCTGAGCTTCCCGAGGTCGAGGTCGTGCGCGCGGGTCTCGCGCCCGCCGTCACCGGTGCCCGCGTTGTCAGCGTCACGGTGCTCGACGACCGTGCCCTGACGCGCCACCGGGGCGCGGCGTCCGATTTCGAGAGCGCCCTCACCGGTCGTGTGCTCACCGGTGCGGTGCGCCGAGGCAAGTTCCTCTGGCTGCCGATCGAGACGGATGCCGCAGCCCGGGCGGTCGTCGGTCATCTCGGTATGAGCGGCCAGCTGCTGCTGCGCGCGCCCGGCGCGCCGGCGGAGCGTCACGAACGCGTGCGCATCGAGCTCGCCCACCCGCGGCACGGAGAGCTCGCGGTGGTGTTCGCCGACCAGCGCACATTCGGGTCGCTCGCGATCGACGAGCTCGTGCCGACGATCGACGGTGCCGCGGGAGGATTCGGCTCGGACGTTCCGCTGGTACCGGTGCAGGCCGCGCACATCGCGCGCGATCCGCTCGACCCCGCGTTCGACGAGGCGTTGTTCCGGCGTCGGGTGGGGGCATCCGTGTCGGCCGTGAAGCGCGTACTGCTCGATCAGACGACCGTCAGCGGGATCGGTAACATCTACGCCGACGAGTCGCTGTGGGCGGCGCGCGTGCACCCGGAGACTCCGGCCCGGGCGCTCGCTACGCGCACCGTCACCCGCCTTCTCGACGAGGTGCGTGTGGTGCTCGAGCGTGCTCTCGCCGAGGGCGGCACGAGCTTCGACGCGCAGTACGTGAACGTCAACGGGCAGGCCGGCTACTTCGCCCACTCGCTGCGGGCCTATGGGGCTCTTCGGACATGCGGTGGGGGTGAGGCTCGCCGGGTGATGGTCGGCGGGTAGGGGTCGAGGTCCCCGAGGATCAGTAGCGCCAACTGCTGATCCATCACGAGGACCTCGACGTGCTTCACCCTACTTCGGGGTGCGCTGACGCGCGCTCTGCCGCTGATCCGTGTTACCGCTGCGATCTGCTGGTCGGTCTCGACGGCGTCCATGTCGAGCACGTTGACCGCCGCGACGGGCTGCTGATCGTCACCGTTTCGACACCGGCGGCGCCGACCGGGTGCCCGTTGTGCGGGGTCGTGGCGATCGGTCGAGGGCGCCGCCGTCGAGTGTTGCATGACGTGCCGGGCGTGACGCGGGTGCGGATCGTCTGGCGGCAACGGGTCTGGCGATGCGGCGACGTGGGCTGTGCCAAGAAGACGTTCGTGGAGCAGCTTCCCTCGCTGGTCGCTCGGCGCGGGTCGCTCACAAGGCGAGCCGTCGACTGGGCGATCGGGCAGCTGCGCCGCGAGCACGCCACGATCGAAGGACTACGTCGTCAGCTCGGGACATCGTGGAAGACGGTGTGGCGGGCTGTTGAGCCTGAACTGGTGCGGTTGGCAGCCGACGAGTCCCGGTTCGAGAACGTGACCACGCTCGGCGTCGACGAGCACATCTGGCATCACGTCGACCACCGCAAGCGGGGCCCGAAGGAACTGACCGGCATGGTCGACCTCAGCCGCGACAGCACCGGGAAGACGCGGGCCAGGCTGCTCGACCTCGTGCCGGGCAGATCGGGGAAGGCATACGCGTCCTGGCTCAGCGAGCGGGGCGAAGCGTTCCGAAAGAACGTGAAGGTGGCGGCGCTGGACCCGTTCGCGGGCTACAAGACTGCGATCGATGACACGCTCGAAGACGCGGTCGCTGTGCTGGACGCGTTCCATGTCGTCAAGCTCGGCACCGCCGCCGTCGACGAGGTCCGCCGCCGCGTCCAGCAAGACACCCTCGGGCATCGCGGTCGGAAGGGCGACCCGCTCTACGGGATTCAGACCATCCTCCGTGCCGGGGCCGAGAACCTCACCGACAAGCAGCGGATCCGGCTGACCGCGGCAATCGAGGCCGATCCTGCGCACGACGAGGTGTTCGTCGCGTGGCAGTGCGCACAGCAGCTGCGCTCTGCCTACCACGCGAAGGACCTGACCGAGGGGCGGCGGATCGCCGAGAGGGTGGTCGACACGTTCCACACCTGCCCGATCCCCGAGATCGCCCGCCTCGGCCGCACCCTCCGCCGCTGGCGTTCAGCGTTCCTGGCGTACTTCACCACGAGCCGCGCGAACAACGGCGGCACCGAGGCGATCAACGGGATCATCGAGCTCCACCGCCGCCTCGCCCGCGGCTATCGCAACCGCGAGAACTACCGCCTCCGCATGCTCCTCACCGCCGGCGGACTCACCCCATGACCCCCCCACCGGATGTCCGAAGAGCCGCCTATGGCCGCACCGGCCAGCCGTGCCCGCGCTGCGGCACGCCGATTCTGCGGGTGAGCTTCACCAACCGGTCGAGCCACTTCTGCCCGCGGTGCCAGCGGCGCCGCGGCGCACGCTGACACCGCGTCGGGTCACTCCAGGTCCCGCCGCCACGCGCCGATGTAGGCCGCCGGCGTAAATCCGAGGGTCTCGTTGATCGAGAGCATCGGTCGGTTCTCCTCCGCATTGAAGGTGAGGAGGCGGGGCGAGTCGGGCACGAGCTCCCTCCAGCGTCGCAGTCCTGCGCACTTCACGAGCATGCCGAGCCGATGTCCCCGGTGCTCCGAGAGCACGAGCGTGTCCATCTGGGAGGAGGCGAGCGTCGGATCGGTGCGGCTGGCGAGCTCGTTGAAGGCGCAGAGTCGTCCGGATGCGACATGGCGGGCGGCCGTCACGAGCACGCGCTCACCGCTGTCGAGGTAGCGCTGTTCCATACGGCGCACGCGGTCCGCGTCCCACACCTCCTCGTCGACCTCCATGTCACCGACGGGCGTGTCCGTCGACATGCGCGACTTCATCCAGGCGTAGTCGAGCGTGAACTCCTCGGGCGTCGGATACTCCCACTGCACGACCTCGTAGCCGACAGCGAACTCTGCCGCCGCCTCGCCCGCGGCGACCACCACGGAGGCGTCGGCATGCAGGTCGAACACGCTCTTGCGTTCGACCTGGCCGAGCACATAGCCGCGGCCCTCGAGGAAACGAGCGGTGTGATCACGGGGGATGCGGCCGAACCCGGTAGGTGACGCGAGGTGTTCGCCGGATGCCGCGGGGTGCTCGGCGAACGTCTGCATCACCGTGCGGCCCAGTTCGCGCGCGGTGCGTTCGGCGAGGTCGAACCCCGCCGTTCCGATGCCGCGCCCCCAGACCTCCCGCAGAAGCTCGACCAGCAGGTAGGCGGATCGGGCGCCGGGGGTGTGGAAGGCGTCGACCGTCACTCGACCGATGGGAGCGCCCTCGTCGCGCACGAGCCAGACGAGGCGGGTGCGATCGGGGTCGTCCTGGTAGTGGGGGAGAAGCTCGGCAGGCGTCTGGTCCTCGTCGGCATTGCCGGAGATCTCGAGGTAGATGCGGTTGCGCACCTCGACCATGTCGATGAAGTCGGTGGCGTCCGCGTCGTCGATGCGCGCGGGTATCGTGAGCGGGACGAAGCTCACGGGAGGGGTGTCCATGGGGGATTCCTTCTGCAGGGGTGAGAGGTCGGGGGTCCGCAGAGGTCCCCCGACCGGTGCCGTCAGCGACGGATGTCAAGGAGCGCGGCGCGCTCCCACTCCGCCTCGCGGCGGCGGCGAGCGGACTCGACATCGTCGCGGAGGCGGTGCGATTCGCGCTCGGCGGTGAGACGCGACATCCGCTGACCCCAGAGGATCAGCCGGAGGCCGAGATGCATCGCCCAGCGATCGAGCAGGCCGGTATGGGGCGGGTGGGACCGCTCGATCTCGGCGTGGTGCGTGGCAGCGGGGCGCTGCGGCGCGGGGGTAAGCAGGGTGTTCATGGAGGTTCCTTCGAGGGGAGACTCGTCGACCGGACGGTCGACGGCGTGCGCGCCGCAGCGCGGACGAGGGGATACCGCGGACGAAACAGTCGCAGGCGGCGAGGCGGACCCGGAGGTCGAGAGGCACCCTGGGGGCGCGGCCGTCGGTGACGGCGGGAGGGCGGCGGACGACGCGGGGCGTCGGCCGGACCTACGCGGTGCGCAGTCCGGTGCCGGCGAGTCCAATGACAGCGGGGACGGTTGCCGACACGGCGCGAGTGCGCGGGAATCCGGTGGTGTGGATGGTGATCATGGCAACCTCCTCTCGATGTCGTGGTGCGGTTGTGCACGCTATCGGCTGACGTACAGACGAGTCAAGTGCCCGGGCGTGTCGCGGCGCGTCGCGCCCCGCGGTGAGCTGGGGCATCCGCTCGCGTGGGGTGCCTGATCGGCGGCGCCGCTCCGGTACCGTGGGTGTTTACCCGAACGAGCCCGGAGGATGAACGGATGCACCTGAAGAGCCTGACGCTCAAAGGGTTCAAGTCGTTCGCCCAGCCGACGACCTTCGCGTTCGAACCGGGAGTGACGGCCATCGTCGGTCCGAACGGCTCGGGCAAGTCGAACGTCGTCGACGCGCTCGCCTGGGTAATGGGGGAGCAGGGTGCGAAGACGCTGCGCGGCGCGAAGATGGAAGACGTCATCTTCGCGGGCACGTCGACGCGTGGACCCCTCGGCCGCGCAGAGGTCACACTGACCATCGACAACTCCGACGGCGCACTGCCGATCGAATACGCCGAGGTGACGATCAGTCGCACGCTGTTCCGAAACGGCACCAGCGAGTATGCGATCAACGGTGAAGGATGCCGCCTCCTCGACGTGCAGGAGCTGCTCAGCGACTCCGGGCTCGGCCGGGAGATGCACGTGATCGTCGGACAGGGGCGTCTGGACACGGTGCTGCAGGCCACGCCGGAGGATCGCCGCGGGTTCATCGAGGAGGCCGCGGGCATTCTGAAGCACCGCCGCCGCAAGGAGAAGACGCTGCGCAAGCTCGAGGCGATGGAGGCGAACCTGCTTCGCCTGTCCGACCTCGCCGGCGAGGTGCGTCGCCAGCTCAAGCCGCTCGGCCGGCAGGCCGAGATCGCGCGTGAAGCCGCCACGATCGCCGCCGTGGTGCGCGACGCGAAGGCACGGCTCTACGCTGACGAGCTCGTTCGGCTGCGGGCCGAGCTCACCCTCGCGACGCAGAACGAACAGACCCGACACGCCGAACGGATCGCTCTGCAGGACCAGGTCGAGACCCTGCGGCTGCGGGTGCAGGCGCTCGAGGCGCAGCAGCGCTCCGAGCTGGTCGACGACGCCCGACGCACCGCGTTCGGGCTCGAACAGGTGCAGGAGCGCCTTCGCGCGCTCTACGCCCTCGCGGGCCAGCGTCTCGCCCTGCTGAGCGAGGACGATGAGGCGGGCGCCGCGGTCGCCACCGTCACGCAGGGAATGATCGACGAGGCCCGCGAGGAGGTCGACCGCATCGCGGGCGGTCGGGGTGACGCCGAGGATGCTGCGGCCGCCGCGGCGCGCGCCGTGATCCGGGCCCGCGCCGAGCTCGACGCCCTCGACGCGGACATCGCGGCGCAGAGCGCACTCGTGTCCGAGCACGACATGCGCCTCACCGCGCTACGCGGGTCGGCGGAGGCCGCCGAGTCTGCGCTCGCGGCCGTGCAGGCCGCGGTCGACCGTCAGCAGCGCGCACTCGACGCGGCCGTGCAGCGCCGGGAGGAGGCCGCCGCCGTTCTCGCCGGCCTCGATCCCGATCTTGCGCCGGAGCGCTCCGCGGGCGAGTTCGCGACGGCCTACGAGCAGTCGCAGCGCCGTGCGAACGAGCTCGAGTCGGATGTCGCGGGCATCCGCGAACGCCTGCACGCCGCCGAGCGCGAAGCAGAGGCGCTGACGGCCGAGGCCGCCGCGCTCGCCCGCGCGCTCGACGTGCGAAACGGGGCCGCCGCGCTCGTCGCCGAGGGTGGGGCCGGGGTGCGGGGGCTCGTCTCCGACGCCGTGAAGGTCGCCGCCGGGTACGAGGCGGCGATCGCGGCCGCTCTGGGCGCGGTGGCAGAGGGCGTGCTGGTCGACTCCGCGGAGACCGGCTTCGTGGCGGCGGACGCCGTCCGCCGCGCCGACGACGGCGTTGTCGACATCGTCTTCGCCGCGCCGTACACCGATGTCGATGAGCCGGTCATCCCGGATGCCGTCGCGGCCGTCTCCGTCGTGAATGCCCCGGACGGCATACAGCGCCTGCTCGCCCAGGTCGTCGTGGTCGACGACCTGGAGAGCGCGCACCGTGTCGCGCGATCGCACCCGTCGATCGTCTGCGTCACGAGGGGCGGGGAGCACGTGACGGCGCAGACGATCCGCGCGGGCTCGGGGGCCGGCCGTTCGCGCCTCGAGCTCGCCGCGCAGCGGGACGCCGCGGCATCCCGAGTGTCAGAGATCACCGTCGTCGCCGACTCGCTGCGCGAGGCTCTGGCCGAGCGCACTGCCGAGCTCGCCGAGATGCGCCACGCGGCACGGCGAGCGCTCGACGACCTGCGCGCGAATGACGCCGCCGTCGCCGCACACGCCGAGCAGGTCAACCGGGCGACCGTGCGACACGAGTCGGCCAGTGCGGAGTGCGACCGACTGACGACCACCCTCGGGCAGGCGCAGAGCGCCGTCGACGAAGCGGCCGATGCGGCCAGGGTGTCCCGTGACCGCCTCGACACGGCGCTCGAGGCGCCGCGGCCCATCCTCGACGCGTCCGCGCGCGACGGACTGCTCGCGACGCTCGACGGTGCGCGAGAGTCGGAGATGCAGACGCGCCTGGAGGTCGAGACGCTCAAGGAGCGTGTGCGCGCGCAGGAGGCGCGGGTCGACGCCCTCGAACGACAGCGGGAGCGCGAACGCGCCGCAGCGGAGGAATCCGCCCGGCGCACGGTGCTCCGGCGGGCGCAGCGTCAGATCGCCGCGGACGTCGCAGGTCGCCTTCCCGCCGTGCTCGACTCGGTCGATCGTTCGGTCAGTGAGGCGCGTGTCGCCCTCGCTGCCGCCGAGGCGGCGCGTACACAGGTGACCGCCGAGCTCGCCGAGCTGCGACGGCAGGAGGGGACGGCCCGGGAACGGCTGGCCGCCACGACCGAGAGCGTGCACAGCATCGAGCTGCAGATGCACGAGAAGCGTCTGCACGTCACGAGCCTGCTCGAACGCGTCGCGAGTGAGCTCGCCCTCGAGGAGGACATTCTCGTCGCGGAATACGGGCCGGAGGTCGCGATCCCGCCGGACCCCGTGCTGGTCGACTCCGAGGCGGTAGACGAGTCCGTGTCCGACGAGGATCCGGCTCCGGTGCCCTTCGACCGCGCCACGCAACGCAAGCGGCTCGCGGAGGCCGAGCGCAAGCTCGCCCAGCTCGGCCGTGTGAATCCGCTCGCGCTCGAGGAGTTCGCCGCACTCGAGCAGCGACACGTCTTCCTCACCGAGCAGCTCGCCGACCTGACCCAGACCCGTGCTGACCTGCTCACGATCATCGGCGAGCTCGACGAGCGCATGCAGACGATCTTCCTCGCCGCGTTCGAGGACACCCGCGAAGCCTTCACCGAGGTGTTCCCGATGCTCTTCCCCGGCGGCACGGGCAGCATCTCGCTCACCCATCCCGAGGAGCCCCTCATCACGGGAATCGAGGTCTCGGTGCGGCCGGTCGGCAAGAAGGTGGAGCGGCTCTCGCTGCTCTCGGGGGGAGAGCGCTCCCTCGCGGCGGTCGCGCTGCTCGTCGCGATCTTCACCGCACGGCCCAGCCCCTTCTACATCCTCGACGAGGTCGAGGCGGCCCTCGACGACGCGAACCTCGGTCGCCTGCTCTCGGTGTTCGAGCGCCTGCGCGCCTCGAGTCAGCTCATCGTCATCACGCACCAGAAGCGGACGATGGAGATCGCGGACGCCCTGTACGGCGTCTCGATGCGGCAGGACGGCGTGTCGGCGGTCGTCGGGCAGCGCGTGCGGGAGGCGGCCACGGCGGAGCCGTAGGCTGGAGTCATGGCGGAAAGATCCTGGTCGCTGGGGCGTGCTCTGAGGGGCATGTTCGTCAAACCGGTCATCGACGAGACGACCTGGGACGACCTCGAGACGGCGCTCATCACGGCCGACTTCGGGCCCGACATCTCCGAGCGCATCTTGGACGAGCTGCGCGAGAAGGTCGACCGGTTCCGCACGACGGATCCGAAGGACCTCCAACGGATGCTGCGGGAGACCCTCGAGGAGCACTTCGCGAAGTTCGACACGACGCTGCGCCTCACCGAGCGTCCGGCGATCGTGCTGGTCGTCGGTGTGAACGGCGTGGGGAAGACCACGACGATCGGCAAGTTCGCGCACTATCTGCAGCGGTTCGACCGCTCGGTGGTGGTCGGAGCGGCCGACACTTTCCGCGCCGCGGCCGTCGAGCAGCTCGCGACGTGGGCGGAGCGCGGCGGCGCGGAGATCGTGCGGCCGCAGCAGGAGGGCCAGGATCCGGCATCGGTCGCGTTCCAGACCATCCAATATGCGAAGGACCACGACACGCAGATCGTGCTGGTCGACACCGCGGGGCGTCTGCACACCAAGGGCGGCCTGATGGACGAGCTCGGCAAGATCACGCGCGTGATCGAGAAGCTCGCGCCGATCAGCGAAGTGCTCCTGGTGCTCGACGCCACGACCGGGCAGAACGGCGTCCTGCAGGCGCAGGCGTTCCTCGAGCACGCGGGCGTCACCGGGCTCGTCATCACGAAGCTCGACGGCTCGGCGAAGGGCGGTTTCGTGCTCGCCGTGCAGGAGCGCACCGGCATCCCGGTGAAGCTCCTCGGTCAGGGCGAGGGGATCGGCGATCTCACCGGCTTCACTCCGCACGTGTTCGTCGAGGCTCTCGTCGGCTGAGCGCGTCGGGCTACCGCCCGGGCAGTCGTGCTGGTTTCATGGGGACATGGCGATCGAGCACGACTTCTTCGGACTCCTCGAGTCCGGCCCCGACGGATCGATCTTCTGGTCGGAGACGGTCGAGTTCGGCGACCAGTCGGTGACGGTCGATCTCACGGCGCCCGATCAGGAGGATGTCACCACCGCGGCGCTCGACACGGCGGCGGCCCTCATCTCTGCCCTCGAGCGGGTCGACCTCATGGCCCGCAATGCGATGGTCGGCGAGCTCGACGACCGCACGAGCGAGGTCACCGAGTACGTGCTGCAGCAGCAGGAACGCCTCGGCGACGAGCTGGAGGACTTCCTCGTGGATGTCTCGGGCGACGACCACATCGACATCATCCGCGCTCTCACACTCACGAGTCTCACGATTCTCGCGGACGAGCACGACGGCACTGAGCCGTTCGCAGTTCTCGAGTACGCGCTCGATCCCGAAGGCGCCGACGACGCGCTGCTCGTGAACCTCGACTCCGACGGTCAGGTCTCGTCGGTCAGTTCGGCCGACTGAGTTCTGTCACACCGCCTGCGCGAAGGTGGTGTCGCCGGCTTGGATGTCGCGGGCGAGGTGCTGCAGGTCCTCAGGGATGTCGCGGCCCTTGGCGAGCATCGACTGCGCCCAGAGGCGCCCGGCCCGGTACGACGAGCGCACGAGCGGCCCCGCGAGCACGCCCAGGAATCCGATGCGCTCGGCCTCCTGCTTGAACTCGACGAACTCCTCGGGCTTCACCCAGCGCGCCACAGGGAGGTGGCGCGGGGTCGGCCGCAGGTACTGGGTGATCGTGATGATGTCGGTGCCGGCATCGTGGAGGTCCTGCAGCGCCTGTACGACTTCTGCGGGCTCCTCGCCCATGCCGAGGATCAGGTTCGACTTCGTGATGAGGCCTGCCGCGCGGGCCTGGGTCAGCACGCCCAGCGATCGCTCGTAGCGGAAGGCGGGACGGATGCGCTTGAAGATGCGCGGCACGGTCTCGACGTTGTGGGCGAACACCTCGGGGCGCGCCGCGAACACCTCGCCGAGCAGGTCGGGGTTTCCGGAGAAGTCCGTCGCGAGGATCTCGACTCCGGTGCCGGGGTTCTGCGCGTGGATCTGACGCACGGTCTCGGCGTGGAGCCATGCGCCCTCATCGGGGAGGTCGTCGCGAGCGACGCCGGTGACGGTGGCGTAGCGCAGCTGCATCCGGGTGACGCTCTCCGCCACCCGGCGCGGCTCGTCGGTGTCGTAATCGGCGGGCTTGCCGGTGTCGATCTGGCAGAAGTCGCAGCGGCGGGTGCACTGCGAGCCGCCGATGAGGAAGGTGGCCTCGCGGTCCTCCCAGCACTCGAAGATGTTGGGGCATCCCGCCTCCTGGCACACGGTGTGCAGGTCTTCGTTCTTCACGAGAGCGTGAAGCTCCCGGTACTCGGGGCCGAGCTTCGCCTTGGTCTTGATCCACTCGGGCTTGCGTTCGATGGGGGTCTCCGCGTTGCGCACCTCGAGGCGCAGCAGCTTGCGGCCCTCCGGCCCGGCGCTCACGCGACGGCCCCCGCGTACTCGCCGGCGAAGACCTCGGCGACCGACGCGAGGATGTCGCGGGGCGCGACATCCTGCCCGACGACCTCGCTGACCGTGGTGACCCCTGCGTCTGTGATACCGCAGGGGATGATGCCGCCGAAGCCGCTGAGGGTGTTGTCGCAGTTGACCGCGAATCCGTGCATGGTGACGCCCTTCTCGACGCGCACGCCGATGGCGGCGACCTTGTCCTCCGACAGCGGACGGCGCACCCAGACGCCGCTGCGTCCCTCGATCTGGTAGCCGTCGACGCCGTGACCGGCGAGTGCGGCGATGAGGAGGCGTTCGATGCGGCGCACGTGGGCGACGACGTCGACGGGCTCGCCCAGGCGCACGATCGGGTAGCCGACGAGCTGGCCGGGTCCGTGCCAGGTGATCTTGCCGCCGCGGTCGACGTCGATGACGGGCGTGCCGTCCTGCGGGCGCTCCTGCGGCTCGGTGCGCTTGCCGGCCGTGTAGACGGCCTCGTGCTCGAGCAGCAGCAGGGTGTCGTTCCGGGTGCCGGCGACGACGTCGGCGTGGATGCGGCGCTGCAGTGCCCAGCCGTCGAGGTAGGGCACGTAATCGGGCGCGAGGCCCACGGTCTGGATGTCGAGCACGATGCTCCGATCATTGATTGCTGGACTGCGTCCAACAATACGCCCGCGTCGGGCGAGAGGGACCGTACGCTGAGGGCATGGCATCCGGACGACCGCGCGCGACCTCGCGCGAGACGATCTCGGATGCCGCGTGCGAGCTGTTCCTCGAACAGGGGTACGACGCGACCTCGGTCGCCGACATCACCGTGCGGGCCGGCGTCAGCCGCTCGAGCTTCTTCAACTACTTCGACTCGAAGGCGGAGGTGCTCTGGAGCGGCCTCGACGGACGGCTCGCGGCCGCCGTCGAGGATCTCGCCACGGGGGAGGGCGACCCGGATGCCGCGGTGCGCCGAGTGCTCAGGGAGCTCGCGGCCGGATTCGCCCCCGACGCGCTGGCGCTCGCGCTCGTGCACGCCGAGGCGATGGGGGTCGCCGGCGAGCTGGATCGCGACGCGGCCACACGACAGGCCCGGCTCGGACGGGCGATCGCGCGGCGACTCGCGGGGGGTGGCCAGGCGCGACTGGTCGCGGACGTGCGCGCCGCAGCGTACGCGGGCGCCCTGTTCGCGGCGCTGCGCGCATGGGCGCACGCCGGCCCCGGGACATCCGCGCTGTCCACGCCGTTGGACGCTGCCCTCACCGCCGTCAACGGCACGCTGCTCGCGTAAACTTGGCGCATCATGGCGACTTTCGGCACACTCTCCGACCGGCTGACCGAGACCTTCCGCGGTCTTCGCACCAAGGGCAAGCTGACCCCGGCTGACGTCGACGGCACCGTCCGCGAGATCCGTCGGGCCCTCCTCGAGGCCGACGTGGCGCTGGTGGTGGTGAAGGAGTTCACCGCGAAGGTGCGCGAGCGCGCGCTCGGGGACGAGGTCAATCGGGCGCTCAACCCGGCGCAGCAGGTCGTGCAGATCGTCAATGAGGAGCTCGTCGCGATCCTCGGCGGCGAGCATCGCCGACTGCAGTTCGCGAAGAACCCTCCCACGGTCATCATGCTCGCCGGACTCCAGGGCTCCGGAAAGACGACGTTCGCCGGCAAGCTCGCGAAGCTCCTCGAGAAGGAAGGTCACACCCCTCTGCTCGTGGCCGCCGACCTGCAGCGCCCCAACGCCGTCACGCAGCTCACCGTCGTCGCCGAGCGTGCCGGTGCCACGATCTTCGCACCCGAGCCCGGCAACGGCGTCGGCGACCCCGTCACGGTGGCCCGCGACGGTGTGGAGTTCGCCAAGCGGCAGCAGCACGACGTCGTCATCGTGGACACCGCCGGTCGCCTCGGTGTCGACGCGGAGCTCATGACGCAGGCTGCCGACATCCGGGCCGCCATCAGCCCCGACGAGGTGCTGTTCGTGATCGACGCGATGATCGGTCAGGATGCCGTCACCACCGCCCGCGCCTTCCAGGAGGGCGTGGACTTCACCGGTGTCGTGCTCTCGAAGCTCGACGGAGACGCCCGCGGCGGCGCGGCGCTGTCGGTCGCGTCGATCACCGGCCGACCGATCATCTACGCGTCCAACGGCGAGGGACTCGAGGACCTCGAGGTCTTCCACCCCGACCGTATGGCGAGCCGCATCCTCGACCTCGGTGACATCCTCACCCTCATCGAGCAGGCGCAGCAGGCCTTCGACGAGGCCGAGGCGCTGAAGGTCGCCGAGAAGCTCG
Organism: Microbacterium sp. 4NA327F11; assembly: GCF_005503465.1. NCBI lineage: Bacteria > Bacillati > Actinomycetota > Actinomycetes > Micrococcales > Microbacteriaceae > Microbacterium > Microbacterium sp. 4NA327F11. The sequence continues at coordinate 101,879 of NZ_SCOB01000002.1, read as the reverse complement.
CGAAGGAGCAGTTCACCCTCGAGGACTTCCTCGAGCAGATGCAGCAGCTCAAGAAGATGGGCTCGATGAAGAAGATGCTCGGGATGCTCCCGGGCATGGGCCAGATGAAGCAGCAGCTCGAGAACTTCGACGAGCGCGAGATCGACCGCACCGAGGCGATCATCCGCTCGATGACCCCGGGGGAGCGTCGCAACCCCAAGGTCCTCAACGGCTCGCGTCGCCTGCGCATCGCGCGCGGATCGGGCATGACCGTCACCGACGTCAACCAGCTCGTCAACCGATTCGAGCAGGCGGCGAAGATGATGAAGACCGTTGCGCGCGGCGGTGTGCCCGCCATCCCGGGCATGGGTGCGGTCCCGGGTGCCCACGGCGGCGGCAAGCGGGGCAAGCAGCAGAAGGCCCGCGGTTCGCGGTCGGGAAACCCGGCCAAGCGTGCGGCCGAGAACGCCGGCATCACCTCCGAACCGGCCGCGCCGACCGGCAGCGGGTTCGGGCTCGGCGGCGGCAACGCTGCGCCGAGCGAGGCCGACCTCGCCGACCTGCAGAAGATGCTCGGGCGCTCCTGATCTGCCCAGGGGCCTCAGCCGCGCGACGGCGGCCAGGGGCGCGCGGGCGCGCCCGCGTGGAACTCCGCGATCAGGTGACGCACGACGGCGCGCAGATCTCCGTCCGCGCCATCGGCGACCGCGAGCTGACGTGATGCGCTCGAGCCTTTGCTGAGGATGTCGCCGACCCCGCGCAACTCGTCAGCGGCACCGAGATCGGCGGCGACCGGCTCGAGGCGCCCGATCGTCTCGAGGAGATCGTCGCGAACGCTGACCTGACGGCCGTGCGTGTCGGCGATGACTCGCGCACCGAGTCCGTAGCGGGCGGCGCGCCACTTGTTCTCGCGCGTGAACCACGGCTGAAGCCGGGGGAGCGTCTCACCGGCGTCGAGGCGGCGGGAGAAGTCCTCAACCAACGCCTGCGTGAGGGCGGCGACGGCGGAGAGCTCGGCGACGGTCGACATCCCGTCGCACGCGCGCACCTCGATGGTTCCCCATCGCGGCGCCGGGCGGATGTCCCATCTCACCTCGGTGGCGTCGGCCATCACGCCGGTGCGGGTCATGTCGTCGAGGTAGGCCTCGAAGTCGCCCCAGTCGTCGATGGCCCACGGCACCCCGGCGGTCGGCAGCTGCTGGAAGACGAGAGAGCGGTTCGAGGCGTAGCCCGTGCGCTCCCCGGCCCAGAACGGGCTCGACGACGACAGCGCGAGCAGGTGCGGGAGGTAGGTGGACAGGGCGCCGACGATCGGCATGACCTTGCTGACGTCGTCGACGCCCACGTGCACGTGCACTCCCCAGATCATCATGTTGCGACCCCACCACTGCGTGCGCTCGACGAGCGAGTGGTAGCGCGTCTTGTCGGTCACCGACTGCTCGTACCACTGCGCGAAGGGGTGGCTTCCGGCCGAGAGCAGCTCGATGCCGGCCCGGTCGGTCTCGGAGCGCACCGCACTGATAGCGTCCGTGACATCGCCGACCGCCTCGGCGACCGTGTGACCGATGCCGCTCGTCACTTCGACGGTGTTGGTGAGCAGCTCGCCGGTCACCGTGAATCGCTCCGAGGCCGTCGCGTCGGCCAACGCCTCGACGATCTCGGGGCCTGCGCCTACGAGGTCACCGGAGTCCGCGTCGGCGAGCATCAGCTCCCATTCCAGACCCACGGTGGAACGCGCTGACTCGGCGAAGGGCTGCGGCACGCGCACAGTCTGGCAGAGCGAGTCATGGCGGTTCGCGGCATCCGTCATCTTCTGGCAAAATAGACCGCTGGACCATCGCCCGACCCTCTATCCGGCGACATCCACCCCTTCGAGCTTCCGCCGGGTGTGCACCCCACGCTCCAGGCGACGTTCATTCACGTACACACCATTCAGGAGAATCGTGGCTGTCAAGATCCGTCTCAAGCGCCTGGGCAAGATCCGTGCGCCCTACTACCGCATCGTCGTCGCCGACTCGCGCACCAAGCGCGACGGTCGCGTCATCGAGGAGATCGGCAAGTACCACCCGACCGAGGAGCCCTCGCTCATCCAGGTCGACTCGGAGCGTGCGCAGTACTGGCTCAGCGTCGGCGCCCAGCCGACTGAGCAGGTGCTCGTGCTCCTCAAGCTCACCGGCGACTGGGGCCAGTTCAAGGGTGACAAGAACGCCGTCTCGACCGTGAAGGTCGCCGAGGGCAAGGCCGAGTTCGTGGCCGACACCGCCAAGAAGTCGGTCGTCAAGCCCAAGGTCGAGAAGAAGGCCGAGGAGCCCGTCGCGGAGACCGCCGACGAGGCCCCCGCCGCGGACGAGGCCGAGGCCGACGCCTCGACCACCGAGGACTGAGCCCGTGCTGGCTGCCGCGCTCGAGCACGTCGTGAAGGCGATCGTCGATCGTCCCGATGACGTACGCATCGAGGCCACCTCATCGCCGCGGGGGGATGTGCTCGATGTGCACGTCCACCCCGACGACCGTGGTCGCGTGATCGGGCGCGGCGGCCGCACAGCCAAGTCCCTGCGAACGGTCGTGGCCGCCCTGGCCGCCGGCCGGCGGGTGCGCGTCGACATCTCCGACGACTGATGTCCGCGACCCCCAGCCCCGACGCGCGGGCGCGCTCCGGCGTGCGCGCACCCCGACCCGGGAAGACCCAGCTCCGTGTCGGCCGGCTCGTGAAGGCCCATGGCCTGAAGGGCGCCCTCAAACTCGAGCTCTACACCGACGACCCCGACGGTCGCTTCGTCCCCGGTGCCGCGTTCATCCTGCAGGTGCCGGACTCCTCGGAGTGGTTCGGCAAGACCGTCACCGTGCGTGAGTTCCGGTGGATGAACTCCCACCCGGTCGTGTTCTTCGACGGCGTGGAGGACCGCACCGGCGCGGACTCCCTCGTGCGCGCCATCCTCTGGATCGACCAGGATGACGCCGCCCCCGCCGAGGACGATGCCTGGTTCGACCATCAGCTCGTCGGACTCGACGTCGTACGCGAGGGACAGAGCGTGGGGCGCGTCGTCCGCGTCGACCACCTTCCCGCGCAGGATCTCCTCATCGTCAAGGCGGGGGAGCGCGAGGTGCTCGTGCCGTTCGTGTCGGCCATCGTCCCGGAGGTCGACGTGCACGGCGGTCGTGTGGTCGTGACGCCGCCGAACGGTCTGTTCGAGGATCTCGTCGACGACGATCCCGAGCCGGCTTTGACCGCTCCCGGAACCGAGGACGACGAGACCGACGACGAGACCGACGAGCGCTGACATGCGCATCGACGTCGTCTCGATCTTCCCCTCGTTCTTCGACGTCCTCGAGGTCTCCCTTCTCGGGAAGGCGCGGGGGCGCGGCATCCTCGACGTGCGCGTGCACGATCTGCGCGATCACACCCACGATCGTCATCGCACCGTCGATGACCGTCCGTACGGGGGCGGTGCCGGGATGGTCATGAAGCCCGAACCCTGGGGCGAGGCCCTCGATGCGATCGTGGCGGATGCCGCGGCATCCCCGACTCTCATCTTCCCGTCGCCCGCGGGGGAGCGGTTCACCCAGTCGCTCGCGCGGGAGCTGTCCACCCGTGAGCACCTCGTGTTCGGATGCGGACGCTACGAGGGCATCGACGAGCGCGTCTTCGAGGAGGCGGCGCGGCTCGGCGAGGTTCGGCTCGTGAGTCTCGGCGACTATGTGCTCAACGGCGGCGAGGTCGCTGCGATGGCCATGATCGAGGCGATCGGACGACTCATTCCCGGGGTGGTCGGAAATCCCGAGAGCCTCGTCGAGGAATCGCACGAGGACGGGCTCCTCGAGTACCCGTCGTACACGAAGCCGTCGAGCTGGCGCGGCAGAGACGTGCCGCCCGTCCTCCTCAGCGGCGACCACAGGCGCATCGCCGCGTGGCGGCACGACCAGCAGGTCGAGCGCACGCGGGCGCGCCGCCCCGACTTGCTGCCGGCGGAGTCAGTCGACGCCGAGGAATGACCGGTCGGTCAGCACGATGGGGCCGTCGGAGGTGACGGCGATCGTGTGCTCGGAGTGCGCTCCCCGGGAACCGTCGGCGCTGCGCAGGGTCCAGCCGTCGGGGTCGGTGACCAGTTCGTCGGTCGTCGCGAGGAACCACGGCTCGATCGCGATCACGAGACCGTCGCGCAGCGGGTAGCCGCGGTTCGCCTTCCCGTCGTTCGGGATGTGCGGGTCGCCGTGCATGATGTGTCCGACGCCGTGTCCGCCGAAATCGGTGTTGATGCTGTAGCCCTCGCCGCGCGCCACCGCGGCGATCGCGTGGGAGATGTCGCCGACCTTGTGGCCGACGGTCGCTGCGGCGATCGCCGCGTCGAGTGCGCGCTCCGTGGTCTCGATCAGACGCAGGTCTTCGTCGCGGGCGGTGCCGACGACGAAGGAGACCGCCGAGTCCGCCACCCAGCCGTCGATGGAGACCGCGAAGTCGAGAGTCACGAGGTCGCCGTCGCGCAGGGCGTAGTCGTGGGGGAGTCCGTGCAGCACGGCATCGTTGACGGACGTGCAGATCACCTTGCCGAACGGGCTCGCCCCGAACGAGGGGTGGTAGTCTATGTAGCAGGACTCCGCCCCCGCGCGGCGGATGAGGTCGTGAGCGCGGCGGTCGATCGCGAGCAGGTTCGTGCCCACCGATGTCTCGTCGCGCAGCGTCGCGAGCGTCTCGGCGACGAACCGGCCGACGGGTCGCATCTGCTCGATCTCGGTCGGTGTGCGCAGCTCGATCATGGGTGGTGCCTCCTGTATCTGATCCATTCTCTCGGATCCCGGCTGTCGCCGCTGAGAGGAGGCTCCGCATCGCCGAAGGTGCAGCCGAGCGCGGCGTCATCGGGCGTAGCATCGGGGTCATGTGGCTCAGGCGCGCGTTCTTCCGATGGCTCATCCCGGCCGCCTTCGTGCTGCCGGCGTGGCTGTTCGTCGGGTGGGGCGTGTTCAACGCCGGGGCCTGGGCGTTCCTCTGGGTGCTGTTCATCGCGATCCCCTCGGTGCTCGTCGGCCAGCTGCTGCTCGCCCTTCTGGTCCGCGCGCGCCCGACCGTGCGGGAGAGCCGCGCCGTGTCATGGCTGGATGTCGCGGGCTTCGCCGTCTGGCACCTCCTCACGATCTCGCTCGGGTTCTTCCGCGAGTCTTGGTGGGCACCGGTCATGGTGCTCACGATCTTCGTCGGGGTCGCGCTGCTGTGGCTGACGCTGTGGCAGCTGTGGCGGGAAGCGAAGCCCGGCCGCGCGATCTTCCGTGCCGCCGACGGCACGGGCTACATCCCGCCGATGCGCCCGCGCCCCGCGGCCCCGCAGGGCGAGCACGAGGTCATCGTCATCACCGAGACGAGTCGCGGGGCACAGTGACGCGAGGACGGATGCCGCGGCATCCGCTCTCTCGGTTTTGAGACGTTCGTCATCCGTGGCAGAATGGCTGTTTGTGCTCTGATGGGCTCTGCCTCAGGGGAGCGTGCCGGAGATTCTTCCGGCGGACGAGCACATTCCCCGTACATCTAACGATGCAGCCGACCTGTGGCGGTTGCAGGAAGCAGAGATCATGCAGATCCTCGACGAGCTCGACGCCGCGTCGCTCCGTTCCGACATCCCCGCCTTCGCCCCCGGTGACACCGTCAAGGTCCACGTGAACATCGTCGAAGGCAGCCGCTCGCGCGTGCAGGTCTTCCAGGGTGTCGTCATCGGCCGCTCCGGCGACGGCGTCCGTGAGACGTTCACGGTGCGCAAGATCAGCTTCCAGGTCGGCGTCGAGCGCACCTTCCCGGTGCACTCGCCGGTTCTCGACAAGATCGAGATCGTCACCCGTGGTGACGTGCGCCGCGCGAAGCTCTACTACCTGCGCAACCTCCGTGGCAAGAAGGCCAAGATCAAGGAGAAGCGCGACCGCTGAGGTCCCCTTCCGAACGCCCCGCTCATCGAGCGGGGCGTTCGTCGTTTCCGGCCACGACTCTCCGTCGCGTCGGGTGTGTCGCGGTGCGCTGTGTGAGACGCTGATGGCCGGCTTTCGTTACGCCGCGTGAGGACCTGCATGACCACCGAAGAACACCCCCTCCCCGACGAGACGCCGTCGGCGCCGATCCGTACCCGTCGCCGCGGGGGACCCTGGCGATTCGCCCGGGACGTCGTGGTCGTCGTCGTCATCGCAGTGCTCGTGTCGTTCCTCGTGAAGACGTTCGTCGTGCGCTCGTTCTACATCCCTTCGGCGTCGATGGAGACGACCTTGATGGAGCAGGACCGCATCCTCGTCGACGAGATCACGCCGAATTTCGGCGGATACCAGCGCGGCGACATCGTGGTCTTCAAGGACCCGGGCGGCTGGCTGGATCCGAGCACGACCGCCTCCGCGCCCCAGAATCCGATCTTTGCCGGAATCGACTGGGTGCTCTCCCTCGTCGGGCTCTCCACGAGCGACAGCGACGACCATCTGATCAAGCGCATCATCGGCCTGCCGGGAGACCACGTCGTCTGCTGCAACGCCGCCGGGCAGATCACCGTGAACGGGCAGCCGATCGACGAGCAGTCGTACATCACCGTGCCGTCACCCGGTGCCGCCGCGTCGGGCATCGCCTTCGACGTCACCGTGCCGCAGGGTTCGCTCTGGGTGCTCGGCGACAACCGGTACCGCTCGAAGGACTCGCGATACAACCAGGATCAGCCGGGGAAGGGGTTCGTGCCCGTCTCGGATGTCGTGGGTCGCGCGTTCCTCATCACCTGGCCGTTCTCGCGCTTCGGCGCGCTCGATTTCCACCACGACGTCTTCGCCGGCGTCCCGGGGCCCTCCGGCTCTCCCGTCCCCTCGCCGACCCCGACGACCACGGGCGCACCATGACGGTCATCGAGCCCACTCTCGTGTTCGAACGCGAACTGCTGGCGCGGCATCCGCTCGTCATCGCGTGCGACGAGGTCGGGCGCGGCGCTCTCGCGGGGCCGGTGGCGATCGGCGCGGCGGTACTCGGCGAAGTCGAGATCGAGGCGGGTGTTCCGAACGGGTTGCGCGATTCGAAGCTCGTCGCCGAGCGACGGCGGGCCGGCGTGCGCGATCGTGCTCGGGGATGGGTGTCCGCGTCCGCGATCGGCTGGTCGAGCGCTGCCGAGATCGACGAGATCGGCATCATGCGCGCCATGGGCAACGCGGCGCTGCGTGCTCTCGCCGACCTCCGCGGCCAGGGTGTCGAGGTGGACGACGCGATCGTGCTGCTCGACGGCAACCACGACTACATCACTCCGACTGCCGACCCCGGGGCGCCCGTGATCGTGCGGGTCAAGGCGGACCGCGACTGCGCGAGCGCGTCGGCGGCGTCGATCATCGCGAAGGTCGCGCGCGACGAGGTGATGACGGAGCTGCATCCGACTCATCCGGCGTACGAGTGGCATCGCAACAAGGGCTACGCCAGTGAGGTCCACCGCGCGGCGATCCGCGCGCACGGGCTGAGCCCCCACCACCGCGCGAGCTGGGCGATCGCCGACGCGCCCACCCTGTGGTGAGCGTCGTGTGCGGACGGTCGGGAGCGGCATCCGTCGCCCTAGGATGGAGACACCATGGATGACGATGTCTTCGAGGATTACGACCGCGAACTCGAGCTGGCTCTGTACCGGGAGTACCGCGATGTCGTCCTGCAGTTCCAGTACGTGATCGAGACCGAGCGACGGTTCTACCTCGCCAACGACGTGAATGTCGTGCGCCGCGACACCGAGCACGACTTCTACTTCGAGATCACGATGACCGATGTGTGGGTCTGGGACATCTACCGGGCCGACCGGTTCGTGAAGTCGGTGCGGGTCCTGACGTTCAAGGACGTGAACGTCGAGGAGCTGTCGCGTCGCGACTTCCAGCTGCCCGAAGAGCTCTCGCTCGACAGCTGAGCTCCTCCACAGGCGGTCGCGCCGCGCCGTGAGGCGCACGCTCTCCCCGGATCGGCCGGGCAGAGCGGGTGACACGCGATGCCCGGCGACGCTGGGGTCATGGCAGCGAAGGACGTCCTCGGGCGGGCCGGCGAAGACCGAGCCGCCGCTCATCTGATCGCGGTGGGATTCACCGTGCTCGACCGCAATTGGCGCGCGCCCGGCGGGGAGATCGACATCGTGGCCCGCGAGGGCGACGAGGTCGTCGTGGTCGAGGTGAAGACGCGCACGAGCGTGGCCTACGGGCATCCGCTCGAGGCCGTGTCGGCGGTCAAGCTCGCGCGGTTGTGGCGGCTTGCCTACGCGTGGCGTCGGGCGCATGCCGGTGAACTGCGAGGCGCTGCCTTGCGCGTCGATGCGATCGCGGTGATCGGAGCCGACCCCGCCACCGGCGCGATCGAGCACCTGCGAGATCTCCGATGACCGTCGCCCGTACCGCGGCCATCGCCCTTGTCGGCCTCGACGGCACGGTCGTCGACGTCGAGGCCGACCTCACCGACCAGCAGCCCGATCTGCGCATCATCGGACTCGGTGACAGGGCGCTCTCCGAGGCGGCGCAGCGCGTGACGAACGCGTGCATGAACAGCGGACTCCCGCTGCCTCGCCGACGCATCACCGTCAACCTCATCCCCGCGGATGTCCCGAAGCACGGCGCGGCGTTCGACCTCGCCATCGCCGTCGCAGCGCTCGCGAGCGCGGGCGTCCTGGATGTGGCATCCGTCGCGCGCAGCGTCCACATCGGCGAGCTCGGCCTCGACGGGCGAGTCCGAGCGGTGCCGGGAGTGCTTCCGGCCGTGATGGCGGCCGCGCGCCGCGGCTGTGGCCGCGTCGTCGTGCCCCGCGCGAACCTCACCGAGGCGCAACTCGTGCCCGGTATCGATGTCGTCGGTGTCGCCGATCTGAGGGCGACGGCCGTGTTGCACGGCGCCGAGCTCGAAGCGGATGACCCGGGGGACACGGTACCCACCGCGGTTTCAGACGCAGCCGACGACGACCCACCGGTCGCCGACTCGGCCGAGCTCGCCGATGTCGTCGGGCAGGATGCCGCTGTCGAGGCGCTGGTCGTCGCGGCCGCCGGTGCACACCACGTGCTCATGAGCGGGCCACCCGGTGCGGGCAAGACCATGCTCGCCCGACGTCTCCCCGCCCTTCTCCCCGCCCTCGACGACGACGCGGCGCTGACCGCGGCCGCCGTGGCATCCCTGTCGGGACGGCGGGTGTCTCGGCTTCAGCGCACACCCCCGCTGGAGGCGCCCCACCATTCCGCGAGCGTGGCGGCGCTCGTCGGAGGGGGTTCCCGCACGGTGCGACCCGGGGCGATCTCACGGGCGAGCGGAGGCGTGCTCTTCCTCGACGAGGCGGGCGAGTTCCCGTCGTCGGTGCTGGACGCTCTCCGTCAGCCGCTCGAGCGCGGTGCCATCGAGATCCATCGCATGGGGGTCGTCGCCGCGTTCCCGGCGAGATTCCAGCTCGTTCTCGCGACCAACCCTTGCCCGTGCGGGAACCACGGCGTGCGAGGTGCGCTCTGCGAATGCCCGCCGTCGGCGATCCGCCGCTACCGCGCGCGGCTGTCGGGTCCGCTGCTCGATCGGATCGACATCGAGATGAGGATGACCCGGGTCACCCGTGTGCCGCACAGTCGCGGCCGCACGTCCAGCGCTGATGCGCGGGAGCGGGTGGGGGATGCGCGCGAGCGCGCCGCCCGGCGTCTGCGCGAGACCCCGTGGACCGTGAACGCGGAGATCGACGGGGCGTGGTTGCGGCAAGGTCCCCACGCGCCCACGTCGGACGTGCGGGCTCCGCTGGATGCGGCACTCGAACGCGGTCTGCTGACCCTGCGCGCCTATGACCGCGTGCTGCGTGTCGCCTGGAGCGTCGCCGACCTCGCCGGGCACGATCGCCTCACCGGCGACGACATCGGCCGCGCGCTGTACCTCAAGCGGGGGATGGCGGCGTGAACGGCACCTCGACAGATGCGCGTGCGGTGCGCGCGCGTGCCGATGCGCTCGGCCTTCCTGACGATGAGTTCCGCGACGACCGCGATGCGGCGATCGTGTGGAGCACTCTCGTCGAACCGGGTGACCGCGTGGCGGGCGCGGCGATCGCGCAGTGGGGCGCACGGGGAGCCCTCGACCGCGCACGGCGGGGTGATGCCGAGGGCGGACGTCTGGTCGGCGATGCCGTGTGGTCGACCGCGCTGCGGCGGTGGGGTCCACGCTGGGATGCCGCGACCCTCCGCGACACCGTCGAGCTCGCCGCCCGCGCCGGAGCCGGGTTGCTGACCCCGAGCGATGCCGGCTGGCCGCGCTCGCTCGGCGATCTCGGCGCGCACGCGCCGGTCGCCCTCTGGGTGCGAGGTGACGCGTCTGCGCTCGCGGCGGAGCCGTCGATCGCAATCGTCGGCGCACGGGCGGCGACCGCGTACGGCGAAGCGGCGGCCGCTGAGGTGGCGGGCGACCTCGCCGCACGAGGCGTGATCATCGTCTCTGGCGCGGCCTGGGGGATCGATGGCGTCGCCCACCGGGCTGCGTTCGGCGTCGGTGGCCGCACCGTCGCCGTGCTGGCGGGCGGTGTCGACAAGGTGTATCCGTCGGGGCATACCGAGCTGATCGAGGCGGCGATGGCCGCGGGAGGCGCCGTGGCCGCGGAGGTGCCGTGCGGCGCCGCGCCCACCAAATGGAGATTTCTCCAGCGCAACAGGCTGATCGCGGCGCTCGGAGCCGCCACTGTCGTCGTCGAAGCGGGCTGGCGCAGCGGATCCCTGAACACCGCAGGCCACGCGTCGGCCCTCGGGCGGCCGATCGGCGCGGTCCCCGGTCCGATCACCTCCCCGGCCTCAGCGGGATGTCATCGGCTGTTGCGCGACTACGACGCCGTCTGCATCACGTGCGCCGATGACGCCCTCGCGCTCGTCGGTATCGACGCCGGGCTCGCATCCGGCGCGGGCGTCGACGCCGCGCGCACCGACGACGCGACGCGGGTGCGCGATGCCCTCTCGACGAGGGCGCCGCGCACGGTGGGCGACATCGCGCGCCGGGCAGGCATGGACCCGTCCGACGTTGCGGTCATCCTCGGATACGCCCTGCTTGCCGGTGACGCGGTCGACCGAGGTGAGGGGTGGCTTCGGGTGACCTGATGCGTCATCGTCGCCGCGTCGTGCCCAACGTCGGAGCATCGCACCGCACACTGGAACCATGACGTCCGAGGCATCCGTCGTGCCGTCGCCCCCGCGCCCGCCCGTCGCGCTGGACGCGGTCGCCCGCGAATGGCTCGTCCACCTTCGCGACGTTCGGCGCCTGTCTCCTGCCACGGTGCGGGCGTACACACAGGACCTGGTCGATCTCTCGCACCATCTCGGCGAGCACCGTTCGATCGACGACATCGACACGGATGATCTGCGGGAGTGGATGTGGACTGCCGTGCAGCGGGGGGACGCGCCCGCGACGCTCGCCCGCCGCCGTGCCACCGTGCGCGGACTGTTCTCGTGGGCATTCGAGCGGGGATTGGTGGCGCGCGACCCTGCGGCCCGCCTCGCCGCACCAGCCCGCGGGCGCACCCTGCCGCGGGTGGCCACCACGACCGCGGTCGACCAGGTGCTGGCCGCGGCCGCAGCCCGGGCGGCCGAACGGGACCCCGTCGCCGTGCGCGACCACGCGCTCCTCGAGATGCTCTACGCGACCGGAGTACGGGTCTCGGAGCTCTGCGCTCTGCGCGTGGCCGACATCGACCGCGCGCGCCGCACCGCGCGAGTGCGCGGCAAGGGCGACAAAGAGCGGGTCGTCCCCTTCGGCGCGCCCGCCGACCGTGCCCTCGGCGAGTACCTAGACAGTGCACGACCGGTGCTTCGGGCTCGAAGTGCGGACCCGGGCGACCGCATCTTTCTCGGTGCGCGCGGGGGCGCGCTCACGCCCCGCGCGGTCTACCGGGTCGTCAGCAGTGCACTCGCGCCAGCCCTCGGTGTCGCGCACGTCGGTCCGCATACTCTCCGTCACACGGCCGCCACGCATCTGCTCGACGGCGGGGCGGACCTGCGGGCGGTGCAGGAACTGCTCGGTCACGCGAGCCTCGGTACCACCCAGATCTACACCCACGTGTCGACGGAGCGGCTGACCGCTGCCTACCGACAGGCGCATCCGCGCGCCTGACACGTGCGGCCGTTCGCGTCCTCATCGGGACGCCCGCTCTGATCGTGCTCAGCCGCAGCACGGCAGCAGCACTGCCCGCTCGACTCTCCCGAGGAACAGCAACGGATTGACGTACGTTCCGTGCAGACGTGCGCCGAGATGGACGCCCCCGGGCGCGACGTGGCCCCCGGTCGTCACCGTTCCCACCTGATCGCCTGCCGCGATGCGGGCGCCCACGGGAAGGCCGGAAGCCACTGGCTCGAGAGTGCTGACCACACCGTCGTCATGTCGGATCGTGATCACTGCTCGATCCACCACGGTGCCCACGAACGCGACCACTCCGTCATCGACGGCGACCACGGGTGCGCCCTCATTCGCAGCCAGGTCGATTCCGCGATGACCCGCGCCGTAGGCGCTGGCGGGTGCCGCGTATCCGGCGATGACGCGCGGCGGCGCGACCGGCCACGACCAGGTGGGCTGCGCGACCCCACGGGCACCGCCCGGCGCAGCGGTCGGTGTCGCGTCCGCCGGTGCGCCCGCCGCGAGGGCCAGTGCGGCAGTGAGGAGGGCGGCGGTGAGGGAGCGGCGCATGGATCGATGCTGACCTTCGCGGCGCACGCGGGAGCGAACCATGCAACTCGCGGGGGAGGCCGCATCCGCTCGGCCGCCGGGGGAGGAGACGGCGTCCTGTATGCTGAACGAGCGCCTCGCTTGTCGGGGCGACTACGCGTGCCCAGAGCCCGGCGGTCTCCGCCGGGTGGCATCCACTCCGACGGTCCCGTCTCGACGGGCGGAGTGGCGCCGGGCACCAGGCTCCGCGCCGCATCCGCGCGCAGAGGACAACCGCAAGAGGCGCCCCGCGCCAGACAGGAGAACGGCCATGGCCGTCGTCACCATCCGCCAGCTGCTCGACAGCGGCGTGCACTTCGGACACCAGACCCGCCGGTGGAACCCGAAGGTGAAGCGCTTCATCCTCACCGAGCGCTCCGGCATCCACATCATCGACCTGCAGCAGTCGCTGTCGTACATCGACAAGGCGTACGAGTTCGTCAAGGAGACGGTCGCCCACGGCGGCACCGTGCTCTTCGTCGGCACGAAGAAGCAGGCCCAGGAGGTCATCGCCGAGCAGGCGACCCGCGTCGGCCAGCCCTTCGTCAACCAGCGCTGGCTGGGCGGTCTGCTCACGAACTTCTCCACCGTGTCGAAGCGCCTCGCACGCATGAAGGAGCTCGAGGAGCTCGACTTCAACGACCCGGCCGGCACCGGCTTCACCAAGAAGGAGCTGCTGCTCAAGCAGCGCGAGCTCGACAAGCTGCACAAGTCGCTCGGCGGTATCCGCAACCTCACCAAGACGCCGTCGGCGATCTGGGTGGTCGACGCCAAGCGCGAGCACCTCGCGATCGACGAGGCAAAGAAGCTCGGTATCCCCGTGATCGGCATCCTCGACACGAACGCCGACCCCGACGAGTTCCAGTTCCCGATCCCGGGCAACGACGACGCGATCCGCTCGGTCTCGCTGCTCACCCGCATCATCGCGGACGCCGCAGCCGAGGGGCTCATCCAGCGCCACCAGCCTGCTGGCGACGCCGAAGAGGCCGAGCCTCTGGCCGAGTGGGAGCGCGAGCTGCTCGAGCAGCCCCAGGCCGAGGTCGTCGAGGCCGAGGTCGTCGAGGTCGAGGCTGCCGCCGAGGCCGCTGTCGCGCCCGAGGCCGACGCCCAGTAAACCTCCGCGTCGTCCAGACGCACTACGATCGGCGCGGCGTGCGCATCGCGCCGCGCCGATCGCCCACGCGAACGCATAGACAGAAGGAGCCGCCACCCATGGCCAACTTCACCATCGCTGACATCAAGGCGCTGCGCGAGCAGCTCGGCACCGGCATGGTCGACACCAAGAAGGCACTCGAGGAGGCCGACGGCGACGTCGAGAAGGCCGTCGAGATCCTGCGCCTCAAGGGCGCGAAGGGCAACGCCAAGCGCGCTGACCGTTCGACGAGCGAGGGCCTCGTGACCGCTCGCGAGCTCGGCGGCAAGGTGACGCTCGTCGAGCTCGCCTGCGAGACCGACTTCGTCGCGAAGAACGAGCGTTTCATCGCCCTCGCCGACAAGGTCGCGGATGCCGCGGCCGCCGCCGGTGCGGACTCGGCCGAGGCCGCTCTGGCCGCCGACGCGAACGGCCAGACCGTCGAGCAGCTCATCTCGGACGAGGCCGCGATCATCGGTGAGAAGGTCGAGCTGCGCCGCGTGCGCACGCTCGCCGGTGACCACATCGAGGTGTACCTGCACAAGACCAGCAAGGACCTGCCCCCGCAGGTCGGTGTGGTGCTCGCCTACTCGGGCGACGACGCCGAGACCGCTCGCTCGCTCGCGCAGCACATCTCGTTCGCCAACCCGAGCTACCTCACCCGCGACGAGGTCCCCGAGGCCGATGTCGAGAAGGAGCGCGAGATCGTCACCGAGATCTCCCGCAACGAGGGCAAGCCGGAGGCCGCGCTGCCGAAGATCGTCGAGGGCCGCGTGAACGCGTTCTTCAAGCAGGTCGCGCTGCTCGACCAGGACTACGCCAAGGACAACAAGCTCTCCGTCGCGCAGGTCGCGAAGGACGCCGGTCTGACGCTCACGGGCTTCGCCCGCTTCAAGGTCGGCGCCTGATCGCCGCGAAGGGCCCGCATCGCTCGATGCGGGCCCTTCGTCGTGCGTGCCCGAAGTCTGGCGTGCGCACTCGCTAAGTTGGACACGACGAGAGGACCCCGCATGGATGAATCGACCGGACGCCGTCGCGTCCTCCTCAAGCTCTCGGGTGAAGCGTTCGGGGGTGGATCCCTCGGGGTCAATCCGGATGTCGTCAGCCGCATCGCGCGCGACATCGCCGCCGCCGTCGACACGGTGGAAGTGGCCGTGGTCGTGGGCGGCGGCAACTTCTTCCGCGGCGCCGAGCTGAGTCAGCGCGGGATGGACCGCGGTCGCGCCGATTACATGGGCATGCTGGGAACGGTGATGAACGCCCTCGCCCTGCAGGACTTCCTCGAACAGGCCGGAGCGGCGACACGCGTCCAGTCCGCCATTTCGATGACACAGGTCGCGGAGCCGTACATTCCGCGGCGCGCGGAGCGCCACATGGAGAAGGGCCGCGTCGTGATCTTCGGCGCCGGTGCGGGTCTTCCCTACTTCTCGACGGACACCGTCGCCGCGCAGCGCGCGCTCGAGATCGGTGCTGATGAGGTGCTCGTCGCGAAGAACGGTGTGGACGGCGTGTACACGGCCGATCCTCGTAAGGACCCCGCGGCGACGCGGATCGACACCATCACCTACGGCGACGCGCTCGTGCGGGGACTGAAGGTCGTCGACTCCACCGCGTTCAGCCTGTGCATGGACAACCGCATCGACATGCGCGTGTTCGGCATGGAGCCCGACGGCAACATCACCAAGGCGCTTCTGGGCGAGAAGATCGGCACGCTCGTCACCTCGTGACCCTCGTTCCCGCCCAGGTCGGGCGGAGACCCTGCCACTAGACTCTGAGACTGCACCACCGAGGGGAGACACCCATGATCGCCGACGTTCTGGCCGATGCCGGAGAGCGTATGGACCGCGCTGTCGAGTCCGCGAAGGAGGACTTCGCGACCGTCCGCAGCGGGCGCGCGAACCCGCAGCTGTTCCAGAAGGTGCTCGTCGAGTACTACGGGACTCCCACCCCGCTCGCGCAACTGGCCTCTCTCGCGAACCCCGAGGCCCGCACCCTCATCGTGACCCCGTACGACAAGACCGCTCTCAAGGCGATCGAGCAGGCGATCCGCGACATGCCGAACCTCGGCGCGAATCCCACCAATGACGGGAACATCGTGCGCGTGAGCCTTCCTGAGCTGACTCACGAGCGTCGCAAGGAGTTCGTGAAGATCGTCCGCGGCAAGGGGGAGGACGCGAAGGTGCACCTTCGTGGCATCCGCCGCAAGGCCAAGGACGATCTGGACGCGCTGAAGTCCGAGGTCGGTGAAGACGACCTCGTGCGTGCGGAGAAGGAGCTCGACGCGCTCACCCGCGGCCACGTCGACTCGATCGACGACGCGCTCAAGCGCAAAGAGGCCGAGCTCCTCGAGGTCTGACCGCGATCATGAGTGACTCGTCGCGCGACGCCGACCCGTCGCCGGACACCGTGCCGGGCGGCCACGGGTCGATGCGGCGTTCCTCGCGAGCGCCGCGCAACGAGTTCGAACTGCAGATGGCGCACGCACGCGCCGAGTTCGAAGAGGCGAATGAGCGCATCAAGCAGCGCACGGGGCGAGACCTGATCCTCGCGATCGTGATCGGCCTCGCGATCGGTCTGGTCGTGTTCGTCTCGCTCGTGTTCGCGAACTGGCCGTTCGCGCTGTTCGCCCTCGCGGTCGCCGTCCTCGGGGTCTTCGAGTTCGCGCGAGCGCTGCAAGGGGACGGCCGGAAGATCGACCTCATCCCGCAAGTCGCGATCGCCGTGATCGTGCCGGCGACGGCATACCTGCTCGGGCCGTGGCAGATGTGGGTCGCGCTCTTCTGCGGCGTGGTGGTCGCGATCGTCTGGCGCCTGGTGGGGCAGATGATCGAGCGGGACGGCCGCACCTACGGCAATGTCGTCGACGACGTGCTGCTGGCCACCTTCGTCCCTCTTTACGTGCCGTTCCTGGCGAGCCTCGCCATTCTGCTGCTGCGGCAACCGCATGGCGAGTGGTGGGTGATGGCGTTCCTCATCATCACGATCGTCGCGGACACCGGCGCCTACGTCTCGGGTCTGACCTTGGGACGTCATCCGATGGCGCCGAAGATCAGTCCCAAGAAGACCTGGGAGGGCTTCGCGGGAGCTGCAGTGCTCTCCGTGGTCGGCGCGATTCTGCTGGCGTGGCTGATGCTCGGTCTCCCGTGGTGGACCGGCATCATCATCGGTCTTGTCATCCTCGGCACCGCGACCGCCGGTGACCTCGGCGAATCCATGATCAAGCGGGACCTGGGCATCAAGGACATGAGTTCATGGCTCCCCGGTCACGGCGGCGTCCTCGACCGGTTGGATTCGATCCTTCCGTCGGCCGGAGCGGCTCTGGCCCTGTACTACGTGTTCTTCCCGATGGGAGTGGTGTCATGACCGTTCACGACGAACCGTCGAGTGCGATCGATCAGATCGAGGCGGACGCCTACAGCGAGCCGTTGTTCCCGGTCGAGCGCGGGCGTACTCGCGGATACGAGCCGCGAGCGGTGGAGGCATTCCTGGCGCAGGCACGGGACGCGTTCGAGACGGATGCTGCGGGCTCACCTTTCAGCGCGGAGAGCGTGCGCTCGGCGTCGTTCCCGGTCGTGCGGCACGGCTACCAGGTCGCAGCGGTCGACGCCGCCCTGTCGCGGGTGGAAGACGCCTTCGCTGCGCGGGAGCGCGCAGACGCGATCGACGCCCTCGGACCGGCCCGGTGGATCGACGTGCACCGCGGCCTGGCGCAGGAGATCCTCGATCGGCTCACGCGTCCCCGGCGCGAGCGGTTCGCGCGAGTTCCCTGGATCCGCTACGGCTATCGGCTCGATGAGGTCGACATCGTCGCCGACCGCATCGCCGGATACCTGGCGGCGGGGGAGCCGCTCACCGTGGAGCAGGTGCGCGCTGTTGCGTTCCGCATGCAGCGCGGCGGCTACGACGAGCTGCAGGTCGACGCGGTGCTCGATGCCGTCGTCACCGTGCAGTTGGCTGTGGACTGATCGGATGCAGCGCCACGCGTCGGCATCGATGGCGCACCCAGGCTGTGCGGGTTAGACTCGCGACACTGTGACTTCTGGCTACCACGTGACGACTGTGCGCACCGCTCCCGCCACCCGACGGGAAGCGCGCCTGGCGGCGGCGCAGATGCCGCGGTCCGCGGTGGTCGCCCGTCGTCCTCGATGGTCTCGTCGGCGGGCGGTTGCGAGCGTGTTCGCCGTGGTCGCCGCCGTGGGCTTCCTGGGCGCGTCTCTCGCCCCTGCGGGCATGGCGGTGGCATCAGCGGGCACCGATCCGAGTGCGGCATCCGCGCCCTCGTCGATCTACTCGATCACCGTCGCGGCGGCGCAGTCGCTGTCGGTGTCGGGTGACGCGACGGTCGAGCTCGACCGCGGGGGCTATTCGGCCGTGGCCAAGCCGAAGGTCGTCGCGACGGCCACCTCGAGTGTGAAGTCGTTCGTTCCGCCGTTCGTGACCCCGGACCCCGGCACCGCGCAGGCGATCGCACTGCAGATGCTGGAGGCGCGCGGCATGGGGCAGGACCAGTTCTCGTGCCTGGTCGCCCTGTGGAATCGCGAGTCGGGCTGGAACGTCGCCTCCTACAACAAGGGGAGCGGCGCCTATGGCATCCCGCAGGCCCTTCCCGGCAGCAAGATGGCCAGCGCCGGCGCCGACTGGCAGACCAACCCGGCCACACAGATCACCTGGGGCCTGGGGTACATCACGGGCCGCTACGGCACCCCGTGCGGTGCCTGGGCTCACTCGAACGCGACCGGCTGGTATTGAGCCGTGCCGCGGTCGCATCGCCGTCGGCGAGACGACAGCGCGGCCGATGATTCGTTCGACCGGCTGCTGCAAGGGTTTCGGCGAATCGAGACTCGCCGCGGTGTCGAGTGGAACGTGCAGCCGGTCGGCCCGGCGAATGCCGTCAAGGAGTACGTCTGCCCGGGGTGCGGGCGCGTGATCATTCCCGGTACAGCCCACCTGGTCGCATGGCGGGCTGACGGGGTCCTCGGTGATGCGGCTGACCTCGCCGCTCGTCGTCACTGGCACGAGAGCTGCTGGCGGATCGGATGAGCGCGGAGATCCGAGGCGCGGTGCAGCTGCCGGCGCGTCGTGAGGAGGTGTCGCTGCGCACGTCCGACGGGCTCACGCTCGTCGGGGAGCTGGCGGAGCCGCTCGAGCGCGGTCCGGTCGCGACCCTGGTGACGCTGCATCCTCTGCCCACGCAGGGCGGGTTCATGGACTCCCACATCCTTCGGAAGGCGGCCGCGCGGCTTCCGGCGTTGGCGGACATCGCCGTGCTGAGGTTCAACACCCGTGGCACCGTCTCGCCACGGGGAAGGAGCGAGGGAACCTTCGGCGATGGTGAGGCCGAGGCGGCCGATCTGGCCGCCGCGGTCTCGTTCGTCGCCGAGCGGGGACTGCCGGTGCCGTGGCTCGTCGGCTGGTCGTTCGGCACGGAGGTCGCGCTCAAACACGGGCGTGGGCATGACATCGCCGGGCTCATCCTCCTGTCTCCGCCTTTGCGACGCACGACCGAGCGCGAGCTCGCCGCATGGGCCGGTGACGAGAGGCCGATGGTGGCGGTCGTTCCGGAGTGGGATGACTTCCTCCCCCCGGTGCAGGCGCGCGAACGCTTCGCCGCCGTTCCGCACGCACGGATCGTGGATGTCCCCGAGGGCAAGCACCTCTGGGTGGGTGAGACGCAGACGCGGCGCGTGCTCGATGAGATCGTGTCGATCGTTCGTCCGGGGGCGGACCCCCTCCCGACCGAATGGAGCGGGGAGCTGGGCTGACGCGAAGCGCTCAGAGCTCGTTCTGTCGAGGAATGAGCACCTGGCGGAAGAGGATCAGGATACTCGCGGCGATCGGAATCGCGACGAGCGCACCGAGCAGGCCCAGAAGGGAACCGCCGGCGAGGGCGGCGATCACGACGACCGCGCCGGGCACGGAGACCGCGCGGTTCATGATGCGCGGGGACAGCACGTAGGCCTCGAGCTGCATGTAGAGAAGGTAGTAGATGCCTGCGGCGAGGGCGGTTGCGGGCGATCCCAGTCCGGGGATGAGGCAGGTCAGGACGATGATCGCGGAGCCGGTGAGCGTTCCGACGAGGGGGATCAGGGAGAAGAAGAAGGCCACGACAGCGAGCACGGCGGGGAAGGGCGCCTGGATGATCGACAGGTAGATCGCGCTCAGCACGCCGTTGACCACGCCGAGAGCGACCTGTCCCATGACGTAGTAGCCGACCGAATCCGTGATCTGCTCGGACAGATCCACGAAGCGCGACCGCTTCGATGACGGGACCATGCTGTACACCGCGGCCTTCAGCGACGGGGTTGACGCGGTGAAATAGATGGTGAGCACCAGGACGATGACAGCGCCCGTCAGTCCGCTGAAGAATGCGAGACCCGCGTTGATGAGGCCTCCGGTGATGGATCCCCAGTTGGCGAGAAGCCAGTTCTGCACATTCGTGAGAGCGTCGTTCATGGACGAGTCGCTGAGGCCGGGGAACACGGTGTGCACCCAGTTCTTCACGTCGTCGATGAAGGTGCCCGCCTGGAAGTAGCGGGTGATCTCCTGCACGAGGTCGCTGACCTGCCCGATGAGGATCGGCAGCACCATGAGCACGATGCCGGCGAACAGGGCGAGCACGGCGAGGATCGTCAGCAGCACCGCGGCCCATCGCGGCAGTCGCCGACGCTCGAGGAACGAGACGACGGGCTCGAGTCCGAGCGAGAGGAACAGCGCGGTACCGATGTAGAGGAGGATCGTCGAGAGGGTCTGCACGCTGGAGATCAGGAGGATCCCGAGTCCCACACCGAGCGTCGCGAGGAAGGCGGTGCGGAAGGGCTGATACAGCTTCACGGCGGCTCCTGGGGGCGGTGTCGGTCTGGCTCGAGACTACGGCGTTCCGTCGAGATGCCCCTGTCGTACACGCTCGCGGGACGTCCCCAGGTCGTCTGGGCTAACCTGGAGAGTCGGCCGTGTCGGCGTGTCTCATACCCGGGGACAGGGAAGGACTCATTTCGTGCGTTTTGTGTGGGCCGTGGCGGCATTCGTGCTCGCCGCCATCCTGATCGGCGCCGGGATCTCCCAGCGGACCATCTTCCAAGGTCCCCCTGAGCGCACCGCGCAGATTCAGACGAGCGGATCGGCCCCGTACACGCTGATCGACGGTGCTGTGCTCACTCGCGAGCCGGGCGTCCAGCGGGTCGCGCTGCGCGGGGCATCCGCTCTGTTCGTGTCGTATGGCCGTACCGCCGACGTGAAGGCGTGGCTGTCGAACGTGTCGTACAACGACGTCACGCTCGACGCGTCGGGCAACACCCAGACGACGGTCGTGGCGGCTGCGGCGAACGCAGCGCAGACCGTCGATCCGACGGACGCCACCAACGAGCAGGTCGCGACGGACGCCGCGACTCCCGTTCCCCCGACCGGCTCGGATCTGTGGCTCGAGGAGTTCTCCGGAAGCGGTGCCCTCTCCAGCTCGCTGCAGGTGCCGCAGGGAATGAGCGTGCTGGTCGCGTCTGATGGCAAGGCCGCCGCACCGTCGACGGTGACGATCAGTTGGCCGCTGCGCGCATCGACCCCCTGGGCCGGGCCTCTCATCGTGCTCGGAGGAGTGTTCCTTCTCGTCGGCATCGTGCTGTACATCCTCGCGATCCGGCATTCGCGACGGTCCCGCGGCCCGCGTCGCAAGGCTCCGCCGCCTCTTCCGGTGACCGAGCCGATCGATCTCGCGATCGAGTCGCCCGACCGCGGCGTCATCTCTTCGAGCCCGCCCTCGACACGCCGGTCTCGGGGCACCCGACGGCTGCTCGCGCTTCCGATCGCCCTCGTGGGCGTGCTCGCGTTCGCGGGATGCTCGGCCGATTCCTGGCCGGTGCCCGATCCTTCGTCCAGTCCCTCCGATTCGGCAGCGCCGACGGTACCGGCAGGGCAGCCCGCCCCGGTGGTGAGTTCCGCGCAGGCGCAGAACATCATCGCTCGCGTGCGTGACACCGTCGGCACCGCAGACGCGTCTCTCGATGCGAATCTCGCCGCCACGCGTCTCGCAGGCGCCGCACTGGCGGAGCGTCAGACGAATTACACCCTGCGCGGCAAGGTGTCCGACATGACGGCGCTGCCGGCGATCCCGTCCGGTCAGGTCTACCCGATCCTGCCGCAGGCTTATGACGCCTGGCCACGCATGGTCATGGCGGTTGTGAGTGACGAGACCGACGGCAAGAAGACGGCGACCATCATGATGCTCCAGCAGCAGGATCCGTGGTCGAACTACAAGCTGCAGTACCTCGGCAGTCTCGCGGGATCGACAGTGCTTCCCGATCTCGCCCCGGACTTCGTGGGCGCGACCCAGATCCCGCCGGATTTCGGACTCCTGTCCATCGCTCCCGACCAGCTCGCGGCCGCGTATGCCGACCTGCTGACGAACGGGGAGAACAGCACATCGGCGAACCTCTTCGATGAGCAGTCGGACGCCTTCTACGCGAGTGTGCAGGCCGACCGGCAGAAGCGCCTGCAGGAGTTCAACACGACCGCGTCGACCACCGGCAGCTTCACGTTCTCGGCCGAGGCGGGCAGCACGACCCCGCTGGCACTGGCGACGCTCGAGAGCGGCGCGATCGTCGCGGTGAGTGTCAACGAGGTCGACACGGTGAAGCCGACGGGAGGCGACATCACCATCAAGTTCGGCGACAACAAGGTGGTGGCGGCGCTCACCGGCGCGACCGAGTCGCCCACCGGCGTGACGAGCCGCTACGCCGACCAGCTGTTCTTCTACGTCCCCGCGCAGGGGTCGACCGACCGCATCCGTCTGCTCGGCTACAGTTCGAACGTGCTCGACGCGAAGGTGATCCAGTGAGCTCTCCCACCCCCGGTTCCGTCCTCCGCGGCGCTGTCGACCTCTCGTCGTTGCGCAACCGCCCGGCAGCGCCGGCGCCGGGTGCTGCACCCGCGGCCGGGGCTGCGGGGGCGCCCTCGCTCGTGATCGACGTCACCGACCAGAGCTTCCCGCAGGTGCTCGAGATCTCCCGCAGCGTGCCGGTGGTCGTGGACCTCTGGGCCGAATGGTGCGGGCCGTGCCTGCAACTGAGCCCGATCCTCGAGAAGGTCGTGCTCGAGCTCGACGGCAAGCTGCTGCTCGCCAAGGTCGACGTCGACGCGAACCCCCAGCTTGCGCAGGCTTTCCGCGCCCAGTCGATCCCGCTCGTCGTGGCACTCGTGGGCGGCCAGCCCGTGCCGCTGTTCACCGGCGCCGTCCCCGAGGAGCAGGTGCGTGACGTCTTCGCGCAGCTCCTGCAGGTCGCGGCGCAGAACGGCGTGACCGGCACGGTGCCCCGTGGCGAGCAGGATGCCGCGACGGAACCCGTCGAGCCGGAGCTTCCGCCGCTGCACCAGGAGGCCTTCGCTGCGATCGAAGCCGGCGACTATCCGCGTGCCGAGGCGGCGTACGAGCAGGCGCTCGTCGAGAACCCGCGGGACGAGGACGCCCGTGCGGGTCTCGGTCAGGTGCGACTGCTCGCACGCGTCGCGGGACTCGACCTGCAGACGGCGCGGGCGGCCGCGGCCGCGGCGCCGCTCGATGCCGACGCTCAGTTCGCCGTGGCCGATCTCGACCTGGCCGGAGGGCACGTCGATGACGCGTTCGGACGCCTCCTCGACCTGTTCGGCGCGCTCCCGGCCGACGAGCGCACGCCGGTGCGCGAGCGCCTGCTCGAACTGTTCGGTGTGATCGGGGACAGCGACCCGCGCGTCGTCCGTGCGCGTGGTCGTCTCACGTCGCTGCTGTTCTGAGTCCGCGGCGCCGACGCGGCTCGTCAGCGCGCGATCACTCGCCGTCCGCGTGCGCGAGCCACAGCACGCCGAGCGGCGGCAGTGCGAGCGTCGCACGGGCCGCGGCATCCGTCTCGACGACGCCGTAGTTGCCGACCCCTGACCCGCCGTACTCGGTCGCGTCGGAGTTCAGCACCTCGCGCCAGCGACCGCGTTCGGGCAGGTCGATGACGTAGTCGTAGACCGGCGCGCCCGCGAAGTTGCAGAGCGCGACCACCACGTTGCCGTGATGGTCGCGCCGGGAGAAGGCCTGAACGGTGGGGTTCCACGTGGGGCCCCCCAGGCGCGCGAACGCGGCGCCGTCGGCGTCCCGTGACCACAGGGGTGCGTAGGCCTTGTAGGTCGCGTTGAGCACCGCGACGAAGTCGGCGAGCTGACGGTGCGTGGGCTGCTCGAGAAGCCACCAGTCGAGGCTGCGGCTCTCGGACCACTCGGCGAACTGGCCGAACTCCTGCCCCATGAACAGCAGCTGCTTGCCCGGGTGGGCCCACATGTAGGCGAGGTAGGCGCGCACGTTCGCGAGCTTCTGCCAGTGATCGCCCGGCATGCGCCCGATGAGGCTGCCCTTGCCGTGCACGACCTCGTCGTGTGAGATCGGCAGCACGTAGTTCTCGCTGAACGCGTAGACGAACGAGAACGACAGCTCTCCCTCGTGGTGCGAACGGTAGAGCGGGTCTCGGGACATGTAGACCAGCGAGTCGTTCATCCAGCCCATGTTCCACTTGAAGCCGAAGCCCAGCCCGCCGGCGTCGGTGGGCGCCGTGACACCCGGGAAGCTCGTCGACTCCTCCGCCGTCAGCGAGATGCCGGGGAACAGCTTGTAGGACGTCGCGGTGACCTCCTGGAGGAACGAGATGGCCTCGAGGTTCTCGCGGCCGCCGTGCACGTTCGGCTCCCACTCTCCCGGCTCGCGGGAGTAGTCGAGATAGAGCATCGAGGCCACGGCATCGACACGCAGTCCGTCGACGTGGAACTCGTCGAACCAGTACAGGGCGTTCGCCACGAGGAAGTTGCGCACCTCCGCGCGACCGTAGTCGAAGATGAGCGTGCCCCAGTCCTTGTGCTCGCCGCGCCGAGGGTCGGGGTGCTCATAGAGGGCATCGCCGTCGAAACGGGCGAGGGCGAAGGCGTCCTTCGGGAAGTGACCGGGTACCCAGTCCATGATCACGCCGATGCCGGCGCGATGGAGTCGGTCGATCAGATAGCGAAGATCGTCGGGGGAGCCGAAGCGACTGGTCGGGGCGTAATAGCCCGACACCTGATACCCCCACGAACCGCCGAAGGGGTGCTCGGCGAGCGGCAGGAACTCGATATGCGTGAAGCCGTGCGCGGTGACGTAGTCGATGAGCGGATCAGCGGCGTCGCGGTAGGAGAGCCCCTGTCGCCACGACCCCAGGTGCACCTCGTAGATCGACATGGGCTGATCGAGGGGCTGATGCGTGGAGCGGTGGTGCAGCCAGTCGCCGTCGCCCCAGCCGTAGCGCGACCTGGTCACGATCGACGCTGTCGCCGGCGGAACCTCGGCCTGCCGGGCGAGCGGGTCGGCCTTGAGGATCCACTCGCCGTGCGCGGTGAGTATCTCGTACTTGTAGACGGCGCCCTCGCCGAGGTGCGGGACGAACAGCTCCCACACGCCGCTTGCTCCCATCGAGCGCAGCGCGTGGCCGGCCCCGTCCCAGCCGTTGAACGCCCCGACGACACGCACGGCGCGTGCGTGGGGAGCCCAGACGGCGAAGGATGCCCCGGCGGTGCCGTCGCTCTCGCGCAGGTGGGCGCCGAGCACCCGCCACAGCTGCTCGTGGCGCCCCTCGGCGATCAAGTGCAGGTCGAGCTCGCCGATGGTCGGTGCGTGGCGATAGGGGTCGTCCGCGGTGAACGACGGACCGTTCGCGTAGGCCGTCTCGAGCTCGTAGGCGAGAGGCGGACCGACCCGCTCGCCCTCCCAGATCCCCGAGCGCACGTGCACGAGTGGCACGCGGTCGCCGTCGGCGAACACCGCCGTGACGCTGTCGGCGAGGGGGCGCCGGGCGCGCACCGTCGCGCGGGCGGAGCCGGCGGCATCCCGATACGGATGGATGCCGAGGATCGCGTGGGGTTCGTGATGGGAGCCGTGCGCGACGGCGTCGAGTGCGGCGTCGTCGATGATGCTCATCGGCTGCTCCTCACGTGCAGGATGTGGGAGGGCTGGGTGAACGCGTCGAGGCGCACGTAGTTGTGCTCGCCCCAGGTCCACACGGCGCCCGTGACGAGATCCTCGACCTCGAACGGAGTGCCGGCGGGGACGCCGAACGTGCGGGAGTCGAGGTGCACCGTCGTCTCCCGCACCGAGTGGGGATCCACGTTCACGACGACGATGACGGTGTCGTCGACACCGGCCGGGTTGAGGGCCGCGGGCAGGTGCTTCACATAGACGAGCACGGCGTCGTCGTCGCTCCACTGCACCTGCAGGTTGCGCAGCTGCCGCAGGGCGGGATGAGCGCGACGGATCTCGTTCAGGCGCCGCAGGAACGGTGCGAGCGAGTCTCCGCGGGCCTCTGCGGCATCCCAGTCGCGGAACTTGTACTCGTACTTCTCGTTGTCGATGTTCTCCTCGGCGCCCGGACGGGCGACGTTCTCGAACAGCTCGAAGCCGGCGTACACGCCGTAGCTGGGGGCCGCGGTGGCGGCGATCACGGCGCGTACGGCATACGCGGCCCGTCCGCCGAACTGCAGGTACTCGGTGAGGATGTCGGGCGTGTTGACGAACAGGTTGGGGCGCAGAAAGTCGGATGTCTCGTCCGCCGCGGTCTGCAGGAACTCCTCCAGCTCGGCCTTGGTGTTGCGCCAGGTGAAGTAGCTGTAGCTCTGCTGGAACCCGCCCATCGCGAGGGCGCGCATCGGGGCGGGCCGGGTGAACGCCTCTGCGAGGAAGACGACGTCGGGGTCGGTGCGCGTGACCTCGGCGATGAGCCACTCCCAGAACTGCAGGGGCTTGGTGTGGGGGTTGTCGACCCGGAAGATGCGCACGCCCTGGGCGATCCAGTGCCGCACGATACGCAGCACTTCGGTGCGGATGCCCTCGGGGTCGTTGTCGAAGTTCAGGGGGTAGATGTCCTGATACTTCTTCGGCGGGTTCTCGGCGTACGCGATCGAGCCGTCGGGGAGGGTCGTGAACCACTCCGGATGCGCCGTGACCCAGGGGTGGTCGGGGGAGGCCTGCAGGGCGAGGTCGAGCGCGACCTCGAGGCCTTCCCCGCGGGCCGCGCGCACGAACGCGCGGAAGTCGGCGAGGGTGCCGAGGTCGGGGTGCACCGCGTCGTGGCCGCCCTCCGGGCCGCCGACGGCCCACGGCGAGCCGGGGTCGCCGGGGCCGGCGGTCAGGGTGTTGTTCGGACCCTTGCGGTTGCGCACGCCGATCGGGTGGATGGGCGGCAGATAGAGCACGTCGAAGCCCATCCCGGCGACTCCCGCGAGGCGCTTGGTCGCGGTGCGGAAGGTGCCGCTCTTCACGACGCCGTTGCGCTGGCGGCGCGCGCCCTCGGACCGCGGGAAGAACTCGTACCAGGCACCGACACCGGCGCGCTCGCGCTCGACGAGGAGGGCGAGGTCATCGCCGAGGGTGACGAGCGAGGTCAGCGGACGGCGTGAGAAGGCGGCGGCGAGGGCCGGGTCGTCGACGATCGCGAGCGCGGCGACGGTGTCGACGGTGCTGTCACGCAGACGTTCCGCCTGGGCGCGCAGCAGCGCGCGCTCGGCGGTCGGCCGGTCCTTCTCCGCGGCGCCGCGCAGCAGCAGGAGCGCTCCCGACTCGCGCATGAGCTCGATGTCGACGCCGGCGGCGATCTTGACGGATGCCGCATGGTGCCAGGTCGCGATGTCGTCGCCGAACGCCTCGAACCAGAACCGCCACGTGCCCTCTTCGCGCAGGGCGACGAGTGCGCTCCACCGGTCGGGAACGCCGTCGACGGGCGCGAGGGCGTGCAGCGATTCGTCGCCGCTCGGGCTGAGCAGGCGCACGTGCACGCCGATGAGGTCGTGGCCCTCGCGGAACGCGGTCACGCTGAACGGCACCGCCTCGCCCGCGAACGCGGTGGGGGTGTAGCGCACGTCGGGTGCGACGGGACGCGGGCTTGCGAGGGGGATGCGACCGCTCACCGTTCCGTCCGGGGCCGCCCACGCGGAGGCGGGCCGGAGAGGAAGCGCGGAGGCGCTCAGCCAGGCGGAGGACGTCGGAGCCGGTGTCTTCTGTGCCACGGCTCGAACCTACCCCGCCGCGCTCATCGGCGCCGGGTCATTCGGCACGGAAGAGGTGCATCGAGGTGGGGGAGACCTCGACGGCGTCGCCGGGGGCGTGCACCTGTTCGAGCAGCTGCGGAACGTCCTCGTCGCTGCGCCACAGCGAGACGTAGCGGGTGACCCCGTCCACCTCGGGCAGAGTGACCTCGACCGGACGCTCGGTTCCGTGCACGATCAGCAGAATGCGGTTGAACGCCTCGAACTCGGGGGTGGATGCCGCCACGTACTGCAGGGTGCGGTGGGCGGGGTTCGTCCACCGCTCCTCCGACATCGTCTCGCCGTGCTCGTCGTACCACTCCATGACCGACGCCGACGGCGTGTGCTCCCCGAGCCGTGCGAATCGGATGGGGCGCAGCGCCGGGTTCTCGCGGCGCAGGCGGATGAGGCGCTGTACGTGGGCGAACAGCTGCTTCTGCCAGGATGCCGGCTCCCAGTCGAGCCAGGTGAGCTCGGAGTCGTGGCAGTAGGCGTTGTTGTTGCCCCGCTGGGTGCGGGCGTACTCGTCGCCCGCAGTGAGCATCGGGATGCCGGCCGACAACAGCAGTGTGCCGAGCAGGTTGCGCATCGCTTTGCGCCGGGTGGCGAGGATGCGCTCGTCGTCGGTCGGACCTTCGGCGCCGTGGTTGAACGACCGGTTCGTGTCGGCGCCGTCGCGGTTCTGCTCGCCGTTGCCGAGGTTGTGCTTCACGTCGTACGAGACGAGATCGCGAAGGGTGAACCCGTCGTGTGCGGTGACGAAGTTGATGGATGCCAGCGGGCCGCGGTCCTCAGAGAAGGTGTTGGACGATCCGGCCAGGCGCGTCGCGAACCCGCCGATGCCGACCGGAGCGGTCGAGGCGCGCCGGGCGTAGTCGACGTCGCTCAGCCAGAAGTTGCGCACGCGGTCGCGGTAGCGGTCGTTCCACTCGTGCCAACCGGCGCCGAAGTTGCCGGTCTGCCAGCCGCCGAGGCCGACATCCCAGGGCTCGGCGATGAGCTTGGCGTCCTGCAGCAGCGGGTCGTCGGCGATCGCGCGCAGCAGCGGGTGCTCGGGGGTGTACGTGTGGGCGGCGTCGCGTCCGAGGGTCGTCGCGAGGTCGAAGCGGAAGCCGTCGATCTGCACCTCGTCGGCCCAGTACCGGAGGGAGTCGAGCACCAGGCGGGCCGCGGCATCCGTCGACGTGTTCAACGAGTTGCCGCACCCGGTGACGTCGACGTACACGCCGTCGTCGGTCTGGCGGTAGTAGTTGCGGTTGTCGAGGCCGCGCAGGCTCGAGCGGGGACCGCCGATGCCCTCTTCCGCGGTGTGGTTGTAGACCACGTCGAGCACGACCTCGAGGCCGGCCTCGTGGAGCAGCTTCACCATGCCCTTGACCTCGGCGAGCACCGCGGTGGAGCCGGCGCGGCGCGCGGCGTCCGTCGCGTACCGCGGGTGCGGGGTGAAGAAGTTGACGGTGTTGTAGCCCCAGTAGTTGGCGAGCCCCAGCTGCAGAAGTCGCGGCTCCGATTGGAACGCGTGGATGGGCAGCAGCTCGATCGTGGTGATCCCGAGCGCGTGGAAATGCTCGATCATCGCCGGGTGGGCGAGTCCCGCGTACGTGCCGTGAAGGGCGGGAGGGACATCCGGATGCCGCTTCGTGAGGCCTTTCACGTGACCCTCGTAGAGCACCGTCCGATCGAGCGGCACCCGCGGCTTCGCCACACCGCCCCAGTCGAACGTGCCATCCACCACGACCGAGCGCCAGTCGTTGAAGCCGCCCGCGGTGATGCCCTTCGCGTAGGGGTCGAGCAGCAGTGTGCGCGAGTTGAACATGCTGCCGTTCTGCTGCGGGCCGACGGCGCGCACGGCGTAGCGCGCGCCGGGGTGCAGCAGCTCGGAGGTCACCTCCCAGACGCCGTGGCCTGAGGGGCTCATCGGAAGCTCGGCGGTGATCCAGTCGAGATCGGTGTCGTCGAAGACGACCAGCTCGAGTCCGATCGCGTTGCCCGACCACACGCGGAGTGTGCCGCCGCCGGCGTGGAGGGTGACGCCGAGGTCGTCGAACGCGGTCGAATGCAGGAGCGACGTCTCAGACGTCGGGGTCGTGCCGGGCATGGTCTCGAGGGTAACGAGTATGTGAGTCGACGGCGTTACGCGCGAGCGTGGCCGCAGTCGCCGCGCATCGCGCGGGGCATGGGACAGTGGACGGGTGAGTGTCTACCTCGACCACGCGGCATCCAGCCCCTTGCGCCCGGAGGCGCGGGCGGCGTGGCTCGACGCGCAGGAGAGTGTGGGGAACGCGTCGTCGATCCACGGTGACGGTCAGGCCGCCCGCCGGCTGCTCGAGGAGTCGCGCGAGCGGGTCGCGGCCGCGCTCGACGCGGAGCCCATCGAGGTGGTGTTCACCTCCGGCGGCACCGAGGCCGTGAACCTCGCGGTGGCGGGCCTCTGGCAGGCGCGGGCCGTCGCTCGCGGGGTCGTCGTTCTGCCCGATGGCGAGCACCACGCGACGATCGACGCCGTGCGGGCGCTGCCCGGCGCCGTGGAGCGTCCCGTGGCGATCGATGCGGTGGGGCGCATCGATCCGGATGCGTTCGGCGCGGCGCTCGGTGACGACGTCGCCGTGGCGACGGCGCTCGTCGCCAACAACGAGATCGGCACGGTCAACGATGCGTCCCGGCTCGCCGCAGTCGCCGGAGCTGCTGGGGTGCCGCTGCATCTCGACGCCGTCGCCGCCTTCGGGCACGTTCCGGTTGCGTACCGGGCCTGGCGGTCCGATGCCACGCCCGGAACGGGGCTCGTCGCCCTCAGCGTGTCGGCGCACAAGGTCGGCGGACCCGTCGGCGTCGGCGCACTCGTCGTTGCACGCAGCGCGCGTCTCGAGGCGCAACTGCACGGTGGCGGGCAGCAGCGCGGGCTGCGTGCCGGAACGCAGGATGTCGCGGGTGCCGCGGCGTTCGCTGTGGCGGCCGAGCTCGCCGTCGCCGAGCTCCACACCGAGGCGGCGCGCCTGCGGACACTGGCCCGCGAGCTGCGGGCCGCGGTCGCCGCGATCGCCCCCGACGCGGTGCTGCTCGGTGACCCCGACGACCGGGTTCCCGGCAACGTGCATCTGCTGTTCCCGGGCGTTCGCGGGGAGACGCTCCTGTTCCTGCTGGATGTCGCGGGGGTCTCGGTGTCGACCGGCTCCGCCTGCCAGGCCGGAGTGGCCGAGCCGTCGCATGTGGTCCTCGCGCTCGGTCGCTCGGACGACGACGCCCGCGCCGTACTTCGCGTCACCCTCGGTCGCACCTCGAGCGCGGCCGATGTCGCCGCCTTCGTCGCGGCGCTCCCCGACGCCCTCGTGCGGGCCCGGGCCGCGGCATCCATCGCCTGAGGCGCCCGCCCCGACGCCACAGCCCGCTCGTAGACTGGGGGCATGCGGGTGTTGGCGGCGATGAGCGGGGGCGTGGACTCCGCGGTGGCGGCGGCGCGTGCCGTCGACGCCGGACACGACGTCGTCGGCGTGCATCTCGCGCTCTCACGCGCCGGCGGCACGCTGCGCGCCGGCAGCCGCGGCTGCTGCACGATCGAGGACGCGATGGATGCCCGTCGCGTCGCCGATCGCCTCGGCATCCCGTTCTACGTGTGGGACTTCTCCGAGCGCTTCCGCGACGACGTGATCGAGGACTTCGTCGCCGAGTACCGCGCGGGCCGCACCCCCAACCCCTGCATGCGCTGCAACGAGAAGATCAAGTTCGCCGCCCTGCTCGAACGCGGCATCGAGCTCGGCTTCGACGCGGTGTGCACGGGCCACTACGCCACGCTTCTCGACACTCCGTCCGGTCGTGAGCTGCACCGGGCATCGGATGCCGCGAAGGACCAGTCGTACGTGCTGGGAGTGCTCACCGCCGAGCAGCTCGCCCACTGCCTGTTCCCGCTGGGCGCGACCCCCTCGAAGGCCGTCGTACGCGCGGAGGCCGACGAGCGCGGGTTCACGGTGGCCGCGAAGCCCGACAGCCACGACATCTGCTTCATCCCCGACGGCGACACGCGCGGCTGGCTGGCCGACCGGGTGGGCGCCGAGGACGGCGACGTGATCGACCGCACCGGTGCCGTCGTGGGCCGGCACGAGGGCGCGCATGCGTTCACGGTCGGGCAGCGCCGAGGTCTCAAGCTCGGCGTGCCCGCGGACGACGGGAAGCCGCGGTTCGTCCTCGAGGTGCGTCCGGTCTCGAACACCGTCGTCGTGGGCCCGAAGGAGGCCCTCGCGACGGCTGAGATCGCCGGCGCCCGGCGCTCGTGGGCGGGGCCGGCGCCCGCGACAGGCGACCTGCGGGTCGAGGTGCAGATCCGTGCGCACGCAGACCCGGTGCCCGCCGACGCGACGATCACGGAGGACGCGGTGACCGTGCGCCCCGACACCCCGTTCGACGGCGTCGCACCCGGGCAGACCGCCGTGCTCTACATCGGCACGCGCGTGCTCGGGCAGTTCACGATCGACCGCACCGTGTCGGCGGTGCCGGTCGACGCGTGAGGGTTCCGTCCGTCGGATGATCCGCTCGCCTTGGGGGTGGCCCTCCTTAGACTTGGCGCGTGGCTGACGACGAACTCCCGCGGGTGACCCTCGACGAGGCGCGGGCCGCGGCATCCGATCTCACGACCCGCATCCTCGGGGCGCGTGACGCGTACTACGGCGACGACGCCGAGCTGGTCGACGACGCGACCTACGACGGCTGGATGCGGCGGCTCGAGGCGATCGAGCGGGCCTACCCCGAGCTGCAGAGCCAGGACTCGCCGACGCTGTCGGTCGGCGCCGCGCAGAGTTCGATGTTCGCGCCGGTGACCCACGCCGAACGCATGCTGAGCCTCGACAACGTCTTCAGCCCCGAGGAGCTCACCGAGTGGTGCGCGAAGACCGCGGGGGCCGCGGGCCGACCCGTGCGGTGGCTGTGCGAGCTGAAGATCGACGGGCTCGCCATCAACCTGCGCTACGAACGGGGCGTGCTGACCTCCGCGGCGACCCGCGGTGACGGTCGCGTCGGCGAGGACGTCACCGTCAACGCCGTGCGCGTCGCGGGCATCCCGCAGCGCCTCGCCGGAACGGGGCATCCCGACATCGTCGAAGTGCGCGGCGAGGTGTACATCCCGGTCGCGGCATTCGACCGGCTGAACGAACTTCAGTCGCGCATGCGAGAGCGCGTGACCGCCGATGCCCGCGCGCGGGGCGTCGACGAGGCGCGCGCGCAGGCCAGCGCCGACCGCCGGTTCCCGTCGTTCGCGAATCCGCGCAACGCGGCGAGCGGAGGGCTCCGTCAGCAGCTCGACAAGAAGGACGGCCTCGAGCTCGAAGCCGGGCAGGCGCGTCTCGACTCGCTGCGGCTGCTCGTGCACGGCATCGGCGCGTGGCCCGACCCGCCGGTCGCCTCACAGAGCGAGGTCTACGGACTGCTCGCGCAGTGGGGCCTGCCGACCAGCACGTCCTTCCGCACCGCGACGGATGCCGCGGGCGTGCGCGAGTTCGTCGCGTACTACGGTGAGCACCGCCACGACGTCGAGCATGAGATCGACGGGGTCGTGGTCAAGGTCGACGAGCTGGCGCTGCACGACGAGCTGGGCGCGACAAGTCGGGCGCCGCGATGGGCGATCGCCTACAAGTACCCGCCGGAGCAGGTGAACACGAAGCTGCTCGACATCGTCCTGTCGGTGGGTCGCACCGGCCGCGCGACCCCGTTCGCCGTCATGGCGCCCGCGCGGGTCTCCGGGTCGGTGGTGCGCCAGGCGACGCTGCACAACCAGGACGTCGTGAAGGCCAAGGGCGTGCTGATCGGCGACACCATCGTGCTGCGCAAGGCGGGTGATGTCATCCCCGAGGTGCTCGGGCCCGTGGTCGAGCTGCGCGACGGCACCGAGCGCGCGTTCGTGATGCCGACGCTGTGCCCCGCCTGCGGCACGCCGCTCGGCCCGGCGAAGGAGGGCGACATCGACCTGCGGTGCCCGAACACCCGCTCCTGCCCGGCGCAGGTGCGCGGACGTGTCGAACACATCGGCTCGCGCGGCGCGCTCGACGTCGAAGCGCTGGGCGAGGTGACGGCAGCCGCCCTCACGCAAGCCGACGGCACCGCCTCACCGCCGCTCGTCACCGAGGCTGGCCTGTTCGATCTCACCCTCGAACAGCTCATCCCCATCGAGGTGGTGGTGCGCGATGCCGAGACGGGCGAGGAGAAGGTCGACGAGTCGACCGGCGACCTTGTGCGCCGCGCTCCCTTCCAGCGAATCGAGCGCACCTACCCGCCCGGGTGGGAGAACGCAACGCCCGCCGAGCGCCGTGCCGCGGGCGTGCGCAAGGACCACGTGGTGCTGCATCCTTCCGCTCAGGCTGTCACGCTGCTCGACGAGCTCGAGAAGGCGAAGACGAAAGAGCTGTGGCGGTTCCTCGTCGCACTGAACATCCGGCACGTGGGCCCGGTCGCCGCCCGGGCTCTCGCCCAGTGGTTCGGCTCCGTGGATGCGATCCGCGCAGCGACCCAAGAGGAGCTGGCGGCGGTAGACGGCGTGGGCGGCATCATCGCCGAGGCCGTGATCGATTGGTTCGCCGTCGACTGGCACGCCGACATCGTGCACCGGTGGGCGGCGGCCGGCGCGCAGTTCGCGACGCCGGGGCATCCGGGCCCGGGGGCCGCGGTCGTCAACGGCGGCGTGCTCGACGGACTCACCGTCGTCGCGACCGGCACGCTCGAGGGCTACACCCGTGAAGGTGCGCAGGAGGCCATCCTCCGGGCCGGCGGGAAGGCGGCGTCGAGCGTCTCGAAGAAGACCGACTTCGTCGCCGCCGGACCGGGCGCGGGATCGAAGCTCGCGAAGGCCGAGGAGCTCGGCGTGCGCATCATCGACGCGGCTCAGTTCCATCTGCTCGTCACCGAAGGACCGGGCGCGCTCGGCGACGACGCGTCCTGACCGTCGCCGCGACCTGGGTCAGTGCGCGTCGTCGGCGAGCAGCTTCTCCTTGACCTGGCGTCGCAGCACCTTGCCGATGAGCGATGTCGGCAAGCCGTCGACGACCACGACGCGTTTGGGCACCTTGTAGGGCGTGAGCACGCCGCGCGCGAACGCCCGGATCTCCTCGACGTCGACGTCCGCACCGTCGCGCGGCACGATCGCCGCCACGACCGCCTCGCCGGAGTGGCCGTCGGGGAGGCCGACGACCGCGGCATCGAGCACATCAGGATTTTGGCGCAGCGCGTTCTCGACCTCGGTCGGTGCAACGTTGAACCCGCCCGTGATGATGAGCTCCTTGATGCGATCGACGATCCGCACGAATCCGGCGTCGTCGATCGTGACGATGTCGCCCGTGCGGAACCAGCCGTCGACGAACACTTCGGCGCTGGCCTCGGGCTTGCCGTAGTACCCCGAGAAGACCTGCGGCCCGCGCACGACGAGCTCACCGGGGCTGCCCGCGGGAACGTCGCGCGTCGGCTCGTCGGGATCGACCACGCGGCACTCGGTGCCGGGGAGCGGGAGACCCACGGTGCCCGGTCGGCGGTTCTCGGCGACCGGGTTGGCCATGAGCACGGGGGAGCACTCGCTCAGTCCGTACCCTTCCACGAGGTAGCCCCCGGACGCCGCCTCGAACGGCACGACGAGTTCGTGCGGCAGCGCCATGGCACCTGAGATCGCGATCTTCGTGCCGGCGATCGAGACGCCGGTCTCGCGCGACCGCGCGAGCAGTCGCTCGGCGATGGGTGGCACGAGCGGGAGGAACGTGGCCGGATGCCGGGTGGTCGCCGCGAGCACCATGTCGGGGTCGAAGCGCGGGAACAGCACGAGCCGCGCCCCCATCGACATCGCGAACGTGAGGCAGAGCGTCAGCCCGTAGGCGTGGAACATCGGCAGCACGGCGTAGACGACGCATCCGTCTCCGCGCACGATCGAGGGCACCCAGGCGCGTGCCTGCGCGGCGTTCGCGAGCAGGTTGCGGTGGGTGAGCACCGCACCCTTCGGGGTTCCGGTGGTGCCGCTCGTGTACTGCAGGATCGCGACGTCGTCGGTCGCCGGGCGCGGGTGCGAGTCGGGCAGCGGCGCGGCGGCGACGACGGTCTCCCACGGCGTGGTGCCGCGCACGGGTGCGAACAGCGCCGCCCGCGACTCCCGCGCCTTCGCGATCGGTAGGCGCAGGGCGAGGCGGGTGTGCCACGGCATCGCCCGCACGACGTCGACGGACACGATCGCCGGCACCCGAAGGTCGGCGGGGAACTCCTGCAGGTCGGCGACGATCTTGTTCCAGACGATCGCGACGCGGGCGCCGTGGTCCTCGAACTGCTTGCGCAGCTCGCGCGGTGTGTAGAGCGGGTTGTGCTCGACGGCGATCGCGCCCAGTCGCAGGATCGCGTAGAACGCGACGATGTGCTGCGGGCAGTTCGGCAGCACGATCGCGACCCGGTCGCCGGCACGCACACCGAGCGCCGCGAGTCCCGCGGCAGCGCGGGAGATCTGCTCGTGGAGCGCTCGATAGGTCGTCTCGCGGCGGAAGAACTCGAGGGCGACAGCATCGGGGTAGTCCCGGGCGGATGCCTCGACGATGTCGGTCAGGCAGCCGGTGACCGTGGCGAGGTCTTCGGGCACGCCGTCGGCGTAGCTGGCGGTCCAGGGGCGGGGCGGCTCGAAGGTCGTCACGCGGTCAGCCTACGCGCGAGACGGCCCGGAACGCGGGCCGGTCCAACCGCCCAACTAGACTCGTCGGGTGTCTGAAATCACTCCCGAACTCGTGCGCCACCTCGGCGAACTGGCCCGGATCCGGCTCGACGACGACGAGGTGACCCGGCTCACCGGTCAGCTCGACGCGATCGTCGACAACATCGCGAAGGTGTCGCAGGTGGCGACGCCCGATGTAGTGGCGACGAGCCACCCGATCCCGCTGGCGAACGTCTTCCGCCCCGACACGGTCG
This sequence comes from Microbacterium sp. 4NA327F11, assembly GCF_005503465.1. Classification (NCBI taxonomy): domain Bacteria; kingdom Bacillati; phylum Actinomycetota; class Actinomycetes; order Micrococcales; family Microbacteriaceae; genus Microbacterium; species Microbacterium sp. 4NA327F11. The sequence goes on along the minus strand of NZ_SCOB01000002.1, from coordinate 65,157 downwards.
GCGAGGTGCTGACCACCGCGCAGGCGCTGCAGAACGCGCCGGATGCCGCAGGCGACCGTTTCCGCGTGACGGCGATCCTGGGGGAGGAGCAGTGAGCGACGACATCCTTCGTCTGTCCGCCGCCGCGCTGGCCGATCGGCTGGCTGCGGGAGAGGTCTCGAGTGTGGAGGCGACGCAGGCTCACCTCGACCGCATCGCCGCGGTCGACGGTGACGTGCACGCGTTCCTGCACGTGAGCGACACCGCTCTCGACGCGGCCGCCGACATCGACCGTCGTCGCGCCGCCGGCGAGCAGCTGCATGCGCTCGCGGGCGTTCCGCTCGCGGTGAAGGACGTGCTGGTCACGACCGACATGCCCTCGACGAGCGGCTCCAAGATCCTCGAAGGCTACCTGTCGCCATACGACGCCACCGTCGTCGCGCGTGCCCGCGTAGCGGGGTTGATCCCGCTCGGCAAGACCAACATGGACGAGTTCGCGATGGGCTCGTCGACCGAGCACTCGGCCTACGGTCCCACGCACAACCCGTGGGACCTCGACCGGATCCCGGGCGGGTCCGGCGGCGGATCGGCGGCCGCGGTCGCGGCCTTCGAGGTGCCGCTCGCCCTCGGCTCCGACACGGGCGGTTCGATCCGCCAGCCCGCGCACGTGACCGGCACCGTCGGCGTGAAGCCGACGTACGGAGCAGTGAGTCGGTACGGGGCGATCGCGCTCGCGTCGAGCCTCGATCAGATCGGCCCCGTCACCCGCACCGTGTTCGACGCGGGTCTCCTGCACGACGTGATCGGCGGGCACGACGCGAACGACTCGACCTCGCTCACCGACGCCTGGCCCTCTTTCGCCGCCGCGGCGCGCGAGGGTGCTCGCGGCGACGTGCTGAAGGGCCTGAAGGTCGGCGTGATCCGCGAGCTGCCCGACTCCGGCTTCCAGCCGGGTGTCGCCCGCTCGTTCCACAGCGCGCTCGCGAAGCTCGAGTCCCAGGGGGCCGAGATCGTCGAGATCAGCGCGCCGCACTTCGAGTACGGTGTCGCCGCCTATTACCTGATCCTCCCCGCGGAGGCCTCCAGCAACCTCGCCAAGTTCGACTCCGTGCGCTTCGGCCTGCGGGTCCCTGTGGCCGGCGGCACCGTCGAGGACGTCATGGCGGCCACCCGCGAGGCGGGCTTCGGGGACGAGGTCAAGCGCCGCATCATCCTGGGCACCTACGCCCTGTCGGCGGGCTATTACGACGCCTATTACGGGTCGGCTCAGAAGGTGCGCACGCTCATCCAGCAGGACTTCGCCGCGGCCTTCGCGAACGTCGACGTCATCGCCACGCCGACGGCGCCGACGACGGCGTTCCGGCTCGGCGAGCGCATCGACGACCCGCTGCAGATGTACCTGAACGATGTGACGACCATCCCCGCGAACCTCGCGGGCGTGCCCGGCATCTCGATCCCCTCGGGTCTCGCCGACGACGACGGGCTCCCGGTCGGCATCCAGTTCCTCGCCCCGGCCCGTGAGGACGCTCGTCTGTACCGCGTCGGTGCGGCCCTCGAGGCTCTGCTCGAAGCGGAGTGGGGCGGACCGCTCCTCGACCGCGCCCCGACCCTGGGAGGTGTGCGCTGATGGCCAAGGACGCGCTCATGGACTTCGACAAGGCACTCGAGCTGTTCGAGCCGGTGCTCGGCTTCGAGGTGCACGTCGAGCTGAACACGGCGACGAAGATGTTCTCGGCGGCGCCCAACCCGGCGCACCCCGACAACCACGACGCGGCGCCGAACACGCTCATCGCCCCGGTCGACCTCGGGCTCCCCGGCTCGCTGCCGGTCGTGAACGCGCAGGCCGTGAGGTCGTCGATCCGCCTGGGCCTCGCGCTCGGCTGTTCGATCGCGCCGTCGAGCCGATTCGCGCGGAAGAACTACTTCTACCCCGACCTCGGCAAGAACTATCAGATCTCGCAGTACGACGAGCCGATCGCGTTCGAGGGCTCGGTCGAGGTGGAGCTCACCGACGGCACCCTCGTGACCGTTCCCATCGAGCGGGCCCACATGGAGGAGGACGCCGGCAAGCTCACGCACGTGGGCGGGGCGACCGGTCGCATCCAGGGGGCGGACTACTCGCTGGTCGACTACAACCGTGCCGGCGTGCCGCTGGTCGAGATCGTCACGAAGCCCATCTTCGGCGCCGCGCATCGTGCGCCCGAGATCGCGAAGGCGTACGTGCAGGCGATCCGCGACATCGTCGTGGCGCTCGGCGTCTCGGAAGGGCGGATGGAGCGTGGCAACCTGCGGTGTGACGCGAACGTGTCGCTGCGCCCGCGCGGTCAGGAGAAGCTCGGCACCCGCACCGAGACGAAGAACGTGAACTCGACGCGTTCCGTCGAACGTGCCGTGCGCTACGAGATCCAGCGCCAAGCGGCCATCCTCGCCGGGGGCGGCACGATCGTGCAGGAGACGCGCCATTGGCACGAGGACACCGGCACGACGTCGGCGGGTCGACCGAAGTCGGATGCCGACGACTACCGCTACTTCCCCGAGCCCGACCTGCTGCCTGTCGCCCCGCCGATCGAGCTGATCGACGCGCTGCGCGCCGACCTGCCCGAGCCCCCGATCGCCCGGCGTCGCCGGCTGCGCTCCGACTGGGGCTTCACCGAGCTGGAGTTCCAGGATGTCCGCAACAGCGGCCTGCTCGAGCAGGTCGAGCTGACAGTCGCGGCCGGGACGACCCCCGCGGCGGCCAAGAAGTGGTGGACGGGAGAGATCGCCCGCATCGCGAACGCCGGTGAGCGTGAGGCATCCGAGCTGGTCACCCCGGCCGATGTCGCCGCGCTGCAGGCGCTCGTCGACGCCGGCACGCTCACCGACAAGCTCGCGCGTCAGGTGCTCGAGGGAGTCATCGCCGGCGAGGGGACGCCGCAGCAGGTCGTCGATGCGCGCGGGCTCGCGGTCGTGAGCGACGACGGTGCCCTCATCGCGGCGATCGACGAGGCGCTCGTCGCCCAACCCGACGTGCTGGAGAAGATCCGCGACGGCAAGGTGCAGGCCGCGGGTGCCGTCATCGGCGCCGTGATGAAGGCCATGAAGGGCCAGGCCGACGCGGCTCGCGTGCGCGAACTCATCCTGGAGCGCGCCGGCGCGCTCTGATCATCTCGTCGGTGCCGTCGGATGTCGGCGGCACCGACGAGAATCGGGGCATGGGTCGAGGTGACGGGTCGGGGCGAATCGTGTCGCCGCCCGATGCCGACGACACCGGTGCGGGCATCCTGCACGTCGACATGGATGCGTTCTACGCGTCGGTCGCGGTGCTCGATGATCCGACCCTCGCCGGCAAGCCGATCATCATCGGTGCACCCGAGGGGCGCGGAGTCGTCTCGAGTGCGTCCTATGAGGCGCGGCGGTTCGGGGTGCGGTCGGCGATGCCGGTCGGTCAGGCGCTGCGCCTGTGCCCGGCGGCGCTGGTCGTCGCGCCCGACTTCCCGCGCTATCTCGAGCTGTCAGCGAGGGTGATGGAGGTGTTCCGCTCGGTGACCCCGCTCGTCGAGCCGCTGTCGATCGACGAGGCTTTCCTCGACGTCCGCGGCGCGCAGCGACTGCTCGGTTCGCCCGGAACGATCGCGCGCCTGGTGCGACGGCGGGTGAAGGATGAGACCGGGCTCACCTGCAGTGTCGGCGCCGCCGTCACCAAGCACGTCGCGAAGATGGCGTCGACGCTCAGCAAGCCCGACGGGCTGCTGATCGTCGCGGAGGCCGATACCGCGCGGTTCCTCGCGCCACGGCCGGTGCGCGCCCTGTGGGGCGTCGGGCCCAAGGCCGCGGAGGCGCTGGAGCAGCGCGGACTCCGCACCGTCGCCGACGTGCTCGAGGCGCCCGCCGACACCCTGACGCGCGCGCTGGGTGCGGCGATGGGGGAGCGGGTGTGGCAGCTCGTGCGAGGGATCGATGCCCGCGAGGTGCAGACGACGCGCACCGAGAAGAGCATCGGGCACGAGGAGACGTTCGACACCGACATCGACGACGATGCCGTGCTCCGCGCCGAGTTCCATCGGCTCGCCGACAGGGTGGGTGCGAGGCTGCGTGCGCACGGTGTCGAGGCGGCGACGGTGGCGATCAAGGTGCGGTTCGCCGACTTCCGCACGCTGTCACGCAGCCAGACCCTCGCGGACCCTACGGCCGTGGGGCAGCGCATCGGAGCGGCCGCGCTCGACATGTTCGGTGCGCTGGAGCGCCCGCTGCCGGTGCGGCTGGTCGGCGTGCGCGGGGAACGGCTGCGCCCGGCCGCAGACGCCGGACTGCTGTGGGACGACGATGAGGAGTGGCGCAACGTCGAGCGCGCGCTCGACGGCCTCGCCGGCAAGTTCGGGCGGGGCGCGGTGACGCGCGCCGCGCTGCTGGGCGACGTGCGAGGCGGACGCTCGTTGCCGTCGAAGCCGCGTGCCTCCGAATGACGGCGGGGTGTCGCGGCCCCGCCTGGGCGGGTAGCGTGGGCATATGCCCAACTTCGTGCTCGATCTCGGCAAGCAGGTCGCCAACTTCGGCGTGAAGGCCTCCTATGGAGAGCCTCACGACCTCGACGGCGTCATCGTCATCCCGGTCGCGATCGCCTGGGCCGGGTTCGGCGGTGGCTCCGACACCGAGGGGAACGGCGGCGGCGGTGGCGGCGGATACAGCGTGCCCGTCGGCGCGTACGTCCGTCGTGGCGATGATCTGCGCTTCGAGCCGAACCTGGTGTCGCTGCTCGCGGTCGCGATCCCGCTCGTGTTCGTGTCCGGGCGCGCGCTGAGCCGTGTCATCCGCGCCCTCAAGAAGTAGCGTCGCAGCGCTCACGCTCGCGGAGATCGCCGAGGTGCTCGGGGTGGCGATCGCCGACGCCGACCTGCCTCTGACGGTGCTGATCGACGGCCGCAGCGGCGCCGGGAAGTCGACTCTCGCGCGTCTGCTGGCCGCGGCGTGGCCGCATGCCGGCGGTGCCGCCGTGGTCGCGCTCGACGACATCTACCCGGGCTGGGAGGGGCTGCGCGCCGGTGCGGAGGCCGTGGCATCCCAACTTCTCGAGCCTCGTGCGATGGGAGGGATCGGCCGCTGGCAGCGGTGGGACTGGCAGACGGCGCGGGCTGCCGAGTGGCATGAGGTGGCGTCGGACGCCTCGGTGATCGTCGAAGGATGCGGCGTGCTCACCCCTCGCTCCGCGCCAACGGCCGCCGTGCGGGTGTGGCTCGACGCGCCCCTTGAGGTTCGCCGCGAACGCGCCCTCGCTCGTGACGGCGAGGCGTACGCACCGCACTGGGACACCTGGGCGGCCCAGGATGAGGATCACGTGCGACGTGACGACCCGAGCCGGTGGGCGACCCACCGGTTCACTGTCGTCTAGGGACGTAGGTCAGATCTCGTCGAGAGCCTTCACGAGTCCGTCGAGTCGGAATCCGACCCAGTCGTAGATGCCGAATCGAGGATCCCGGTCGTCGTGTGAGTCCTCGTCCGTGACCCCGAGCCGTGTCGCGAGCACGAGACGGATCGCCGCCAGGGTGCGTAGCCACGCCGCCGCCTGATCGGGATCGAGGGTGATCAGCTCCTCCTCGATCTGACGCTCGACCGGCTCATCCATCGCCTCCTCGAGGCCGAGCTCGTCGAGCGCATCGGTGACGACGGCCGCGTCGGTGGCTCGACGATGCAGCAACTCGTCCTGCGTCGCGTCGCGGAAGTCGCTCGCCGCGCGGGCGTCGTCGGGATAGGCGTCCGGGGTGAGCCGGGCCACAGCGGGGTCGTCGTCATCGCGCACCTCGACCAGCTCGGCGAACTGCGTCACCAGCGTCTGCAGGTGGGCTGCTTCGATGCGGGTCAGCTGAAGCACGATCAGGCGAGGAGTCGTCATTCGGGGCTCTTCCGGATCGTGGCCCACAGGCCGTAGTCATGCATGGCTTGCGCGTGCAGTTCCATCAGTTCTCGTGGCCCCTCAGACACGATCGCCTGACCCTCGTGGTGCACGGCGAGCATGAGCCGTTCGGCGACCGGCGGGGGATAGCCGAAGTAGGTGCGGAAGACGTGCACGACATAGCTCATCAGGTTGACGGGGTCGTTCCATACGACCGTCTGCCAGGGGCGTTCGCTACGGGTCGCGCCGGCGATGTCAAGGTCGCGGTCGAGTTCGGTCGCCGTGCCCGTCATGCCCACCCCAGCTCGTGCAGGCGCTCGTCGTCGATGCCGTAGAAATGGGCGATCTCGTGCACGAGGGTCGTGTGCACCTCATCGCGGAGCTCGTCGACGGAGTCGCAGACGGCGAGATGTGCTTCGCGGTAGACGATGATGCGGTCGGGAAGCTCACCCATGCCGTAGCGGTCGCGTTCGGTCAGCGCCCACCCGTCATAAAGGCCGAGCAGGTCGAGCGAGCCGTCGGCCGCGCGGTCCTCCACGACGAACACCACGTTGTCGAGACCGTCGATCATCTCGTCGGGAATTCGGTCGAGCTCATCGGTCACGAGCGCCTCGAACGCGTCGACATCGAGGTCGATCATCGATCAGCTCCCGTCGCGGGAGAACGTGGGGTGGCTAACGGGACTTGAACCCGCGACCCCCTGGACCACAACCAGGTGCTCTACCGACTGAGCTATAGCCACCATGGCCCCGAGAGCTCGGGACAACCTCAAGATTCTCTCACACCCCGGACGCGAACGACGACACCGCCGCCTGCGCGGCAGCGCGCGCATCGTCGGAGGAGGGGCCGGGCGCCGGCACGAACACCGCCGAGCGGTAGTACGCCAGTTCGCGGATCGACTCGCGGATGTCGGCGAGAGCGCGGTGGCCGCCGTCCTTCGACGGAGCGTTGAAGTAGGCGCGGGGATACCAGCGGCGGGAGAGTTCCTTGATGCTCGACACGTCGACATTGCGGTAGTGCAGCCATCGGTCGAGGCGGGGCATGTAGCGAGCCAGGAACATGCGATCGGTGCCGATCGTGTTGCCGGCGAGCGGGGCCTTCCCCTCCTGCGGCACGAAGCGCTGGATGTACTCGAGCGCCTGGAACTCGGCCTCGGCGACGGTGATCCCCTCGGGGATCTCGTCGAGCAGACCCGAGGTGCGGTGCATCCCGGTGACGAAATCGTTCATGTGCGCCAGAGCGGATGCGTCGGGTTTGATCACGACCTGGAAGCCCTCGTCGAGCGGGGTGAGCTCGAAGTCGGTCACGATGACAGCGATCTCGACGAGCTGATCGACCTCCAGATCGAGCCCCGTCATCTCGCAATCGATCCAGACGAGCCGGTCGCCTTCCGTTCCTGCCATGGCACCGATCCTAGTGCGGGGTGGCGACGCTCGCCCCGGCGACAGGGTGGCGGGGCGAGTGCTCCCGTAGTCTTGATCTGCCCCCGTAGCTCAATGGATAGAGCATCGGCCTTCTAATCCGACGGTTGCAGGTTCGAGTCCTGTCGGGGGCACGTCTGCGCTGTCGAGTCCCCCTCGATGGGTGACTGCGCAGTGGATGCCTCGGCACCGCCGTCGTGCCGCACGCGCGCGAAGCGCGCCATGCTCAGGTGCACGAGCGGCCCGATCGCGAGGGCGAAGATGACGGTGCCGATGCCGACCGTGCCGCCGAGCAGCCAGCCGATCGCGAGCACGGTGAGCTCGACGATCGCGCGGCACACCCAGATCGGCCACCCGAGCCGCGCGTTCATCCCGGTCATCAGGCCGTCTCGCGGCCCGGGCCCGAATCCCGCGCCGATGTAGATGCCCGTCGCGAGTGCGACCAGCAGCGTTCCACCGATGAGCAGCGCGAACTGCACCACGATGCCCTCGACCGGAGGCACGATCGCGAGCGTGGCCTGCATGACGGTGCCGAGCAGGAGGATGTTCGCGACCGTGCCCATGCCGGGCCGCTGCCGCAGCGGGATCCAGAGCAGCAGCACGAGCAGACCCACGATGTTCGTGATCCAGCCGACACCGATGCCCGTGTGCAGGGAGAGGCCCTGCGCGAAGGCTGTCCACGGATCGACTCCCAGACCGGCGCGGATCGCGAGAGCATCTCCCGCACCGTAGAGGGCCAATCCGACGATGAGGGCGAGGATGCGGCGGGTCATTCCGCCATCTCAGCGCACATGTGGACTTTGTACACCAGTCCAATATGGGTAGCGTGGCCGCATGGACTCGCGAATTTCGGCTCGTGGCCTCGTCGCCGCTCTCGGTGTCTGGCGCACCAGCGAACCCGCGTACGAGGCTCTCGCCGATGCCGTCCGGCTGCTCTGCCTCGACGGTCGTCTCGCCGCTCGCACCCAGTTGCCCGCAGAGCGCGAACTCGCAGCGGCGCTCGCCCTGAGTCGCACCACGGTCGCGGCGGCCTACAGGAGTCTGCGCGACTCGGGCCACATCCGCAGCCAACGGGGATCGGGCAGCGTGACGGAGCCGCTCGGCGGCGGCGAGGGAATGCGTCGCACCATCGCGCCAGACGATTTCGCCCTCGATCTGCAGCAGGCGAGTCCGCCGGCGTGGCCGGGACTGCCCGGGGTGATCGCAGAAGCCGCAACCGACGCCGCATTACTGGTGGCGCGGCCCGGCTACGACGTGGTGGGGCGAGCGGATCTGCGTGCCGCGATCGCCGCGAACTACAGCGCCCGCGGCCTGCCGACGGTGGCCGATCAGATCATCGTGACGACGGGCGCGCAGAGCGCGATCGCGCTCCTCGCGACCGTTCTGGTCACGCGCGGCGACCGTGTCGTGTTCGAGACGCCGACCTATCCGCATGCGGCGGAGGCGTTCCGCCGCGCGGGCGGTCGGCTCGTCGGCATCCCGGTGTCGACGAGCGGCGGATGGGACCTCGACAGAGCTGGACAGGCCTTCGCCCGCACCGTGCCCGTGGCCGCATACCTGATGCCCGACTTCCAGAACCCGACCGGCCGATCGATGACGATCGTCGAGCGCGACGAGATCGCTCGCGCGGCGGTGCGGGCGGGCACCACCGTGGTCGTGGACGACACGACTGCAGACCTCTCTGTGGAGCCCTTCGACCGTGCACCGCTGTTCGGTCTCGACGTTCCCGGCCTCGACATCGTTCGCGTCGGGTCGCTCGGCAAGACCGTCTGGGGAGGGTTGCGCATCGGTTGGATCCGCGCGGAGACCTCTCTCATCCGCCGACTCATCGCCGCGCGATTCGCCGCCGAGCTCGGCACCCCCGACCTCGACCAGGCGATCGCCGCCCGGGTGTTGGATCGGTACGACGAGGTGGTCGCCCAGCGGGCCCACGTGCTGCGTGCGGGTCGCGACACGGTCGTCGACGGCGTCGCGTCTCTGCTGCCGGAGTGGTCGGTACCCGATGTGAAGGGCGGAGTGGCGCTCTGGATCGACCTCGGTGCACCGCTGAGCGGCAACGTGGTGCTGGCGGCCCGTGCGCGCGGGATGCTTCTCTCGCCCGGCCCGCGATTCTCGGTGGACGGCGGACACGACACATATCTGCGCGTGCCGTTCACCGCCACCGTCGACGTGCTCGAGCGCGCGGTGGGAGTGCTGGCGCAGTGCTGGCGCGACGTACGCGCGATGTCGCCGGTGATGGGCATGGACCGACTCGATGCGGTGATCTGACCTCTCAACCGGCACGAGCGACATCCATAGCCACGGCACGGTCGCGGAAGCGGCCCATCTCGACGAACCCGGCGCCGGCCCGATAGCGCAGGGTCACCCAGAGGTCGTCGTGCCCGTCACGCACGCGGCGCACGTGCCCCGCAATCGTGCCGTCCGCACGCAGCACGCGCCAGAGGTCTGCCGCGGCGCGCGCGATGCCGTCATCCTGTCGTGGTGTCGTCGTCATGATGCCTCCGTTGTTCGAACATAGCTTCGACCACGGACATCGGCGCCGGGAACAGGGGAGACGAGGGTGCTGTTGTATGCGATGGCACCCTCGGGTGCGAGAGAGTGGAGAGATGATGCAGACATTCGTGTTGGCCGGCGGTTGCTTCTGGTGCCTCGACGCGGCATATCGCTCGCTGCGGGGCGTGAGCTCGGTCGTCTCCGGTTACACCGGCGGGCGGCGGCCCCATCCGACGTATGAGCAGGTGTGCACGGGAGCCACGGGACACGCCGAGGCTGTGGCCGTCACGTTCGACCCCGATGTGGTGCCCGCCGACGTGATCCTGGATGCGTTTTTCACGATGCACGACCCTCGTCAGCTCAATCGGCAGGGCAACGACATCGGCACGCAGTATCGCAGTGCGATGTTCCCCGCCGACGACGCGCAGCGCGAGCTGTTCGAGGCGGCTCGTGATCGGGCGTCGGAGTGGTGGGACGGCGGGATCGTCACGACGATCGAGCCGCTCGGGGAGTTCTACCCCGCGGAGGACTACCACCAGGACTTCTTCGCGAAGAACCCGACGCAGGGCTACTGCCTGGCGGTCGCCGTTCCGAAGGTGAACAAGGTACGCGCGCGCTTCGCGGAGTATGTCGAGGCCTGAACGCGGCTTCCTCCCCAGCGCACACAACGGGCGCGGTTCCCCCTGGCCTCGGGGTCAGGCGGATGCCGCGCCCGTCCCCGTATGAGGCTGGTCCCGGTCGCGACGTCCGGCGGGCACCCGGGCGTCGCGACCGGTGCGGGGACGGTCTCCGCACCGGGAAGGAGCACCTCATGTCTGAGCACATCACCGTCATCGGAAACGTGGCCGGCATCCCCGAACGCCGTACGGTCGCCGATGGCCTCACTGTCACCACGCTGCGGGTGGCGGCAACCGATCGGCGCTACGACCGACAGCGGCAGGCGTGGATCGACGGCGACACGAACTGGTACACGGTGTCGGCGTTCCGCGCGCTGGGAGATCATGCCCACGGGTCGCTGCAGAAGGGTGACCGCGTCATCGTCCACGGGCGGCTGCGCCTGCGGGAATGGGACAATGGCACGCGAAAGGGCGTGTCACCGGAGATCGAAGCCGATGCGATCGGCCACGACCTGCGCTGGGGTACGACCAGTTTCATGCGCGACCATGTCGCCGCGGCCGTCGAGGGCGCGCCGGATGACTCCGAGTCCTCCTGGGCCCTGCCGGGCGACGAGAGCGCCGGGGCTCCGAGTCGAGAGCCTGTCGGCGACAACGTCGCGACGCCGTTCTGAGTTCGGCCCCGGTTAGACTCCCGCTGTGACCCGGTTCAGCTCCTCCGTGCAACTGATCGCCGCCGGTTGCGCGGCGGGGGTGCTCACTCTTCTCGCGGGGTGCACCTCCACACCGGCTCCATCTCCGACTCCGTCCGTCGCGGTGTCGTCGGCGACGCCGACGTCCACCCCGACGGCTTCGGGACCAGTGGCGTTCGTCCCGGGAGGCACGGCTCAGCAGAACCTGCCGGTCTTCGCCCAGACGGTGGCGAGCGTATGGAGCGGTCCGGATCAGGTTCACGGCAGGGCTTACATCGACGCGTTGGTCGCCGACGGCTTCTCGAAGGCCGACATGCAGGTCACGAACGATGAGACCACGATCGGACGCGCGGTCGAGAGCCTGCAGTTCTCCGTTCGTCTCGGCGACGAATGTCTGATCGGACAGGTGGGCCCGACCATCGCGAGTCCGGTGACAGAGGTCGCCCCGGGCCTCGTTTCCGGCGGCTGCCTGATCGGACAGACCCGTCCGATCAACTGGTAGCCCGTCAGCACCGTCCGACGCGGCGACTCTCGCCCCCGTAGACTGGGGCGGCTATGGCTGAATACATCCGGCCACACCTGAAACCTACAGAACTGGTCTGTTGTCAATCGCAAGTTGAGTGGCACGAGGTTCGCGGCTCAAAGTGCGTGAAATCATCCCGCTCTGCCGTGAAGGCCGGCTTCCGTGGATATGTAGTCTGAATGTCAGGTTGGTTATCCTGCGGGTTCGTCTTCCGACACTGCACTCAAGGTTAAATGTTCCGGGGGGATTCAGATTCGAACCGGTCACAACTCGCGACCTGCGTCATCTCGCAAGCGCCGAACTCAACAAATCCGCAAATCGAGCGGTGTCCAGAAAGTAGTTTGGATATGCATTCCTGAGGCTCGCAATTCTGTTTACTGAAACGAGAACGACGTCGGTATCATTTGTTGAAGCTTCTTCGCGTCGGGCGTAGGCTTCGGTAGCAGCCTCTTGCGATCTATACCCGGTGGCTGTTACTCGCTTTCCCCGTACATCCAACGAGAGCAGAATGAAACGAGCGTCGCTGAGTTCGGACTCAGTGAACTGCAACGTTGCCGCGTAAGTTTCGAGCCTGCTGAGGACATCGAGAGACTGGTCGTGCCGACGCAGCATTTCGCGAATCACGCGAGGATCCGTGCTCGTATCGGGAACCACCGGTGAATCTTCCAATATTGCAATTTCGGAACTCATTGTTCGGAAGAAGTTGAGCCATTCGGCGTCTCCCTGGCTGGACTTAAGTGCCTGCGACGTGAATAGTCCAACTGTCTCTACCGCGGTCGCCCATGCGTGTTGAAGTTGCGAGCGAATCTGAATCTCGATCGACAAACCGTTCCACGTCTCCATTCGGTCACTCCGGTATTGGTAGACGAGATGCATGCCGCGGTAGCCGGAGCGAGATGGTTCGGATATATAGTCCTTCTGGCCGCTGAGAGAATGCTTGTGCGCTGACAATATGAACCTGTCGCGTACGGCGTGTACCTCTGCAATGTCACGCATGACCGCACGGCATCCACCGAGATCCTGCATACGGTCGAGACTCATGGAGTCGAAACGTCTAAGTTTGGCGACGATCGACGGTAGTCGCTTGATGCGCTGGGCCACAATTGCCGTTGGATTGATCGATGCTGCCTTTCGGCGAAGGCTCATCTGAAATGTATTAAGTGGGAATGCATGTGACGATCGCCAGTTGTCGGCCATCGCGAATGCGTTGGCACGGTCGGAGGCGGTTGCCTGCGGGTCTCGGAGCGTTGCCCCAGCCCTTCGCACCTGTCGTCGTGTGAAATCTGGAACTGTCCAAGAGGCCGCCATACTCGCGATGCTATGACCTGCGTAGGACATCGGTCTGGACTGTTCGGCACCTCGGATCGAGGTGAGCCCCGATCTGCCGGTACGCTTGGACCTGAGACTCGTGTTGGTTGTTTTGCGCCTGCGAAGTGATCCGCGGCACTACTCGAGCTGCGACAGTGGCGCTAGAAGTGTTTGGAGAACCGGTGGCAGAATACATCTACCAGATGGTCCGCGCCCGCAAGGCCGTCGGCGAGAAGCTCATCCTCGACGACGTCACGATGGCGTTCCTCCCCGGCGCGAAGATCGGCATGGTCGGTCCCAACGGTGCCGGCAAGTCGACGATCCTCAAGATCATGGCCGGTCTTGACCACCCCTCGAACGGCGACGCGAAGCTCAGCCCCGGGTTCACCGTCGGCATCCTCATGCAGGAGCCCGAGCTCGACGAGAGCAAAACGGTGCTCGAGAACATCCAGGACGGCATCGCCATCAAGGCGAAGCTCGACCGCTTCAACGAGATCTCCGGCCTCATGGCAGACCCCGACGCCGACTTCGACGCTCTGCTCGCCGAGATGGGCGTCCTGCAGGAGGAGATCGACGCGGCCGACGCGTGGGACCTCGACTCGCAGCTCGAGCAGGCGATGGATGCATTGCGCACCCCGCCCGGAGATGCGGCGATCGCTCCTCTCTCGGGCGGTGAGAAGCGACGCGTCGCGCTGACGAAGCTGCTGCTCCAGAAACCCGACCTGCTCCTGCTCGATGAGCCCACCAACCACCTCGACGCCGAGAGCGTGCTCTGGCTCGAGCAGCACCTTCAGAAGTACCCCGGTGCGGTGATCGCGATCACCCACGACCGGTACTTCCTCGACAACGTCGCAGAGTGGATCGCCGAAGTCGACCGCGGCCGGCTCATCGGCTACGAGGGCAACTACTCGACCTACCTCGAGAAGAAGGCCGAACGACTCGACGTGCAGGGCAAGAAGGATGCCAAGCTCGCCAAGCGCCTGGCCGAAGAGCTCGACTGGGTCCGCTCGAACGCGAAGGGCCGCCAGGCGAAGTCGAAGGCCCGCCTCGCCCGCTATGAGGAGATGGCCGCGGAGGCCGAGCGCACCCGCAAGCTCGACTTCGAGGAGATCCAGATCCCGCCGGGGCCGCGCCTCGGCAGTGTCGTCATCGAGGCGAAGAAGCTCCAGAAGGGCTTCGACGGCCGGTCACTCATCGACGGACTGAGCTTCAGTCTCCCGCCGAACGGCATCGTCGGCGTCATCGGCCCGAACGGCGTCGGAAAGACGACGCTGTTCAAGACGATCGTCGGTCTCGAGCCGCTCGACGGCGGAGATCTGAAGATCGGCGAGACGGTCAAGATCAGCTACGTCGACCAGTCCCGTGCGGGCATCGACCCGGAGAAGACGCTCTGGGAGGTCGTCTCCGACGGACTCGACATCATCACCGTCGGCAAGACCGAGATCCCGTCACGCGCCTACGTCTCGAAGTTCGGCTTCAAGGGGCCCGACCAGCAGAAGAAGTCCGGCGTGCTCTCCGGTGGTGAGCGCAACCGCCTGAACCTCGCGCTCACCCTCAAGCAGGGCGGCAACCTGCTGCTGCTCGACGAGCCGACGAACGACCTCGACGTCGAGACGCTGCAGTCGCTCGAGAACGCACTGCTCGAGTTCCCGGGATGCGCCGTCGTGATCACCCACGACCGGTGGTTCCTCGACCGCATCGCGACGCACATCCTCGCCTACGAGGGCACCGATGAGGACCCCGACCGGTGGTACTGGTTCGAGGGCAACTTCGAGGCCTACGAGCAGAACAAGATCGAGCGGCTCGGCGCCGATGCGGCCAACCCCCACCGCTCCACCTACCGCAAGCTCACGCGTGACTGACGAGCCGTCCGGGGCCGCGCATCGGCGCGTCCACATCCCCATCCATCTGCGATGGGGAGACCTCGACGCGTACAACCACGTCAACAACACGGCGATGCTCAAGCTCCTCGAGGAGGCGCGCGTGCGTGCCTTCTGGCTGCCCGGAGACGGGGAAGATGCCCCACCCACCGCGGTGCTGCCGGCATCCGTCGAGGACGGCGGACCGATGACGCTCATCGCGCGGCAGGAGATCGAGTACCTGCTGCCCGTGCCCTATCAGCGCAACCCGCTCGATGTGCAGCTCTGGTTCGGCACGGTCGGCGGATCGAGCGTCGAGGTCTGCTACGAGGTGTTCAGTCCCGCGACGGGCGGCGAGCAGAAGCTCTATGCCAAGTCATCCGCGGTGATCGTGCTCGTCGACCCGGTCGGCGGGCGACCGGTGCGGCTGCCCGAGACCCTCCGTGCCGCGTGGGAGCCGTACGCCGGACCCTCGATCAGCTACGCGCATCGTCGCTGACGGGAAGCCGCACCATGACCTCCTGCGCCGTCGAGGCGAGCAGGTCGCCGTCGCGGGTGTAGATGCGGCCCGTCGCGAGCCCCCGTCCGCCGCGGGCGTTCGGTGACTCCTGCGCGTAGAGCACCCAGTCGTCGACACGTCCGTCACGATGCCACCACATGGCGTGGTCGAGACTCGCGACCTTCATCCCCGGCGTCGCCCACGCGATGCCGTGCGCACGCAGGATCGACTCTTGGATGCTCAGGTCGCTGAGATACGCGAGCGCCGCCCGGTGCAGCAGCGGATCGTCGCCGATCGGCCGCCGCAGTCGCGCCCACACCGCCTGGTGCGGCACGTGCGCGCCGTCGACCCGCAGGTAGACGGGCCCCTCGACGTAACGCAGCTCGATGGGGCGATCGGTCAGGCGCAGCCCGCTGAACGATGTCACGCGCGTGAGCGCTGTCTCCTGGTCACCGAGCTCCTCGGGGGACGGCACGTTCCCGTCGAAGGACGCCGCGTGCTCGAGCCCGTCATCCGGCACCTGGAACGACGCGATCATCGAGAGGATCGGGGCGCCGCCCTGGTACGCCTGGGTGCGGCGGGTCGAGAACGACCGGCCGTCGTGGATGCGGTCGACCGAGAGCGTGATGTCCTGCGACGCGTCTCCGGGCCGGAGGAAGTAGCCGTGCATCGAGTGGATGACACGGTCATCCCCGACCGTGCGGGAGGCGGCGAGCATCGACTGCGCGAGCACCTGACCGCCGAAGATGCGACCACTCGGCATGAAGTGCGACGACGCCGTGAAGATGTCCTCGGTCGTGCGCGCGCCCGTGTCGGTGAGGTCGAAGACCCCCAGCAGCCCCGCCACCGGGTCCTCACGCCACCGTGCGATCGCTTCGCTCTCGGACATGCCGCTCCTCCCGAGGCCTCCGCGGGCCGCTTGGTAGTTTAGAGCGGATGTCTCCCCGCCTCGTCTTCCCGGACGCCCATGCCGCGGCGGACGCCCTCACCTTCGCGCGTCGCGCGGCGACCCTCGACACCGACGCGGCCGTGCGTCTGCAGGCTGCCGGGGGACGCCTCGTGATGTCGACGGCGGTGCTGGCACCGCGCACCCTGCTCGACGCGGCCCCGACGGTGCTGGCCCTGCGCATCCTCCCGGTGGACGCCGAGTTGGAGTGTGACCTGGTGGTCGAGGCGACCGGGCTCGCCGCGGCATCCGTCGACACCGAGGTCTCACTGCCGGCGTCCGCCGTGCGCGCCGCGTGGGCGGGCATCGCGCCGCCCCAGGGCGGGTGGGAGCGGGTCGCATCCGTGTCTGCGTCAACGGTCGCGCGCATCGCCCAGGGCGGGATGACCGCCGTCGCCGAGGCGCTGCCCCAGAACCCGGGGGAGGACGTCGTACGCTCGACCCGCGCGACGATCTGGTCGGTCGGGGACGCCGAACTAGACGGGATGCCGCGGGGCGTTGCCTTCGCGGCCTTCGCTCTCGGTTTCATCGGGGGCGACGAACAGGCGGTGGTGTTCCAGGCAGACGGCTGGCGCCGGGTGAGCCTGGCGCGCGGGCACGTGCTGCTGCGGGTTCCGCGGCGGCCATCGATGACCGCCGTGCGCCGCACCGGTAGCTGACGGCTCGTCACACCGCGCGGGATGCCGCCCGCCCCGCGGCACGCCCCGAGAAGAGGCATCCACCGACGAACGTGCCCTCGAGCGCACGGTACCCGTGCACACCGCCGCCGCCGAACCCCGCAGCTTCACCCGCGGCGTAGAGGCCCGGAATCGGCGTCCCGTCCGCGCCCAGGGCGCGCGAGTCGAGATCGGTCTCGATGCCACCGAGGGACTTGCGGGTGAGCACGTGCAGCTTCACGGCGATGAGCGGACCCGACCGGGGATCGAGGATCGGGTGCGGCGTGGCGGTGCGGATGAGCCGGTCGCCGCGGAACGACCGCGCCGAGCGCAGCATCGCGACCTGCGCGTCCTTCGTGAACGGGTTCGCCAGCTCGCGGTCGCGCGCGATGACCTCGGCGCGTGCGGCCTCGGCATCCAGCGCGTCGCCGCCGGGCAGGGCCCGCATGCCGGCCAGCAGGTCGTCGAGGGTGTCGCGCACCACGAAGTCGGCACCGTGGTCGAGGAACGCCCGCACGGGTGCGGCGGCGCCCTTGCCGAGACGCGACCGCACGAGCAGCCCGATGTCCTTGCCCGTCAGATCGGGGTTCTGCTCGCTCCCCGAGAGCGTGAATTCCTTCTCGATGATCTTCTGGGAGAGCACGAACCAGGAGTGATCGTGGCCGGTCGTTCGCAGGTGAGCGAGCGTGCCGAGCGTGTCGAAGCCCGGGAAGAGCGGCGTGGGGAGCCGGTGACCGGTCGCGTCGAGCCAGATCGACGAGGGACCGGGCAGGATGCGGATGCCGTGGCCCGGCCAGATCGGGTTCCAGTTCTGGATGCCCTCCACGTAGTGCCACATGCGGTCGCGGTTGATGAGGCGCGCCCCCGCGGCTCCGGCCGTGTCGATCATCCGTCCGTCGACGTAGGCGGGCACGCCCGTCACCATCGTCGACGGCGGCGTACCGAGCCGGTCGGGCCACATGCGACGCACCGCGTCGTGATTGCCGCCGATGCCGCCGGACGACACGATCGTCGCCGTCGCCCGCACCTCGAACGCGCCCGCGACCTCGCGGGTCGAGGCGACGCCGCGCGCGGCATCCGAATCGGTGAGGATGTCGCCCCGCGCGCCGACCACCGCACCCGACTCGGTGATCAGCTCGGCGACGCGGTGGCGGGGAAGGATCGTCACCAGGCCGTCCGCCTCGGCGGCGAGCACCGCGCGCTCGAACGGGGCGACGATGCCGGGTCCCGTGCCCCACGTGATGTGGAAGCGGGGTACGGAATTGCCCGGGCCGAGCGCCGTGTAGCCGCCCCGCTCCGCCCAGCCGACCACGGGGAAGATGCGCACGCCGAGATCGTGCAGCCACGCGCGCTTCTCGCCCGCGGCGAAGTCGAGGTAGGCCTCCGCCCATCGTCGGGGCCACGCGTCGTCGTCGCGGTCGAAGCCTGCCGTCGCGAACCAGTCCTGGCGGGCGAGCTCGAGGCTGTCTCGGATGCCCAGCCGTCGCTGTTCGGGCGAGTCGACGAGGAACAGGCCCCCGAACGACCACCACGCCTGTCCGCCGAGGTTCGTGCGCGGCTCCTGGTCGACGATCACGACCCGCTTGCCGCGTCGCACCGCCTCGGCGGTCGCGACGAGTCCCGCGAGCCCCCATCCGATCACGAGGACATCGGTAGAGGGGGTCACGGGTGCGGTCATCACGACTCCTTCGTCGGTGCTCCGGGGGTGGGCTCGAACGTGTTCACCATCGCGAACGCGGCCCGTTGGAGATAGTCCCACAGTGTGGCCTCGAGCAGGGCCGGCAGGTCGAGATCGTCGACGCCGTCGCGCATGTGGGCCAGCCACCGGTCGCGGGCGTCCGCGTTCACGTGGAACGGCATGTGCCGCATCCGCAGGCGGGGGTGCCCGCGCTGTTCGCTGTAGGTCGACGGTCCGCCCCAATACTGCTCGAGGAACAGCAGCAGACGCTCCTTGGCGGGCTCCAGATCCTCTTCGGGGTACATCGGCCGCAGCACGTCGTCTTCGGCGACGCCGCGGTAGAACGTGTCGACGAGCCGGGCGAACGCCGGTCGTCCGCCCATCTGCTCGTACAGGGACGGGGCGTCGGGGGAGGGCTCGCTCATGGTGTCTCGTCCTTCTCGCCCGTGCTCTCGTCCTTCGGAGCGGGGCGCATGCGCGGCTTCTTCTCGGCGGGGCGCCGCGTCGCAGCATCCGTCGGGGACGGCTTCGTGATCGGACCCTTCGGCTCCGGTGCCTCATCGGATGCCTCGGCGGCCGTGCGCTTCGCCTTCCAGACCGGCCGCTCGACCACCGGATTCGGCCGGGTACGGGGAGGGTTGGCGCCGCGCACACGACCGGCGCCTTCGAGCCCAGACAGCATGATCGAGTTGAGCTGCGGGAGTCGGATGCCCATCTCGTCGACCGCGCGCTTGAGGCGCATCCGCAGCTCGCGCGCGACGTCGTCCTTCGCGTTCGACCGCGTCTTCATGACGAGCCGGATGACGAGTGCGTCGCCGGTGATCGACTCGAGACCCCAGATCTCCGGCTGCTCGATGATGCGGGTGCGCCACTTCGGGTCTTTCGCGAGCGCGCGGGCCGCCTCGAGCATGTGCTTCTCGACCTCCGCGACGTCGGCGTCGACAGGGACGGCCAGGTCGATGATCACGCGAGACCAGCCCTGCGACATGTTGCCGATGCGCGTGATCTCGCCGTTGCGCACGTACCAGAGAGTGCCGTTCACGTCACGCACGTGGGTGATGCGTACGCTCACGTACTCGACGACTCCGGTCGCCAGCCCGAGGTCGACGACGTCGCCGATGCCCACCTGATCCTCGGCGACGAGGAAGATGCCGTTGAGCACATCCTTGACGATGTTCTGCGCGCCGAAACCGAGGCCTGCACCGAGCGCCGCGGTCAGCAGAGTGAGCGACCCGAGGGCCGTCGGCGCGAGGATGTTGACGATCAACAGCGCCGCGATGATCACGACCGTGACGTTCACGATGTTCGACAGGATCGACCCGAGCGTGCGCGTGCGCTGCACGAGCCTCACGGCCGCGAGCGGCGACCGGTCGAGCGCCTGTGTGTCGTCGACGTGCGCCTTCTCCTTCGCGCCGTTGACGATGCGCGTGACGATGCGGCGGATCAGCCGTCGCAGCACCCACACCACCACGATCGAGACGACCACGACGATGACGACGGCGAGCAGGTTCCAGCCCGCGGCGATCAGCCAGGTCACGATGGCGGTGCCCAGCCCCGCCCAGTCGATGCCGCCCTCAGCGGCCGGAGTGTCGGCGAGATTCCACATCAGGTCCAGCCTAACGACGGATGCCCCGGCCGCACCTGGGTGGGCCGGGGCATCCGTCTGTCAGATCACTCCGCGTCGCGTTCCTGCACGCGCAGCGCCCGCTCGACACCCGCGAGGTTCTCGTTCACGAGGCGGCGCAGCGCCGCGGGCGCGTCGGCGTTCGCCGTGAGCCAGGCCTGCGTCGCGTCGCGCAGCGCGGCGTTCGCGAGCGGCGCCGGGTAGAGGCCCGCGATGAGGTACTCGGCGATCTTGTAGGTGCGCGAGCCCCAGATCGGCAGCAGGTTCTCGAAGTAGGGCGCGACGAACGCGTCGAGCAGGTCGCGACCCGCCGGGTGCACGAAGCCGAGCGCGGCGGAGCGCACGATCGTGTTCGGAAGGTCGGCCTTGCCGACGAGCGAGTCCCACGCGAGCTGCTTCGACGCCGCGTCGGGCAGTGCCGCCTTGGCCTGTGCGGCGAGCTCCGCACCCTTTGCGGTGTTGTCCGCGGCGAGTGCGTCGTCGATGTCAGCCGCGGTGACCAGCCCACCCGCGGCGAGCGAGACGAGGAGGGCCCACGAGAGGTCCGCATCGATCTCGAGGCCGTCGAGCGCGATCACGCCGTCGCGCAGCGCCCGCACGGTCTCGTGCTGGGTGCGGGTGGCTGCGGCGGAGGCGAACGCGGTGGTGAACTGCAGCTGGCTGTCGCTGCCGGCGGCAGCGCCCTGCGCGAGCTCCCACAGCGTGTCGGCGACCCGCACGCGGATGGCCTCACGGGTCGCGGGGGCGACGTACGCGGTCGCCGCGAGCAGCAGCTGCGCCAGCGTCGTGCGGATCGTGGTCGACTCCGTCTCGGTGCCGATGTTGCCGAGCACGAGGTCGACGTAGTCGGATGCCGCGGCCTCCGCGTCGCGCGTCTGGTCCCAGGCGGCGCCCCACACGAGGGAGCGGGCGAGCGGGTCGCTGATGTCGGCGAGGTGGGCGATCGCGGTCTTCAGCGAGCGCTCGTCGAGGCGGATCTTCGCGTAGGCGAGGTCCTCGTCGTTGAGCAGCACGAGGTCGGGGCGGGCGAGACCGGCGAGCTGGGGCACCTCGGTGAGGTCGCCGTCCACGTCGAGCTCGACGTGGTGCACGCGCACGAGGGCGCCGCCCTGGTGCTGGTAGAAGCCCACACCCAGACGGTGGGGGCGGATGGTCGGGTAGTCGGCGGGGGCGGTCTGCGCGATCGCGAAGCGCGTGATCACTCCCGACTCGTCCTCCTCGATGACGGGACTGAGGGTGTTCACGCCCGCGGTCTCCAGCCACTTCTTCGACCATTCCGTCAGCTCGCGGCCGCTGGTGGCCTCGAGCTCGACCAGCAGGTCGCGCAGCTCCGTGTTCGACCACTGGTGCTTCCGGAAGTACGCGCCGACGCCCGCGAAGAACGCATCGATACCGACCCAGGCGGCGAGCTGCTTGAGCACCGAGCCGCCCTTGGCGTACGTGATCCCGTCGAAGTTGACCTGCACGTCCTCGAGGTCGGTGATCTCGGCGAACACGGGGTGGGTCGAGGGCAGCTGGTCCTGACGGTAGGCCCAGGTCTTCTCCATGGCGTTGAACGTGGTCCAGGCCTCGGTCCATTCGGTGGCCTCGGCGGTCGCGATCGTCGAGGCCCACTCGGCGAACGACTCGTTCAGCCAGAGGTCGTTCCACCACTTCATCGTCACGAGGTCGCCGAACCACATGTGGGCGAGCTCGTGCAGGATCGTGACGACGCGACGCTCCTTGATGGCATCGGTCACCTTGGAGCGGAAGACGTAGGTCTCGGTGAACGTCACCGCGCCCGCGTTCTCCATCGCGCCCGCGTTGAACTCCGGCACGAACAGCTGGTCGTACTTCGCGAACGGGTAGGGGACGCCGAACTTCTCCTCGTAGTACGCGAAGCCCTGACGGGTCTTCTCGAAGACGTAGTCGGCGTCGAGGAATCCCCACAGGCTCTTACGGGCGTACACGCCGAGCGGGATGACGCGGCCGGAGGCGCTCGTCAGCTCGGAGAACGTCGACTCGTACGGTCCCGCAATGAGCGCCGTGATGTAGGAGGAGATGCGCGGGGTCGGCTCGAACGTCCAGGTGGCGGCGTCGCCGTCGACGACCGGCTCGGGGGTGGGGGAGTTCGAGATGACCTTCCACGCCGCCGGCGCGGTGACGGTGAACTGGAACGTCGCCTTGAGGTCGGGCTGCTCGAAGGCCGCGAACACGCGGCGCGAGTCGGGCACCTCGAACTGGGAGTACAGGTACACCTCGCCGTCGACGGGGTCGACGAAGCGATGCAGTCCCTCGCCGGTGTTGGTGTAGAGCGCGTCGGCATCGACGACGAGGGTGTTCTCGGCCTCGAGCCCGTCGAGCTGGATGCGCGAGTCAGCGAACACGGCCGCGGCGTCGAGCGCGCGTCCGTTGAGGGTGACCGAGCGCACCGTGCGGGCGATGAGGTCGATGAAGGTGGATGCCCCGGCCGTGGCCGTGAACGTGACGGTCGTCGTCGAGCGGAACACCTCCGGCCCGGTGGTCAGGTCGAGCACGACCGCGTAGGCGGTGGTGTCGACGATTGCGCGGCGCTCCTGCGCTTCGATGCGGGTGAGGTTCTCTCCAGGCACGTCGGTTCTCCCGTGGGTCGAGGGGGACGTCGCTCCTGACGCGGGTGGCGTCGGCGACAACCCCTCCACCCTACGCCGCGGCACTGACGCGGACCGAGCGATGACCGGGATGGCGGTGCGAGGATGGACGCGTGAGCATCACCTCCGACGAGACATCCGTGCCCTTCGCCTCCGCCGCCGCCGGTGGCGGCGCCGCCCACATCGAGGAGCCGGTGGCCTACGACGGGATCCTGCTCGCGGGGTTCGGCGGGCCCGAGGGCCAGGACGACGTCATTCCGTTCCTGCGCAACGTTACGCGCGGACGCGGCATCCCCGACGAGAGGCTGGAAGAGGTCGCTCATCACTACCGGCACTTCGATGGCATCAGTCCGATCAATGCGCAGAACCGCGCGTTGAAGGCGGCGCTCGAGGCGGAGCTCGCCGCGCGCGGCATCCGCCTGCCGGTCTACTGGGGCAACCGCAACTGGACGCCTTATCTCGATGAGGCTGTCATCGCTGCCGCCGAGGCCGGCCACACGACGCTCATCGCGGTGGCGACGAGCGCATACAGCTCGTTCTCGAGCTGTCGTCAGTACCGCGAGGACTTCGCGCGCGTGCTCACCGAGACCGGCCTCGCGGGCACTGTGACGATCGACAAGGTGCGCCAGTTCTTCGACCACCCCGGCTTCGTCGCACCGTTCGTCGATGGGGTGCGGGAGGCGATCGCGGGCTTCCTCGCCGACGGGGTTGCCCCCGAGAAGATCCGGGTGCTCTTCTCGACCCACTCCGTGCCGACCGCGGATGCCGAGCGTTCGGGTCCGCGCGACGTCGACTTCGGCGAGGGTGGCGCGTACGCGGCGCAGCATCGCGCGGTGGCCGAGGTCGTCATGGCAGATGTCGCACACGCGATCCCGTCGGCACAGGCCGTCAGGTGGGACCTCGTCTTCCAGTCGCGTTCCGGACCGCCCACCCAGCCGTGGCTCGAGCCCGACGTGTGCGATGTGATCGAGTCGCTGCCCGCGCAGGGAGTGGAGGCCGTCGCGATCGTGCCGCTCGGCTTCGTGAGCGACCACATGGAGGTCAAGTGGGACCTCGACACCGAGGCTCTGGATGCCGCGGCCGAGGCGGGCCTGCGTGCGGTCCGCACTCGCACGCCCGGTGTCGATCCGGCCTATGTCGCGGGTCTCGTCGACCTGGTGGTCGAGCGCCTCGAGGGCACCGCGGCCGCCGACCGGCCGCACCGCACCGATCTCGGTCCGTGGTTCGACGTGTGCCGCCCCGCGTGCTGCGAGAACGTCCGCGCCGGATTCAAGCCCGCCGCCGCGGGCATCGCTCCCTAGGATCGTCCTCATGCGCATCCACATCGCGACCGACCACGCCGGCCTCGACTTCTCCGTCCAGCTTCAGCAGCACCTCCGCGACTCCGGTCACGACGTCGTCGACCACGGGCCGATCAGCTACGACCCCGTCGACGACTACCCGGCGTTCTGCATTCGTGCGGCGCAGGCGGTCGTGCGCGATCAGGCGGCGGGCGTCGACACGCTCGGCATCGTGTTCGGCGGGTCCGGCAACGGCGAGCAGATCGCCGCGAACAAGGTCGACGGCATCCGTGCCGCCCTCGTGTGGAACACCGCGACGGCCGAGCTGGCGCGCGAGCACAACGATGCGAACGTGATCTCGATCGGTGCACGTCAGCACACCTACGACGAGGTCGTCTCGCTCATCGACACGTTCATCGCGACGCCGTTCTCGGGCGAGGAGCGCCACGTGCGCCGCATCGCGCAGATCGCCGACTTCGAGCGCGACGGGTCGCTGCTGCCCGATCCCCGCGCGGGCCAGGGCGTCGCCGACGTCGTTGCCGACGCGTCGAGCTCGTTCGATCCGGAAGCGGGCTGATCGGCCGATGCCCGAAGGACACTCCGTCCATCGCATCGCCCGTCAGTTCGCGGTGAACGTGGTCGGCCGGCGGGTGGCGGCATCCAGCCCGCAGGGCCGTTTCGCAGAGGGTGCGGCCCTGCTCGACGGCCGGTTCGCCACCCGTGTGCGGGCCGTCGGCAAGCAGATGTTCCTCGAGTTCGACGATGCGCTCTGGCTGCGGGTGCATCTGGGCATGTACGGCGCCTGGGACTTCGCCGGTCAGATCAGCGTCGACGCGACGATCGCCTCGGCGAACGGACGCATGGGGCAGACGAACCAGCGCGGCACCGACGAGCAGATCATGGATGCCACGGGCGAGAACTCGCTGACCTCGATCGGTGCCCCGCGCCGCAGCCGGGTGCGGATGTCCGAGCAGACCACGGGGCTGGCGGGGGAGGACGCGTGGCCGCCGCCAGTCGTCGGGCAGGTGCGCCTGCGGCTGCTGACCGACGTCACGTGCGCCGATCTGCGCGGTCCGACGGCGTGCGAGGTGCTCTCCGCCGACGAGGTCGCGCAGGTGATCGCGAAGCTGGGACCCGACCCGCTCGTCGACGACGTGCACGAGGGCGAAGATCGCTTCGTCGCGGCCGTGCGCCGCAAGCCGACGCCCATCGGTCTGCTGCTCATGGACCAGTCGACCGTCAGCGGCATCGGCAACGTGTATCGGGCCGAGCTGCTCTTCCGTGCCCGTCTCGACCCGCACACGCCCGGTCGCGACGTGCCCGAGGAGACGGTCCGCGCGATCTGGCGCGACTGGGTGCGGCTACTGCGGGTGGGGGTCGAGACCGGTCAGATGATGACCATGGACGACCTCGATCCCGAGGCCTACCGGCTGGCGCTCGCGAACCGCGACGACCGGCACTGGGTGTACCACCGCACCGGGCTTCCGTGTCGGCGCTGCGGCACCTCGGTGGTGCTGGAGGAGATGGGCGCGCGCAAGCTGTACTGGTGTCCGGGCTGTCAGACGTAGGAGGACCGGGATGCGTCAGAATCCGAGTTTCGCGATGACGGATGTCGCCGAGCTTCGCCGTGTGATCGAGGCCAACCCGTGGGCGACCCTCGTCTCCCACACGCCCGATGGCATCATCGCCTCGCACTACGCGGTGCTGCTCGATCCGGAGCGCGACGACCTCACGATCGTCGGACACGTCGGCAAGCCCGACGATGCGATCCACGGCCTCGGCGACAGCGAGCTGCTCGTGATCTTCCAGGGGCCGCACGGCTACATCTCGCCGGGCTGGTACGACGGCTCGCCCGCGGTACCGACGTGGAACTTCACCGCCGTGCACCTCGCCGGCGTGCCCGAGATCCTGTCGGGCGAGGAGAATCTGCGCGTGCTCGACGGTCTCGTGCAGCGGTTCGAGGCGCCGCTGCCCGATCCGAAGCTCATGTGGGCGCCGCCGAACGATCCAGAGTTCGTGCGGCGGCTCGAGCGCGGCACGGTCGGGTTCCGCCTCAGCCCGACGCGGGTGGTCGCCAAGCGCAAGCTGAGCCAGAACCGCCCGGTAGAGACCGTCGAGCACGTGATCGCCGAACTCGAGGGCGCGGGGCCGTACGCGAACCCTGCGCTCGCGGCGGAGATGCGCCGGGCGAACGCGGCCCGGGTGCGTCCGTGACGGCGGTCGGCGCGACGGTCGGCACGATCCGGGGCGTGTGGATCGCGGGCCCGGGGGCCGAGCTGCTGCCGTTCACCGGCGCCGCCGACGTGCTGATCGAGGGCGGACTGATCGCCGACATCGCCCCGGCGGGCGTGCTCGCCCCGCGCGGCGAGACGATCGACGTCGACGGCGCCTGGCTCGTGCCGGGGCTGTGGGATCACCACGTGCACGTCGTGCAGTGGGCTCTCGCCGCCGAGCGCGTCGACCTCGAAGGCACCGCGTCCGCGGCGGAGGCGGCCGCGCGCATGGGCGCCTCGGCGCCGCTTCCCGATGGCACGCGGGTGGGGTCCGGCTTCCGTGACGCGTTCTGGGCCGATCGGCCGACCCTCGCCCTGATCGATGCGGAGACCGGCGACATCCCGACGTACCTCATCAACGCCGACGTGCACAGCGTGTGGCTGAACTCCGCGGCGCTGCG
Organism: Microbacterium sp. 4NA327F11; assembly: GCF_005503465.1. NCBI lineage: Bacteria > Bacillati > Actinomycetota > Actinomycetes > Micrococcales > Microbacteriaceae > Microbacterium > Microbacterium sp. 4NA327F11. The sequence continues at coordinate 38,433 of NZ_SCOB01000002.1, read as the reverse complement.
GCGCGAGGGGTTCACGGCCGACGACGGGATGCTGCGGGAGGAGCCCGCGTTCGAGATCTCGCGCCGCCTCAATGCGGCCGGGACCGAGCGTGCCGACGCGCTCGTGCTGCGGGCGGCCCAGGCGGCGGCGCGGCGCGGGGTGGTCGGCTGGGTCGACCTCGACATGGCGTGGAATGCCGAGGCGTGGGAGCGCCGTACGCGGGCGGGCTTCGACGTGGTGCGCACCGAGTTCGGCGTCTACCCTCCGCAGCTCGAGCGGGCGATCGCCGAGGGGCTTGTGACCGGAGATGCGGTGGATGCCGCGGGTCTCGCGCGGGTCGGATCGCTCAAGGTCATCACCGACGGCTCTCTCGGCACCCGCACGGCGGCGTGCTCCCATCCGTACCCGGGCGGCGACGACAGGGGGCTCCTCACGGTCGAGCCCGAACAGTTGCAGGAGTGGATGTCCCGTGCCGCGGGGGCGGGGCTTGCATGCGCGATCCATGCGATCGGCGACCGCGCGAACAGCCACGCCCTCGACGCGTTCGCGGCGACGGGCGCGTGGGGGTCGATCGAGCATGCCCAGCTCGTCGCCCACGCCGACATCCCCCGCTTCGCGCGGCTGGGGGTGACCGCGAGCGTGCAGCCGGTGCACGCGCTCGACGACCGCGACCTCACCGATGCGCTCTGGGCCGGCCAGACCGCCCAGCCCTACCCGCTGCGGGCGCTGGTCGCGGCCGGCGCGAACGTCACGTTCGGGTCGGATGCCCCGGTCTCGCCCCTCGATCCGTGGGCGGCGATCGCCGCGGCTGTCTACCGCACGCGGGGCGATCGTGAGCCCTGGGCGGCGCCCGAGCGAGTGTCGGCCCAGGTCGCGCTCGCGGCATCCACCCATCGGGGCAGTGCGTACCCCGATGTCATCGCCCCCGGCGCCGTCGCCGATCTGGCGCTCGTCGCGTCGGATCCGCTCGCCGCAGGGGAGCGGGAGCTGCGAGAGATGCCGGTCGTCGCGACACTGCTCGACGGGCGGCTCACCCACCTCGCGTGAGAGTGCGGGCGGTTCGCCGTGGCGTTCGGCGCCCGAGCGACTACGGTCAAGGGGTGCAGGATCGCTCGACACGCTTCATCCCCCACGTGCAGGGCCTCCGGGCGATCGCGGTCGCGCTGGTCGTGCTCTATCACTTCTGGCCCGGGCGTATCACCGGCGGATACATCGGTGTCGACGTCTTCTTCGTGATCTCAGGGTTCCTCATCACCGGGCACCTCATGCGCGAACTCGAGCAGACGGGTCGGGTGAAGCTGCGCGAGTTCTGGGCTCGACGTGCCCGACGGCTGCTCCCTGCGGCTCTGCTCGTGCTGCTGTTCTGCGCGATCGTGGTGTCGTCGCCCTACCTGACGCCCATCTCGTCGATCCAGCGCGAGGTGAAGGAGATCGTGGCCTCGACGTTCTACGTCGAGAACTGGTATCTCGCGGCCACCTCGGCGGAGTACCTCAACCACACCAGCGACCCGACGACCGTTCAGCACTACTGGTCGTTGTCCCTCGAAGAGCAGTTCTACGTGCTCTGGCCGCTCCTCATCCTCCTTGCGGCGTGGATCGGCGTGAAGCTCCTGCGCGGCCGCACCCGTCGCGCGCTCGTGCGCACCCGCCGCTCGGTGATGATCATGGTCGTGCTCGTCACGATCGCCTCGTTGATCTTTGGCATCGTTCTCACCCTCGCCGACCCGGCCCCGGCCTACTTCGTGACGTTCGGGCGCATGTGGGAATTCGGGCTCGGTGCCCTCATCGCGCTCGTCCCCGCGCTGCAGGTACGTCAACCCGTCGTGAGCTTCGTGCTCGGCTGGGGCGGGGTGATCGCGCTCGGGTGGGCGGCGTTCCGCTTCGACGGCCAGACGCTGTTCCCCGGCTACGCCGCGCTCGTTCCGGCTCTTGGCTCGGCGGCGATCATCGCGGCATCCAACACTCGACGGTGGTGGTACCCGACGCGCATCCTCGGCGTCCGTCCGATGCGGTTCGTCGGAGACATCTCCTACTCGCTCTACCTCTGGCACTGGCCGCTCATCATCATCGCCCCGTCGGTTCCGTTCTGGGGGCTGTCCATCTACCACCGCCTCGCGCTGCTGGCGATCTGCGTGATCCTCGCCTGGCTCACCAAGCGCTTCGTCGAGGACCCGGCGCGCCGGTGGAAGGTGCTGACGGTGCGTCGGGGCGCGTTCTCGCTGTGGACATCCCTCGCCGCGATGGTCGTCGTCGGTGCGGTGGCGGTCGGTGGCTGGGCGATCAATGCCCCCGCCTACAACCAGGGCGTCGCCGCTCTCGCCCAGCTGCGCGACAATCCGCCGTCGTGCTTCGGGGCGCAGTCGGTGCTGGATGCCTCGTGCTCCCCGACGGCGAACCTGGGCACGATCCTGCCGGCCCCGGGTTTCGCGGGCGCCGATGCGCCGGCGGATGCCTCGTGCTTCCTCGAGCTGACCGACTCGGTGCCGGCCGTATGCGACTTCGGCTCGACGGACCCGTCCGCACCGCGCGTCGCGCTCGTCGGCGACAGTCACGCCTATCAACTTCTGCCGACCTTCAAGCGGATCGCGGAGGAGAAGGGGTGGCATCTGGTCACGTACCTCAAGGGCGCGTGTCCGTTGAGCACGACACCGCTGTCGACGCCCGGTGCGTTCGGAGACGCGTGTACGGCGTGGCGTGAGGCGGTGACGAAGGATCTCTCGTCGTCCTCGTTCGCAGCCGTGTACACGGCGTCGCTCGCCTCCACCCCCTATGCGAAGGGCAGCTATCCCTCGGTGCACGCCGCCGCGGTCGCCGGCTACCAACAGGCGTGGCAGAGCCTGACATCGCGCGGCATCCCGGTCATCACCGCCGTCGACAATCCGGCGTGGGAGACCGACCCGAACAAGTGCCTGCGCACCCGGTCCGAGAGTGCGTGCACGGGAGCGCGTGCCGACCTGCTGGATCCGAACGATCCGGTGCGGGACGCGGCATCCGGTCAGAACCTCGTGACCTTGCTGGACTTCACCGATGTGTACTGCACCGCGACGACCTGCTCGCCCGTCATCGGTGGTGCGAACGTCTACCGCGACCAGGACCATCTGACGGTCACCTGGGTCGACACGCTGAAGCCCGAATACGAGGCGGCACTCGAGAAGGCGATAGCGGCGAAGTCCTCGTAGAGTCGCGGCATGAGCATTGCCGCCGACGCCGCCGTCCTCGCGCTCCCGGAGCGCGCCCCTCACCTCGCAGAGACGGCGTTCGTCGCCTCAGGCGCACGGATCGTCGGGGCGGTGACTCTCGGTGACCGGGCCAGCGTCTGGTACAACGCGGTGCTGCGCGCTGACAGCGCCCCGATCACCGTCGGGGATCGCAGCAACCTGCAGGACAACGTCTCGGTGCACGTCGACGCGGGCTCCCCGGTCGTCATCGGTGAGGACGTCTCGGTCGGCCACAACGCCGTTGTGCACGGCTGCACGATCGAGAACGGCAGCCTCATCGGCATGGGCGCCGTCGTGCTGTCGGGAGCGGTGATCGGTGCCGGATCGCTCGTCGCCGGGGGAGCGCTGGTGCTCGGCGGAACGATCGTGCCACCCGGCTCGCTCGTCGCCGGCGTGCCGGCGAAGGTGCGGCGTGAACTGAGCGACGACGAGAAGGCCGGACTGCTGCGCAACGCCGCCGTCTACCTCGAGCACTGTCGCACGCACACCGGAGCGACCCCGATCTGAGGCGGAGAGAACGGCCGGTCAGGCCACTGATGGAGGGGGTGACGGGAATCGAACCCGCGCAATCAGTTTGGAAGACTGAGACTCTACCATTGAGCTACACCCCCGCAGCGGCCGGAGCCGCAGCATGCACGAGTCTATACATGGATGCCACGGCCGCCGCGAATCGACAGGGTGTCGGCTAGACTTCCAGGGGCCTTCGGCGCACCTCCGCGTGCGCACCCGCCCGGGGCGTAGCTCAGCTTGGTAGAGCGCCCGCTTTGGGAGCGGGAAGTCGCAGGTTCAAATCCTGTCGCCCCGACACGTCGGCCCATCCCACGAGACTTCGGTCAGCGCGCCACGCGCACATCAGAGGAGAAATGTAAGGCATGGTCACCAGCACCGTCGAGCAGCTCACGCCCACTCGCGTGAAGCTCCACATCACGGTTTCGCCCGACGAGCTCAAGCCGTCGATCGCGCACGCGTACGAGCACATCGCGCAGGACGTGCAGATCCCCGGTTTCCGCAAGGGCAAGGTCCCGGCCCCGATCATCGACCAGCGCATCGGTCGCGGCGCCGTGCTCGAGCACGCCGTCAACGAGGGTCTCGACGGCTTCTACCGTGAGGCCGTCAGCGCCCACGACGTGAAGGTCATCGGCCGTCCGAGCGCCGACATCGTCGAGCTCCCCGAGATCGCCGACTTCTCCGGCGAGCTGAAGGTCGAGGTCGAGGTCGACGTGCGTCCCGACGTCGAGATCCCCGCCTACGAGGGCATCACCATCACTGTCGACGCCGTCGCCACCGACGAGTCGGCGATCGACGAGGAGCTGGACCGCCTGCGTTCGCGCTTCGGCACGCTCGTCACCGTCGAGCGTCCCGCCAAGACGGGCGACTTCGTCGAGCTCGACCTGATCGCGACCATCGCGGGCGCGAAGATCGACGAGGCCAAGGGCGTCTCCTACGAGGTCGGCTCGGGCGAGCTGCTCGAGGGCATCGACGAGGCGATCGAGTCGCTCACCGCCGGTGAGGACACCACGTTCCGCTCGAAGCTCGTCGGCGGCGACCACGCCGGCGAGGAGGCCGAGGTCTCCGTCTCCGTCACCGCCGTCAAGGAGCGCGAGCTTCCCGACGCCGACGACGACTTCGCGCAGATCGCGAGCGAGTTCGACACCATCGCCGAGCTGCGCGAGTCGCTGAAGGACCGCGTCGACCAGCAGTCGACCTTCTCGCAGGGCGCCGCCGCGCGGGACAAGCTCGTCGAGACGCTTCTCGAGCAGGTCGAGATCCCGGTTCCGCCCCAGCTCATCGAGGAGGAGGTGCACAATCACCTCGAGGGCGAAGGCCGTCTCGAGGACGACGTGCACCGCGCCGAGGTGACAGAGTCGAGCGAGCGCCAGTTCCGCACCCAGGTGCTGCTCGACAAGCTGGTCGAGCAGCAGGAGGTGCAGGTCTCGCAGGACGAGCTGACCCAGTACATCGTGCAGTCGGCCGCCCAGTACGGCATGGCCCCGCAGGACTTCATCGAGGCACTCCAGCAGGGCGGCCAGCTGCCGCTGATGATCGGTGAGGTCGCCCGCAACAAGGCTCTCGCCGTGGCTCTCGGCCGCGTCAACGTGGTCGACACCGACGGCAAGCCCGTCGACCTGTCCGGCTTCGTCGCCGTCGCCGACGAGGTCGCCGCCGAGGAGGACGTCGTCGCCGAGGCCGAAGAGATCGCCGACGCCGCCGCCGAGGTCGAGGAGGCTCCCAAGAAGAAGCCTGCCCGCAAGCCCGCGGCCAAGAAGACCGCCGAGTAAGCAGACACGATCGAGAGGGGCGGATGCCGCGGCATCCGCCCCTCTCGCGTACCCGGAGCATGCGCATGACAGACGACGACTGGCAGGCCCGCGTGGATGCGGTGTGGGACGACGCGACCCTGTCGGAGACCGACGTCATCGCGGCGATCGACGCCCTCGCGTCCGAGCGAGGGGCGGATGACCCCGTCGCACTGTTCGAGCGTGCCGGGGCGCGGGACTCCGCCGGGCTCGAAGAGGAGGCGGAGCCGCTCTACCGCGCCGCCCTCGCCGGCGGCCTCGATGAGGAGCGCCGCACGCGCGCGACGATCCAGTACGCGAGCACGATCCGCAACCTCGGTCGCGTCGACGAGGCGCTCGCCCTGCTCGAGGCCGAATACGCGCGCAGCGCGGGGACGCCTCTCCACGATGCCGCCGCGGCGTTCTATGCGCTGGCGCTCGCGTCCGCGGGACGGGGGCGGGCCGCGGCATCCATCGCCCTCCAGGCCCTCGCGCCGCACCTGCCCCAGTACACCCGGTCGGTCACCGGATACGCCCGCGAACTGGCCGATCCCACGCCCTGATCTGCCGACGGCGAACACGGGCGGGGCGCCGAAACGCCGCCGGTAGTGTCGTTCTCACGCAACCGAAACAGGAGCACTCATGGCTGAACCCCTTGTCGCACAAAGCGTCTTCGACAGGCTGTTGAAGGACCGCATCATCTGGCTCGGCTCAGAGGTGCGCGACGAGAACGCCAACGAAATCTGCGCCAAGATCCTGCTGCTCGCGGCCGAGGACTCGCAGAAGGACATCTACCTCTACATCAACTCTCCCGGCGGCTCGATCACGGCCGGCATGGCGATCTACGACACGATGCAGTTCGTGCCGAACGACATCGTCACCGTCGGCATCGGCATGGCCGCGTCGATGGGTCAGCTGCTGCTCACCGCCGGCACCAAGGGCAAGCGCTACATCACCCCGAACGCCCGTGTGCTGCTCCACCAGCCGCACGGCGGCTTCGGCGGCACCGCGAGCGACATCCAGACGCAGGCGCAGCTCATCCTCGACATGAAGAAGCGCCTCGCCGAGATCACCGCCAGCCAGACCGGCAAGACCGTCGAGCAGGTCAACGCCGACGGTGACCGCGACCGGTGGTTCACCGCGCAGGAGGCGCTGGAATACGGGTTCGTCGACCACATCCGCGAATCGGCCACCGACGTCATCGGCGGCGGCGGCACCGAGAACTGACCACCGGCACACACTTTCAGGAGCAGTCGAATGAACACCCCCATGCATGGCGTGCCGCAGGGCTTCCCGATGCCGTCCAGCCGCTACATCCTTCCCCAGTTCGAAGAGCGCACCGCCTACGGCTTCAAGCGCCAGGACCCCTACAACAAGCTGTTCGAAGACCGCGTGATCTTCCTCGGCGTGCAGGTCGACGACGCGTCGGCCGATGACGTCATGGCCCAGCTCCTCGTGCTCGAGAGCCAGGACCCCGACCGCGACATCATCATGTACATCAACTCGCCCGGCGGCTCGTTCACGGCCATGACCGCGATCTACGACACCATGCAGTACGTGTCGCCGCAGATCCAGACGGTCGTGCTCGGCCAGGCCGCGTCCGCGGCGTCGGTGCTGCTCGCGGCCGGCGCACCCGGCAAGCGTCTCGCCCTGCCGAACGCCCGCATCCTGATGCACCAGCCCGCCGTCGGCGAGTCGGGGCACGGCCAGGCGTCCGACATCGAGATCCAGGCGGCCGAGATCCTGCGCATGCGCACCTGGCTCGAGGAGACCATGGCGCGCCACACCAACCGCACGATCGAAGAGGTGCACAAGGACATTGACCGCGACAAGATCCTCTCCGCGCAGGAGGCGCTCGAGTACGGCCTGGTCGACCAGGTGCTCACGACCCGCAAGCGCGTCCCGGCGGCTCTCACCAGCTGAGCGGATGCCGCGAACGCCCCGTACCTCCCCGGTGCGGGGCGTTCGTGCTCACAGCCGCGGCGCGCCGCGAACCGGGGGACAATACGCGACGATGTCGGCCTGCTCGGTTAGGCTCGAACCGCATCGTCGCGAGGCCGAACAGGAGGGGCAGCATGGCACGCATCGGGGAGAGTTCCGACCTCTTCAAGTGCTCGTTCTGCGGAAAGAGCCAGAAGCAGGTGCAGCAGCTGATCGCCGGCCCCGGCGTCTACATCTGCGACGAGTGCGTCGAGCTCTGCAACGAGATCATCGAAGAGCGCATGGCCGAGCAGGGCTCGGGCGAGGTCGCCGAGTTCGACCTGCCGAAGCCGCGGGAGATCTTCGCGTTCCTCGAGGAGTACGTCGTCGGCCAGGAGACGGCGAAACGCGCTCTGGCGGTCGCGGTCTACAACCACTACAAGCGCGTGCGCGCCCAGCAGTCCCTGCTCCCGGCCGAGCAGAAGGCCGACGAGGTCGACATCGCCAAGAGCAACATCCTCATGCTCGGGCCGACGGGCTGCGGCAAGACCTACCTGGCGCAGACGCTCGCGAAGCGGCTGAATGTGCCGTTCGCGGTCGCCGATGCGACCGCACTCACGGAGGCGGGCTACGTCGGAGAAGATGTCGAGAACATCCTCCTCAAGCTGCTGCAGGCCGCCGACTTCGACACGAAGCGAGCCGAGACGGGCATCATCTACATCGACGAGGTCGACAAGATCGCCCGCAAGGCCGAGAACCCCTCGATCACCCGCGACGTCTCGGGCGAGGGAGTCCAGCAGGCGCTGCTGAAGATCCTCGAGGGCACCGTCGCCTCGGTTCCGCCGCAGGGCGGGCGCAAGCATCCGCACCAGGAGTTCATCCAGATCGACACGACGAACGTGCTGTTCATCGTGGCGGGCGCGTTCGCGGGGCTCGAAGACATCATCTCCTCGCGCATCGGCAAGCACGGTGTGGGCTTCGGCGCCCCGCTGCAGCGCAAGGACGAGGCCCCCGACTACTTCAGCGAGGTGCTCCCCGAAGACCTCCACAAGTTCGGGCTCATCCCGGAGTTCATCGGCCGTCTCCCCGTGGTCGCCTCGGTGTCCCCGCTCGACCGCGACGCGCTCATCGAGATCCTCACCGAGCCGAAGAACGCACTCGTGAAGCAGTATCAGCGCATGTTCGCGCTCGACGACGTCGAGCTCGGATTCGAGCGCGACGCGCTCGAGGCGGTCGCCGAGCTGGCGGTCTCGCGAAAGACGGGCGCGCGCGGACTTCGCGCGATCCTCGAGGATGTGCTCGGCCCCATCATGTTCGAGATCCCGTCCTCCGACGACGTGGCCAAGGTGATCGTCACCCGCGCCGCCGTCGAAGAGGGTGCGGCCCCGACCGTCGTGTTGCGCCAGAAGCGCAAGACAGCCTGAGCGCGGGGCGGTGGGGCGGGGCATCCACCCCGTAGGCTGACCGCATGCGTCAGCTCATCGTCACCTCGTTCGTGTCCGTCGACGGCGTCGTCGAGGCCCCCGGCGGCGAAGCGGGCTACCGCAACGCCGGCTGGACCTTCTCGTCAGTGGCGTTCGACCCCGCTGCATACGAGCTCAAGGGCCGCGAGCAGGAGGAGGCCGGAGCGATGCTCCTCGGCCGTCGAAGCTACGAGGCGTTCGCTCCGGTCTGGCCGACGATGACACAGGAGTTCGCCGGGTACAACGCCATGCCGCGCTACGTCGTCTCGACGACCCTCGCTGACGGCGACGACCGATGGCCGGCCACGGTGCTGCGCTCGCTCGACGACGTCGCTGCGCTCAAGCAGGGTGACGGCGCCCCCATCATCGTGCACGGCAGCGCGACCCTCGTTGCATCGCTCGAAGACGCCGACCTTGTCGACCGCTACCACCTGCTCGTGTTCCCGGTGCTGCTGGGTGCGGGCCTGCGACTCTTCAGCGGCTCTGACCGCGACCTCACCAAGCTCGCCCTGGTCGAGCACGAGGCCTACGGCAATGGCATCCAGAAGCAGGTCTTCGACGTCATCCGGTGAGTCCGCGCCGCGCGAGCAGCGGCGCCACCTCGGCGTCGCGCCCGCGGAAGTCGCGGTACGCCTCGAGCGGATCCTTCGAGCCGCCGACGCCGAGCAGCCTGCTGCGGAACCGGTCGCCGTTCTCCCTCGTGAGTCCGCCGTTCTCGGTGAACCACTCGACCGTGTCGGCGTCGAGCACCTCGCTCCAGATGTAGGAGTAGTAGCCGGCGCTGTAGCCGCCGGAGAACACGTGGGCGAAGTAGGTCGACGAGTAGCGCGTCGGCACCAGCGGGTTGTCGAGACCGATCTCGGCGAGGGCAGCCCGTTCGAACGCCGCCACGTCGGTCACCGCCGCCGCCTCTGCGGCCGAGAGGGAATGCCAAGCCTGGTCGAGCCAGGCGGCCGCGAGGTATTCGCTGGTGGCGAAGCCCTCGTTGAACGCCTGCGACCCCGTGAGGCGTGAGACGACATCGGCAGGCAGCGGCTCTCCCGTCTCGTGATGACGCGCGTAGCGCGCGAGCACCTCGGGCCAGTAGATCCACATCTCGTTGACCTGGCTCGGGAACTCGACGAAGTCACGATAGACGGCTGTGCCCGCGAACGACGGATAGGTGACGCGCGCGAGGAGGCCATGCAGAGCGTGCCCGAATTCGTGGAAGAGCGTCGTGACCTCGTCGAGCGTCAGCAGCGTCGGGCCGTCGGCCGGCTTCACGACGTTGAGGTTGTTGACCACGACCGGTCCGGTGCCGCGCAGCGCTGACTCGGTGACGATCGAGTTCATCCACGCGCCGCCGCGCTTGGTGTCGCGCGTGTAGAGATCGAAGACGAACAGGCCGAACGGTGAGCCGTCGGCATCCGACACCTCGAACACCCGCACGTCGGGGTGGTAGCCCGCGAGATCGGTCCGTTCGGCGAAGCCCAGACCGTAGAGGGCGGATGCCGCGGCGAACACGCCCTCGGTGAGTACCCGTTCCGCCTCGAACCACGGCCGCAGGGCGGCGGTGTCGAGGTCGAGCGTCGCGGCCCTCACCTTCTCGGTGTAGTACGCCCAGTCGTGGGCCTCGATCTCGAACGGAGCCGCCTCGGTCTCGTTCACGATCTGCTGCAGCGCGTCGGCCTCGACGCGGGCGTTGCGCGCGGCCGGAGCGGCGAGGCGGAACAGCATCTCCCGCACCGCCTCCGGGGAACCGGCCGTCTGGTCGGACGTCACGTAGGCCGCGTGCGACGGGTATCCGAGCAGCTCGGCACGCTGCGCGCGCAGCCGCACGATCTCGAGGAGCACGTCGCGGTTGTCGTGCTCGCCGCCACGGATACCGCGCGACCGGGAGGCGGCCAGCAGACGCTCGCGCGTGCGGCGGGAGGTGAGCCGTGACAGGTACGGATGACCGGTGAACAACGTCAGCGACACCAGATATCCGTCGAGCCCGCGGTCGGCGGCGGCCCGGGCCGCGGCGGCGAGGTCGCTGTCGGCGAGGCCGGCGAGGTCTGCGGCATCCGTCACGTGCAGGGCGAGCTCGTTGGTGTCGGCCAGCAGGTGTCGCTCGAACGTGGTGGTCAGCACCGACAGGCGGGCGTTGAGATCGCGGAGGGTCTGCTTGGCGTCGTCGTCGAGCGCCGCGCCAGCGTGCGACATCACCGTGTAGCGCCGTTCGACGAGGTAGCGCTGCTCGGGGGTGAGGTCGAGCTCGTCGCGGGCCTCGTACAGCGCGGCGATACGGGCGAACAGCGCGGGATCGAGGGTGATCGCGTCGGAGTGGGCCGAGCTCAGCGGGGCGACGGTCTCCTCGATCTCCTGGACCTCCGGCGTGCCGTCGGCGGAGCTCACCGTGTAAAACGTGCGGGAGACGCGGCCGAGCAGATCGCCGCTGCGCTCGAGGGCCCCGAGCGTGTTCTCGAAGGTCGGCGGCTCGGGGTTCGCGGTGATGGCGGCGACCTCGGCGCGCTGTTGCGCGAATCCCGCGTCGAACGCCGGCAGGTAGTCCGCGACGGCGATCGCGGCGTAGTCCGGCAGCTCGTACGGCAGCACGGAACGGTCGAGCAGGGGATGGCGGGAGGTCGCGCTCATCCCGCCAGCCTACGCCGCGGCATCCGCTCGGTTCAGAGGGCCGACACGCCGCGGAACGTGTGTCCGGTGGCGATCGACGCGCCCGAGACGGCGGCCGCGGGCTCCGAGGAGAGGTAGGCGACGAGTGCGGCGATCTGCTCGGGAGTCGAGGGTCCGGGACCGATCGCGGGCACCGGGTGCTCGTCGTCGAACACGTTTCCGGGGTTCACGACGTTGACGGTGACGCCGGTGCCGGCCACGCTGTCGGCGAGGGCCTTCGCCGCGAGGATCAGCGCCGCGTTGCGCACCGAGGCGACGACGCTCGTGGACGAGCGGGCGAGCTGCCCGGCGATGCCGATGATGCGGCCGGACCCGCGGGCGCGCATGTGCGGGAGTACCGCGTTCGCGAGCCGCAGGAAGACGAGCGACTTGGCATCGACCGCGGTCGCGACGGCCGCGGGGGAGAACGCGTCCGCCGGGTCGAGGGTCTGCGCCGCGGGCGCGGCGGTGACCACGAGGATGTCGATCCGCCCGTGCCCGGCGATCACCTCGTCGACGCCGGCGACGACGGATGCCTCATCCTGGCCGTCGATCGTGACATCGCCACCCGATCGGCCGGCGGTGACGACCACGGCGCCCTCCGCGGCGAGGGTCGTGGCGATGTGACGCCCGAGGTAGCCGGTGCCGCCGACGACGAGGGCCACGCGGTCGGTGATGCCGAGATCCATTCCTCGATCGTACGTCGCGTGGTGTGCCGAGCGCCCTGCCCGAGTGTCCGGATGCGTCGATGCAAAGCAACGTTTGCAAAGTAGTACGTGCAAAGGTATCTTTGCGACATGACGAACGAGATCCCGCTCCCGACGACCCGCGAACAGCGGGTGCTCGACGGCGGCGCACTTCGGGCCCTCGCTCACCCGTTGCGGGTCGAGATCTACGATCTGCTCTCGCAATACGGCCCGCAGACGGCGAGCACCCTCGCGGCGATGACGGGGGAGTCCTCCGGCGCCACCAGCTATCACCTGCGCGCACTCGCGAAGCATGACCTCATCCGAGAGGTCGAAGGTCAGGGAACCGCGCGCGAGCGCTGGTGGGAACGGCCTCGCGGCGGCGTGCAGATCGGCAGCCCCGAGGCGGTGAAGACCCCCGCGGGCCGCGCGGCGACACAGGTCGTGCTGACGGAGTTCCTCAACCGGCGTCACCAGCAGCTCATGGACTATGTGGGGGCGAGCCTGCGCGAGAACGGCGTGTGGGACGACAGCGCGATGATCACGACCGCGACCATCCACCTCACGGCGGCGCAGGCGGCCGACGTGGTCGCCCAGCTCCAGGCCGTCATCGACGGCGCCGTCGACCGATACAAGGACCAGCGCGGCGAGGGTGTCGTGCCCGTGACGGTGCACGCCGATGTGTTCGCCCTCCCCGAGAAGGGACGATGAGATGACCCTCCTGACGGCTCCCCCCGAAGCCCGCACCACCACCCGCTCCGCCGATGAGCGGCTGCTGCGGGTGCTCGCCCGCCTGCTCGAACGAGCCGCCGACGACATCCACCGCCGCCGCGCGTGCGCCGATGAGCGGGCGGCGCGTCTCGACGCCTACGTCGCACAGCGCAGCACCGGCACCGCAGCGCGTCAGCTCGGACTGCTGCCGCGGTCATGACCACCACAGCGATCAGGCCGGCGGCACCGCCGCTCGGCCGCCCGTTCCGCACGCTCTGGACAGCCACCGCCTTCAGCAACATCGCCGACGGCGTCGGTCGCACCGCGGTGCCGCTCATCGCCACCACCCTGACGACCGACCCGTTCGTCATCGCGATCCTCGGCGCTCTCGCGTTCGTGCCGTGGCTCGTGTTCGGCATTCCTGCCGGCGTCATCGTCGACCGCTTCGATCGGCGGCGCATCATGGCCGTCGCCAATACGCTGCGGCTCGGTGCCGCGGTGTGGCTCGGGGCCCTCGTGGCATCCGGCGCGATCTCGGTGTGGACGCTGCTGATCGGCACCCTTGCGTTCGGCATCGGCGAGACCCTGTTCGAGAACGCCGTCAACGCCGCCGTTCCTGCGATCGTCCCTCGCGAGCGGTTCGACAGCGCCAACGGCTGGCTGCAGGCATCCCAGGTGACGATCGACAACTTCATCGCCACGCCCATCGGAGGTCTGCTGTTCGGCCTGTCCATCGCCCTGCCGCTCTGGGTGGGCGCGATCGGCTATCTGGTTCCGATCGCCCTGGCCCTGCTGCTGCCGTCGCTGGCCGTCTCGCGGCAGACCGACGAGCAGACGGATGCCGCGGCATCCGTGCCCGTTCACGGCGCCCGCCCCGCGCTGCGCTACCTCTGGCAACACCGCTACCTGCGTGCGGTGGTGCTGTTCACGTCCTCGGTGGGAGCGCTCCTGAGCTTCGCCCAGGCGCCCACGATCCTCTACTTCCTCGAGGTGCAGCACGTCACGCCCGCCGCGATCGGCTTCGTCACGGCGGGGATCGGGCTCGGCGCTCTCGTGGGGTCGTTCGTCGCGGCGCCTCTGGTGCGTCTCCTCGGCCGCGGCCCGGTGCTGCTTTTCGCGAATGTCGTCGTCGCGGTGTCCCTCGTCGCGGTGGGTCTGGCTCCCGACGTCGTCACCGCGATCGCGTCCTACGCGGTCATGGCGTTCGCGGTGTCGGTGTGGAACGTGCCGTGGGGAGCGCTGCGGCAGCACCTCATCCCCGCGCACCTGTTCGGCCGGGCGCTCGGCATCATCCGCACCGTCACGTGGGGCATCTTCCCGGTGGCGACGCTGCTCGGCGGGCTCGTGGCGCGATCCGAACTCCGGCTGCCGTTCACGATCGCGGGCGCCCTCACGCTCGTCGTCGCCCTCAGCGCCTCACGGCTGCTCGTGCGGGGAACACCGCGCGCCTACGCGGCGGCGGATCAGGCGAACTCGTCGTCGGCGTCGTGACGCACCACGGGTGAGCCCGCGGCATCCACCGTCACGATCACTCCCGTGTCGAGTTCGGCGATCGGCCGACGCTCGAGCCAGGTGAGTGTCCATCGAGCGCGCGGCTGACCGAGGGGGTCGGCGGGCAGCGCTCTCTCCACCGAGGCGATCGCGTCGTGCAGCACGGCGGGCACGGCCGACGGGGGCGTGTCGCCCGCCGTCCACCGCGTGCCGAGCTGCATCAGGCGTCCGCCGTCTCGAGCTCGATCGACTCGACTGTCAGCGCGTCGCCCTCGACGTAGTCGATCTCGGCGATGCGGCCGACGGCGCGGAGGTCCCCCTCGGCGGATCGCAGGAGTGCGATCTGTGCGGGGGTCGCCGCGATCACGAGACGCGTGACCGGCGTCTTCTGCGAGGCCTTGGCCTCGGTCTTCGCGCGGCGCACGCCGATGAGCGCGTCACCGACGGTCGTGAGCACGCGCGGGTCGCCGTCGAGCCCCAGCGGGGCGGGCCACGCGGCGTGATGCACCGACCCCTCCTCGAACCACGACCAGGTCTCCTCGGCCGCGAACGACAGCACCGGCGCGAGCAGTCGCACGAGCGTCGACAGCGCGAGGCGCAGCGCGAGCGCGGCGGACGCCTGACCCACGTCGGTCTGGTCGTAGGCGCGCTCCTTGACGAGCTCGAGGTAGTCGTCGCAGAACGTCCAGAAGAACGACTCGGTCAGCTCGAGCGCCCGGGCGTGGTCGTAGCCCTCGAACGCGCGCGTCGCCTCGGCGACGACCGTGTCGAGGGTCGCGAGCATGCTGCGGTCGAGGTCGTGCGTCACCGCGGCGCCCTCCGGCACCGGGAAGGTCAGCACGAACTTCGCCGCGTTGAGCAGCTTGATCGCGAGGCGACGGCCGATCTTCACCTGCGTCGGGTTCTGCGGGTCGAACGCGGCATCGGTGCCGAGGCGGCTCGAGGCGGCCCAGTAGCGCACGGCGTCGGAGCCGTGGGCGTCGAGGATGTCCGCGGGCGTGACGACGTTGCCCTTCGACTTCGACATCTTCTTGCGGTCGGGGTCGACGATGAAGCCGGAGATCGCGGCATCCGACCAAGGCGCCCGGCCGTCCTGCAAGACGCTCCGCAGCATCGTCGAGAAGAGCCAGGTGCGGATGATGTCCTGACCCTGCGGGCGCAGATCGAACGGGGCGACGAGGCCCCAGAGCTCCTCGTCGCGCTCCCAGCCGCCGGCGAGCTGCGGGGTGAGCGATGACGTCGCCCAGGTGTCGAAGATGTCCTGCTCGCCGTCGAAGCCGCCCGGCACGCCGCGCTGCGAGGGGTCGAAGCCGGCGGGCACGTCGATGGTCGGATCGACGGGCAGCTGACCGAGGTCGGGGGTGATCACGCGGCTGTAGTCGCGGTCGCCGTTCTCGTCGAGGCCGTACCAGACCGGAATCGGCACCCCGAAGAACCGCTGGCGCGAGACGAGCCAGTCGCCGGTGAGACCACCGACCCAGTTCTCGTAGCGCACCCGCATGAAATCGGGATGCCACGTCATGCCGCGTCCCCGCTCGATGAGCGCGTCGCGCAGGTCGACGTTCTTCGCGCCGTTGCGCAGGTACCACTGCCGGGTCGAGACGATCTCGAGGGGCCGGTCGCCCTTCTCGAAGAACTTCACCGGGTGGGTGATCGGCTTCGGGTCGCCGATGATCTCACCCGATTCCTGCAGCAGCTCGACGATGCGCTTCTTCGCGCTGAACACGGTCTTGCCGGCGAGCTCCGCGAAAGCGGCCTGCGCGGCATCCGTCGACAGCGCCTCGGGGGCGTCGGCGACGATGCGGCCGTCCTTGCCGATGATCGTGCGGTTCGGAAGGCTGAGCTCGCGCCACCAGATGATGTCGGTCACGTCGCCGAAGGTGCAGACCATCGCGATGCCCGAGCCCTTGTCGATCTGCGCGAGCGGGTGCGCGAGCACCGGAACCTCGACCCCGAACACGGGCGTGGTCACGGTGGTGCCGAAGAACGGCTGGTAGCGGTCGTCATCGGGGTGGGCGACGAGCGCGACGCAGGCGGCGAGAAGCTCGGGGCGGGTCGTCTCGATGTGGATGTCGCCGCCGCCGTCGGTGCGATGGAAGGCGAGGCGATGGTAGGCGCCGGGCTGCTCGCGGTCCTCGAGCTCGGCCTGCGCGATCGCCGAGCGGAAGTCGACGTCCCAGAGCGTCGGGGCGAGGTCCTGGTAGGCCTCGCCGCGGGTGTAGTTCTGCAGGAACGCGAGCTGGTTCGTGCGGATCGTCTCGTCGGAGATCGTGCGGTAGGTCTGACGCCAGTCCACGCTGAGACCGAGCTGCCGGAACAGCGACTCGAAGGTCTTCTCGTCCTCGACGGTCAGCCGCTCGCACAGCTCGATGAAGTTGCGTCGGCTGATCGGGATCTGGTCGGCCGCCTTGCTCGACTTGTTGTCGCCGCCCTCGAACGGGGGCGTGAAGTCGGGGTCATAGGGCAGCGTCGGATCGCAGCGCACGCCGTAGTAGTTCTGCACGCGGCGCTCGGTCGGCAGGCCGTTGTCGTCCCATCCGATCGGATAGAACACAGTCTTGCCGCGCATCCGCTCGAACCGCACCTTGAGGTCGGTGTGGGTGTAGCTGAAGACGTGTCCGATGTGCAGGCTGCCCGAGGCGGTCGGCGGGGGAGTGTCGACGGAGTAGACGCCCGCGCGTCCCTTCGTCTTGGCCGCGTCACGGTCGAACAGGTAGGTGCCCGCGGTCTCCCACGCGGCATCCCACTTCGCTTCGAGGCCCTCGAGTGCGGGCTTGTCGGGAACTTCGGCCATGGGGGACTCCTCGAGCGATATATGCGGCACTGTGTGAGCGTGCCTGAGTGTGGACGACCCGATGAGTCTACCGAGGCGCGGATGCCGCGGCACCGCGCACGCGCTCAGCCGAGCGTGGGCTCCCACGGGCCGGCGACGCGCACGGCCTCGTCGTCGCCCGGCCAGGCGGGCGCGGTCGCGCCGAGGATGACGAGGCCGTCGCCGTCGCTCGCGAACTGGAACGCGGTGCCGACGGGGATCGCCACGGAGACGCCCGGCACGAGCGCCACGACATCGCTGTGCCCGTCGACCGAACGCCAGAGACGTCCGGATCCCGCCTGCACGAACCACACCTCTGACACCGTGCGATGCTGATGGGCGATCGTCACCGCGGTGGCCTCGAGGGTGAACTGCGCGGTGCTGACCCCGGGCACGCGTGCGAGCACACGCACCGCCGAGCCGTCGGGCGCGGTGGCCGCCGGCGCCGAGGCCGGGTCGACGGGCACGGGGAGGGACGCGGCATCCATGCGGTCAGTATCGCGCGCGGGGCGCGACAGTCGCGGACAGCGCCGGTAGACTTGTGCGACCAGCACCGATCCGGCCATCACCGGGGAGCTCGCGGAAGAACGGCTTCGGCCCACTAGACCCGCGCGGGGCAGGCCCGTCACAGCCGCAGTGAAAGAGGACGGATGCCGCAGCATCCGTCAATGCGGGGTGGTACCGCGGCCTCAGGGTCGTCCCGGCAGGAGCACACGAATCCTGTGAGAGAGACGATGACCTACCCCCGCCCGTCCGCTTTCGGACCCGCCGCCGACGTCGCCCCGAGCCCCCGCTTTCCCGAGATCGAGCGCGAGGTGCTCGACTTCTGGGCGCACGACGACACCTTCCGCGCGTCGATCGCCCAGCGCGAGGGCGCCGAGGAGTGGGTGTTCTACGACGGACCCCCGTTCGCGAACGGCCTGCCCCACTACGGACACCTGCTGACCGGCTACGCGAAGGACCTCTTCCCGCGCTTCCAGACGATGCGCGGCAAGAAGGTCGATCGCGTGTTCGGCTGGGACACGCACGGCCTTCCCGCCGAGCTCGAGGCGATGAAGCAGCTCGGCATCACCGAGAAGGACGAGATCGAGCGCATGGGCATCGCGACCTTCAACGCGAAGGCCCGCGCCTCGGTGCTCGAGTACACGCACGAGTGGGAGGACTACGTCACCCGACAGGCGCGCTGGGTCGACTTCGAGAACGGCTACAAGACGCTCGACGCGACCTTCATGGAGTCGGTGCTGTGGGCCTTCGCGACCCTCTACGAGAAGGGTCTCGCGTACGAGGGCTACCGCGTGCTGCCGTACTGCTGGCGGGACGAGACGCCGCTGTCGGCACACGAACTTCGCATGGACGACGACGTCTACAAGATGCGCCAGGACCCCTCGGTGACCGTCACGTTCCCGCTCGTCGGCACCAAGGCCGAGGCGCTCGGGCTCACCGGTGTGCGCGTGCTCGCGTGGACGACCACCCCCTGGACCCTCCCCACGAACCTCGCCCTCGCCGTCGGCCCGGACATCACCTACGTCGTGGTGCCCGGCGGGCCGGCGGGCGCCGCCGACATCCCGACCGCCGACGACGCGTCCTCCGCGACGGCGCACCGCTATCTGCTCGCCGCCGACCTTCTGGGCGGCTATGCGAAGGACCTGGGTTACGAGAACGCGGATGCCGCGCGCGAGGCCGTCGAGCGCACCGTGCTCGGCCACCAGCTCGCCGACGTGCACTACGACCGCCTGTTCGACTACTACGCCGACGAGGCGTTCGGCACCGAGAACGCGTGGCGCATCCTCGCGGACGACTACGTGTCGACGAGCGACGGCACGGGCGTGGTGCACCAGGCTCCCGCGTACGGCGAGGACGACAAGCGCATCGGGGATGCCGCCGGCATCCCGACGATCGTGAGCCTCGACGACGGCGGCCGCTTCCTGCCGCAGGTGACGGATGTCGCGGGCGAACTCTGGATGGACGCGAACCGTCCGCTCATCCGCCTGCTGAAGCAGGAGGGTCGCCTGCTGCGCGAGGCGAGCTACGAGCACTCTTACCCGCACTGCTGGCGGTGCCGCAACCCTCTCATCTACAAGGCCGTGTCGAGCTGGTTCATCCGCGTCACCGACATCAAGGACGACCTGATCGCCGGCAACGAGCAGATCACGTGGGTGCCGGGCAACGTGAAGCACGGCCAGTTCGGCAAGTGGCTCGAGGGCGCGCGCGACTGGTCCGTCAGCCGCAACCGGTACTGGGGTTCGCCGATCCCGGTGTGGAAGAGCGACGACCCCGCCTATCCGCGCGTCGACGTCTACGGGTCGCTCGCGGACCTGGAGCGTGACTTCGGCACGCTCCCGCGTGACGCGGAGGGCCAGGTCGACCTGCACCGGCCGTACATCGACGAGCTCACCCGTCCGAACCCCGACGACCCGACCGGCCGCAGCACGATGCGTCGCATCGAGGACGTGTTCGACGTCTGGTTCGACTCCGGCTCGATGCCCTACGCGCAGGTGCACTACCCGTTCGAGAACCGCGAGTGGTTCGACGCGCACGCTCCCGCCGACTTCATCGTCGAGTACATCGGGCAGACGCGCGGCTGGTTCTACGTCATGCACGTGCTCTCCACCGCGCTGTTCGGGCGCCCCGCGTTCACGGGCGTGTCGTGCCACGGCATCGTGCTCGGCAACGACGGCCTGAAGATGTCGAAGTCGCTGCGCAACTATCCGGACGTCTCCGAGGTGTTCGACCGCGACGGCTCCGACGCGATGCGCTGGTTCCTCATGTCGAGCTCGGTGCTGCGCGGCGGCAACCTCGTCGTGACGGAGGAGGGCATTCGCGCGGGTGTGCGCGAGTTCCTGCTGCCGCTGTGGAACGCGTGGTACTTCTTCGCGACCTACGCGAACGCCGCCGGCGGGCCCGGGGGCCAGGCCTACACGGCGACATGGCGCACCGACTCGACGAACGTGCTCGACCGGTACATCCTCGCCCTGACCGGCGACCTGGTGCGGGACGTGGCATCCGATCTCGAGGGTCTGGACTCGACCACCGCGGCCTCGCGCCTGCGCGAGTTCGCTGAGGCGCTGACGAACTGGTATATCCGACGCTCGCGCGACCGGTTCTGGACCGGGGGCGACGTCTCCGATCCAACCAGCACGGAGGCGTTCGACACGCTCTACACCGTGCTTGAGACGCTCACGCGCGTGGCGGCGCCCCTGCTGCCGCTCGTCGCCGAGCGGGTGTGGCAGGGCCTCACCGGCGGACGCAGCGTGCACCTGACCGACTGGCCCGACGCGTCCGCGTTCCCCGCGGCGGCCGACATCCGCACCGCGATGGACACCGTGCGCGAGGTCTCGAGCGTCGCCAACGCCCTGCGCAAACGCGAGGGCAAGCGCGTGCGCCTGCCGCTCCCACGCCTGACCGTGGTGGTGACGGATGCCGCGGCCCTCGCCCAGTTCGAGACGATCCTGCAGGACGAGCTCAACGTGAAGGCAATCGAGCTCGTCGAGCTCGCCGCCGACACCCCCGCCGCCTTCGGCATCTCTCACCGCCTGACGGTGAACGCCCGCGCGGCCGGGCCTCGACTCGGCAAACAGGTGCAGCAGGCGATCCAGGCCGCCAAGGCGGGCGACTGGTCGGTGGCCGACGGCGTCGTCACGGCGGGCGGACTCTCGCTCGTCGAGGGCGAGTACGAGCTCGCCGTCGAGACGTCGGGTCGTCCGGAGGGTGAGGCGCTCGCGGTGCTCGCGAGCGGCGGATTCGTGTTGCTCGACACCGCCACGACACCCGCGCTCGAGGCCGAAGGTCTCGCGCGCGACGTGATACGTGCCGTGCAGGACATGCGCAAAGCCGCCGGCTTCGACGTCAGCGACCGCATCTCGCTCTCGCTGCGCTTCGACGACGACACGGACGCCGCCGCCGTCGCGGCCGCCTTCGCTCTCGCGGGCGTGGCCGACGAGACGCTCGCTGTCAGCGCGACCGTGAACGGACACGTGCTCGTCGGTTCGACGTTCGACGCCGCCGGCCACGGCGAGCACACCGGCTCGTTCGAGGCGGGCGCCTTCGCGAACGCGGGCGCCTTCCGCGTCGAGGTCGCACGCGCGGGGGTGACCGAGTGACCGCCCGCGACACAGCGCGCGCGGATGCGGTCTACGCAGCACTGCTGCAGCGGCAGGGAGAGCAGTGGGTACAGCCGCGCATCGAGCGCACACGCCGCGTGCTCGAGTACCTCGATGACCCGCAGCGTACGTACCGCGTGGTGCATGTGACCGGCACGAACGGTAAGACGTCGACGAGCCGTATCGCAGAGAGCCTGCTGCGTTCGCTCGGTCTGCGCACCGGCCTGTTCACCAGCCCCCATCTCGAGCGGTTCACCGAGCGCATCATGATCGACGGTGAGCCGATCGCCGACGTGCAGGTGGCCGACGCGTGGGAGGAGATCGCCCCGTTCGTCGACCTCGTCGACGCCGAGCTGCAGGCCGCGGGCGATGCACGGCTGACGTTCTTCGAGCTGCTCACCGTGCTCGCGTTCGTGGCTTTCGCGGATGCGCCCGTCGACGTCGCCGTGATCGAGGTCGGGATGGGCGGGTCGTGGGACTCGACCAACACCGCCGACGGCGACGTGGCGGTGATCGCGCCGGTCGGTCTCGACCACGCCGATCGGCTCGGCAGCACCGTCGAGGCGATCGCGGAGGTCAAGGCCGGCATCATCAAGCCCGGCGCGGCCGTCGTGTCGGCGGCGCAGACCCCCGGCGTCGCCGCCGTGCTCCGCGCCGCCGCCGAGCGTCAGGGCGCGACGATCTCCTTCGCCGACGAGGCGTTCGCGGTCACGTCGGCGAACCTCGCAGTCGGCGGTCAGGTCGTCACAGTGCGCGGGCTCGCCGGCACCTATGCCGACGAGTACCTGCCGCTCTACGGCGCCCACCAGGCCGCGAACGCCGCACTGGCGATTGCGGCCGTCGAATCGCTCGTCGGCGGCGGCACGCAGCCGTTGACCGGTGACGTCGTCGCCGAGGGGCTCGCGCAGGCGACCTCGCCGGGCCGCCTTCAGCTGATCGGCACGCACCCGACCGTCGTCGTCGATGCCGCCCACAACCCGCACGGTGCGCACGCACTCGCGGCGGGGCTCGCGGCATCCTTCGACTTCGACGAATGGGCACTCGTGCTCGGCGTGCTCGGCGACAAGGACGCTTCCGGCATCGTCGGAGAGCTCGTCGATGTCGCGACCCGTGTTTTCGCGACCGCACCCGACTCCGATCGTGCGCGTGACGCCGACGCCGTCGCCGATGTGGTCGAGGCCGCGGGCCTCCCGGTGTCGGTGCATCCGGACCTCGCCGACGCGGCGGAGGCTGCCCGTTCGTGGGCCGCGGCGGGCGAGAGGCGCGCCGTCGTCATCGCGGGCTCCGTCGTGCTCGCGGGGGAGGCGATCGCGCTCGCGCGCGATGAGGACTGGATGGCCGGGTGGGAGCAGTGAGCCCGCGCGAGCGCCGTCGGCGCGGTGCCGAGGAGTCGCTGGGCGCGGTCATCCTCGGATTCGAGTCGATCGTCGTGTTCCTCGGCGGTCTCGCCGTCTACGGACTCAAGGGTCTCCCCGACGGCGTCGACCCCTGGTGGGGCATCGTCGGGGGCGTCGTCGTGGCCGTCGTCATGGTGCTCACGACCCTCGTGTTGCGCTTCCGATGGGGAATCTGGCTCGGATGGGCGCTGCAGGTGCTCGTGTTCCTGAGTGGCTTCCTCGCTTTCGGCCTGTTCATCGTCGGGGTCATTTTCGGCGCCATGTGGGGATATGCGACGATCAAGGGGGCCCAGCTCGATCGCCGTAACGCGCGGCTCGTCGAGGGCGCCGAGAACGGAGACTGAGAACTATGGCCACCGAAGAAACCCTCGTCCTCGTCAAGCCCGACGGTGTCGCCCGCGGCCTGACCGGAGCCATCCTCGCCCGGATCGAGGCGAAGGGGTACTCGCTCGTCGATCTGCGACTCGTGGAGCCCGAACGGGGCCGGCTCGAGCAGCATTACGCCGAGCACGAAGGCAAGCCGTTCTACGAGCCTCTTGTCGAGTTCATGATGTCCGGTCCGTCGGTCGCGATCCGCCTCGCCGGCAACCGTGTGATCGAGGGGTTCCGGTCCCTCGCGGGAACCACCGACCCCACGACGGCCGCTCCGGGGACGATCCGCGGCGACTTCGGTCGCGACTGGGGTGTGAAGGTGCAGCAGAACCTGGTACACGGCAGCGACAGCCCGGAGTCGGCGGCCCGCGAGTTGGAGATCTGGTTCGGCTGAGTCGTCCGGCGCGCGATGTGTCGATGCCCGCCTCCGTCAGGAGGCGGGCATCGACGTTGCGGAGCGGATGTCAGTGCAGCATCCGCGTGACCTCGTCCCACGACAGCGACAGCGCTGTGGGCACGGATCCGCGGTAGGCGCTGGGGTCCGCTCCGAGCGTGACAGCGGCCGGCTCGAGGTCGATGCGGTCGCCGCTCGAGCTGCGTACGGTGAGATCGAGGCGGTCACCACCCAGCGTATTGTTCGCCTCGATGAGCTGCAGGATGCGGCGAAGCTCCGCATCAGAGACATCGGCGGCCGTCGACACGGCGCCGACGTTGAGGACCACCGTGAACCCGTCGGTGCTGCGGCTCGCCCACGCATCCGAGAGACCGAGGCCGGCACCTTCGAGCGCGGCGGGGATCTTCTGCTCGAACGACACGTCCGCCGTCGGGGCGCCGACGCACCCGGCGAGGCCGGTCACGAGTGCGACGGCGGTGGCGACGAGCGCGATCGTGCGGGGGAGCGCGTGTCGGGGGGACATGATCCTCATTCTGCTGCCGTGAACATCGAGTGGTCGACGACCGCGCCGGTGAGCGCGTCGAGTCCGGGCGGGGGAGCGCCGTGCTGGGCGGCGTACAGCCGCTCCCACGCGGCGATCGAGTCCCGGTAGTACTGGTTGTCGTGCGCGGCCAGGGGGTTCCCGGTGTCGGGCAGCGTGATGCGGTGCACGTTCGGAGGCACGGGCCCGGTGCCGTTGCCGTCGAGGCGCGGCACCAGGTCGCTCTCGTGCTGGAAGGAGTAGACCGGGATATCGGCGGGAACCGCGAACCCGTCAACAGGCGATCCGTTGGTGACGACCCCGATCGTGCGGTACGGGAACGTCGGATCGGCCGCGAGGTTCGCCGCCAGGATGCCTCCCTGGCTGAAGCCTGTCAGCACCACCTGATCGCCGGGCCGGATGCCGGCGTCCCTCATCGCCTCGAGCGCGGCTCGCTCATACGCGGATCTCAGCAGGGGGTTGTCGAGCATGAGCGCGATATTCGAGTCGCGATCGTTCATAGCCCCCTTGTCGCCGCTGAACTGCCAGTCCTGCGTGGAGGGAAGCGAGACCACCCAGTGCTCCGAACCGTCGGTCCCGACGACCCGCTTCACGTCGATCACCGTCGTATCGGCGCCCCCCATCAGATCCGTCGTGCCATTCACCGCGACGAGGTCGGCGAAGGTGTCGAGCCGGGTGACGCGCTGCGCGTCCTCCCATGCTTGTCGGCGCGTCGGGTCGAGCGTGTCGGGGTCGAGCTCTTCGACGTCGGCAGACTTCTGGAGGAAGTTCTGCGCGGCTCCGCCGAATAGCATCCCGACGAGTCCGCCGGTGGCGAGTCCGACGGCGGGCAGCATGCGGGCGACGACCTCTTTCAGTGCCGCCGCAGCCTCGGCGATGATCGGAATGAGGCGCTGGATGAGCGCGGAGAGCGCGTGGAGAGCCTCGAGGAGCTCGGTCACGAGCCGTCCGGTCGCGGCGACAAGATCTGCGGCGGCGCGCGCGAAATCCGTCACGCGGTGGGCGATCTCGAGCGGGTTGAGGGAGAACGAGAACAGCTGCTCGGCGAAGCGCGCGAGGCGGGTCAGCACCTCGCAGACGTAGGTTCGGGTCGCATCCACGATTCGGGAGGCGAGACGGAGGGATGCCGCGGTCGCCGCGGCCCACTCCGCGGCATCCCTCGTCACCGCCAGGAGGTCGTCGTGTCGTTCTCGCAACGCGCGCACGGTGCGGCCGTCGAGATCGGTGAGGGCGGTGCGGCCGCCGCGCAGTCGCGGCGCGAGTTCGGTCAGCGACGCAGCCGCGTCCTCCCACTGCGCGGCGACACCCCCGACCTGGGCGCTGTCACCGAGCAGCTGGTCGACCCAGTCCCGAAGCGGTTGCACGTAGGTGATCACGACGCCCGCGATGCCGGGGATCTCCGCGCACGCTGTTGCGCCCAGAGCGCCGCGCGGGAGGCCGCCGGCCCAGGCGCCGCCACGCATCTCTGCGGCGAGCGACGACGCGCTCATGGTTCCGTCCCGGTGAAGGTCGTGGTCGCGTCGTCTTCGACGCGGGCGAAGGCTGTGCCCGCGTGCGACGCCCCGTCGGCCATGCGGTCGCTGAGGGTGTGCGCCACGATCAGGAGGTCACGCGTATGGGACGCGAGCGCTGTGGTCGCGGGCACGAGGAGCCCCTGTGCGAGCGCACCGAACGCGCTCGGCCCGAGCGGCGTCGCGGTGCGCGTCGCCGCCCGGCCCAGCTCGGCGGACGCGTCGCGCAGAAGTGTCTCCTGAGCCTGCAGCACGTCGCCGTCGAGGACGATGCGCTGATTCGCCGCGGTCACGAGGTCGCGCCGAGAGATCGCGCACCCTGCAGGTCCGTGGCGGAATACGACTCGGCGAGGGCGGTGAGGGCGGCGTCGATGCGAGCGAGTGCGTCGGTGCGGTCTGCCAGCCCGGCGCGCAATTGTCGTTGGGCCGCATCGAACGCCTGCTGGGCTTCGCCCGACCAGGAGCCTCGCAACGCCGTCGCGTCGCTCTCGAGTTGGGTGAGGGCGTCGTCGATTGCGCGACCCGCGCTCGTGATGCGGGCCGCCGCGGCGGCGAGCCGGGCTGGGGTGACGACGAGGCGGTCGAGCATGATCATCAGGCGCCCGAACCGGGTCCGTCACCGTGTACCGGACCGGTGCGCGTCACGGTGAGGGAGTCGACGTCCGCCACAGCGGCGAGCCGTTCGACGGCCCGCGCGGCCGCGAGACCCTGTGCCTGCGCGGCGGTCTCGGTGAGGAGGCGGGAGAGCGAGCGGGCGTCGACGTCGAGCGCGGTGTCCTGCACCTCGATGCGATCGATCGCCCCCGTCGCGCCGGCGGTCACGGACACCTCGCGTCCGGGTGAGGTCGCAGTGGCGCGCAGCGCGCGAAGGTCGGCTTCGATGCGAGCCGCGGCATTCGCTGCCTGACGGGCCGCCGCGATCTGGGCATCGATGCGGGCTCGAGCCGCATCCAGCGCGGTCATGCTGTCCGTCTCGTACGACATCGCTGCCTCCTCGCGTCGCCCTCACGCTAGCGAGCGGAGGCGGCGGCGCGGGGGTGCCTGTGGATAGCTCAGCCGAAGAAGGTGCTGAGCACGTTGGGAATCGCGTCCAATCGCAGCTGGGCGAGGAGGATCACGACCGCGTAGCTGAGGATCGTGGCGAGCGGCACCCACGCCATCAGGCGTCCCGCGCGCGACCGGGTGCCCTCCGTGACGGGAACTGCGCCGATGCGCAGCACGTGGACGGTCACGGCGTAGAACGTCGGGATCGCCATCGACCAGGTCAGCATGCACCACGGGCACAGGGTGTGCAGCTGGAAGATGCTCTGGCTGATGAACCAGGTGACGAGCCCGAACGCGCTCGCGGTGCCGAACCAGAACAGCCCCCAGAACCAGCCGGGGAAGCGCACCCGGGCGAGCACTGCCACGCCCATGATCACCGGAGCCACCCAGCCCGCGAGGCCGAGGATCGGGTTGGGGAAGCCGAATGCACTGCCCTGCCACGATTCGAGGTTGGCCTTGCACTGGACGAGGACGCTGAAGTCGCAGGATGCCGCGGCTGCCGGGTTCGCGAGCAGGTGCAGCCGCTCGAGCGTGAGTTCGAAGGCGGCCGTCCAGCCGACCACGCCGGCGACGATCAGCCAGATTCCCAAAGCGGGTGTGCGCGGTGCGGATGCATGGTCGGGCATGCCCGGATTCTCGCGGTGCGCAGCATGGCCGCGCCGGCGCAGGGACCGTGAGAATGGGAGGGCCGACGCGCCGCGGCATCCACCCATCGCGCGGACGACACGGAAGATGAGATAATGAACCGGATGCCGCGGCGGCCGCGCCGCTCGCGACATCGATGCAGACTTCGGGCGATGACCGCCCTCGCAGGACGAGCCTCGAGCCTCCTGCACACCGAGTGAGTTTGCGGCAGCGCCGGGTGCGCCGCCGCCAGAGATGAGATCGCCGGGCGACGCGCGGTGTCGCCGGGCTGGGAGACAAGCCTGTGATGGCCGATGATGCCGACATCCCCTCGAACCCCGCTGACGTTGCCGACGCCGTGACGGATGCCACGACCCCCGCGATCGCCGACCCTTTCACCGTGCAGCCTGCGGCTGACGTTCTTGCTTCCGATCAGGTCGTGGACTCGGCGGTGACCGGGGCTGTGAGCGATGACGGCGCCCCGGAGCCGGGCTCTGCCGATGCCACCGCCGATGTCGCGACCACGGAGACCGAGGCAGCTGAGCCGGACGCCGAGCCTGAGCCGGTCGCCGAGCCTGAGCCGATCGCCGAGCCTGAGGCGGAGGCCGAGGCGGAGCCTGTCGCGGAGCCGGAGGGTCCGCTCACCGCGGTCGGGCTCGGCTTGCTGCCCGAGACCTTCGTGTCGACCGTCTCGACAGCTCTCCACTTCTACGCGCCGCCCGTCGCACTGCTGCCGCTGCTCGACGACATCGACGAGTCGCCCGCCCCGGCGGACGCCGTCCAGCCGGGCACCAGCACCAGCCGTCGCCGCAATCGTCGCCGCGGCACGGGTGGCGAGGCCACCGAGGAGCGTGAGTACACCCGCCCGGCTCGCGCCGTCGAGCTGATCACCGAGCCGCAGCGCATCAAGGGCTCCACACGTCTCGAGGCGAAGAAGCAGCGTCGGCGCGACGGTCGTGAGGCCGGCCGTCGCCGTCCGGTCGTCACCGAGGCCGAGTTCCTCGCGCGCCGTGAGGCCGTCGACCGCGTGATGGTGGTGCGGTCGAAGAACGGGCGCATCCAGATCGCCGTCCTTGAGGACGACGTGCTCGTCGAGCACTATGTCGCCCGCAACCAGGACGCCTCGCTCATCGGCAACGTCTACCTCGGTCGCGTGCAGAACGTGCTTCCGAGCATGGAGGCCGCGTTCGTCGACATCGGCCGGGGCCGCAATGCTGTGCTCTACTCCGGTGAGGTCGACTGGGATGGTGTCGAGACCGGCAACCAGCCGCGTCGCATCGAGCTCGCCCTCAAGAGCGGCGACCGTGTGCTCGTGCAGGTCACGAAGGACCCGGTCGGCCACAAGGGCGCCCGGCTCACGAGCCAGATCTCACTCCCTGGTCGCTACCTGGTGTACGTGCCGGGTGGAGCGATGAACGGCATCTCGCGCAAGCTCCCCGACACCGAGCGCGCCCGTCTGAAGAAGATCCTCAAGGAGGTGTTGCCGGAGTCGTCGGGTGTGATCGTGCGCACCGCGGCCGAGGGCGCCACCGAGGAGCAGCTCACCCGCGATGTGCAGCGTCTGACCTCGCAGTGGGAGCACATCAGCGCCCAGACGCAGGCGGGTCAGGCGCCGGCGCTGCTGCACTCCGAGCCCGACCTCCTCGTCAAGATCGTGCGTGACGTCTTCAATGAGGACTTCACGAAGATGCTCATCCAGGGCGACGAGGCCCAGCAGACCATCGAGAGCTACCTGCGTGCGGTGGCGCCCGACCTTCTCGAGCGCGTCGAGCGCTACGAGGGCGAGCGCGACCCGTTCGACACGTTCCGCGTGACCGAGCAGATCGAGAAGGCGCTCGAGCGAAAGGTGTGGCTTCCCTCGGGCGGTTCGCTCGTCATCGACCGGACCGAGGCCATGACGGTCGTCGACGTCAACACGGGCAAGTTCGTCGGCTCGGGCGGGAACCTCGAGGAGACCGTCACGAAGAACAATCTCGAGGCGGCCGAGGAGATCGTGCGTCAGCTGCGACTGCGCGACATCGGCGGCATCATCGTCGTCGACTTCATCGACATGGTGCTCGAGTCGAACCGCGATCTCGTGCTGCGGCGCCTCATCGAGTGCCTCTCGCGCGACCGGACGAAGCACCAGGTCGCCGAGGTCACGTCCCTCGGGCTCGTGCAGATGACCCGCAAGAAGCTGGGGCTCGGCCTGCTCGAGACCTTCAGCGAGGCGTGCGAGATCTGCGCCGGGCGCGGCGTCATCGTGCACCACGACCCGGTTGTGAAGCACCGCACGGCGGCGCCCGCCACGAACGGCGGCACGCGGCGCAATCGCGGCGGCCAGGGGCAGAACGGCGTGAACGCCGCGGCTGCTCCGCAGCAGCCGGCTCCGGCGGGTGGGGGCACCCACGTGATCACCGAGGGTGCGAAGTCGGCACTCGCGAAGATCGCGGCCTCGACCATCGCGCCCGTGCTGACCGATTCGGGTGCACCGCTGGAGATCGAGTTGCCGTCGGCGGATAGCGCTGAGCAGCCCGAGCGTCCCAAGCGTCGTCGCAAGCGCTCCGACGGGGGATCCTCGAAGAGCGAAGCGGACATCCTCCTCGACTCGGTGCTCAACGCGCTGCCTGAGCCGAAGGCCCCCGGTCAGGGTCGCGCGCGCCGCCGTGTGACGACGGCGACGCTCACGACGACGCCGGTCGTCGGCGAGCAGCCGCAGGGCTAAGCGCGGTCGCGCGCGCGTACGCGCAGACCGGACGCGATGAGCCGGCGCACGAGCGTGTGCCCGTCGACGGCGGTCGCGCCGGCGGCGACGAGACGCTCGTGGGCCTCGGCCGGAACGTCGTAGTGGTCGAGATCGAAGGCGCGGGCCGGAAGCTCGTTCGCGCGGGCGAACGTATGCAGCTCCTCGAGGCTGTGGTCGCTGACGAGATGCGACCAGAGGCGTCCGTGTGCGGGCCAGCGGGGGTCGTCGATCAGGATCACTCCGGAAGTCTACGAGCGGATGCCGCGACACGGCCCCGTCTCGCTTTGCCGGAGGGCGCGGCATCCGGTAAAGTATCCCTTTGGTGCGTCATGCGCTGCACCCCGGGAGCGGCGCGCGGACTCGATGTCCGGTGGCACCGTGACTTTCCCGCCCTTCACGGGCGATACGGATGGACAACACGGAGCAGTCAGCTCCCTGAAGAAATAGGTGTGAAGTGGTTTACGCAGTTGTGCGCGCCGGCGGCCGCCAGGAGAAGGTCCAGGTCGGCTCGATCGTCGTTCTCGACCGCCTTCAGGCGCAGGTCGGCGAGAAGGTCGAGCTCGCCGCGGTGCTCCTGGTCGACGGCGACGCCGTGACCACTGACGCCGACAAGCTCGCGAAGGTGTCGGTCACGGCCGAGGTGCTCGGCAACGAGCGCGGCCCGAAGATCGTGATTCAGAAGTTCAAGAACAAGACCGGCTACAAGAAGCGCCAGGGCCACCGTCAGGACCTCACGCGCGTCAAGGTCACCGGCATCAAGTAAGCAGCCAGGGGAGACGTTCAGATGGCACACAAAAAGGGCGCAAGCTCCACCCGCAACGGTCGTGACTCGAACGCGCAGCGCCTCGGCGTGAAGCGCTTCGGCGGCCAGGTCGTCAACGCCGGCGAGATCATCGTCCGCCAGCGCGGCACGCACTTCCACCCCGGCGTGAACGTCGGCCGTGGCGGCGACGACACGCTGTTCGCGCTGTCGGCCGGTGCCGTCGAGTTCGGCACCAAGGGCGGCCGCAAGGTCGTCAACATCGTCGCTTCCGCGGAGTGATCCGGGTCGACGCATAAGACTCGGCGAGGGGCGGGCTTCGGCTCGCCCCTCGCCTCATTTCCGGCCCATATCGAGAGGATGCCGCCATGGTCACGTTCGTGGACACCGTGACGCTCCATCTGCGCGCCGGCAAGGGCGGCAACGGCTGTGTGTCGGTGCGTCGTGAGAAGTTCAAGCCGCTCGCCGGTCCCGACGGAGGCAACGGCGGCGACGGCGGTGACATCGTGCTCGTCGCTGACCCGCAGACCACGACCCTGCTGTCCTACCACCACTCACCGCACCGGTCCGCCGGCAACGGCGGGTTCGGGATGGGTGACAACCGTTCGGGCGCCGAGGGCGACGACGTCGAGCTGCCGGTTCCGGTGGGCACCGTCGTCACCACGGAGGACGGCGAGCTCATCGCCGATCTGATCGAGCCCGGCATGCGGCTCGTGGTCGCTCCCGGTGGCCGCGGCGGTCTCGGCAATGCGGCGCTCGCGAACCCGAAGCGCAAGGCGCCGGGCTTCGCGCTTCTCGGCACGCCCGGCTGGGAGGGCGATGTCCGGCTCGAGCTGAAGACCGTCGCCGACGTGGCACTCGTGGGCTTCCCCTCGGCAGGGAAGTCGAGCCTGATCGCGGCGGTGTCGGCGGCTCGCCCGAAGATCGCCGACTATCCGTTCACGACTCTGCACCCCAATCTGGGCGTCGTGCAGGCGGGAGACATCCGCTACACGATCGCGGATGTCCCGGGGCTCATCGAGGGCGCCAGCGACGGCCGTGGACTCGGCCTCGAGTTCCTTCGCCACGTGGAGCGCTGCGCGGCGCTCGTGCACGTGCTCGACTGCGCCACGCTCGAGCCGGGGCGTGACCCGCTGAGCGATCTCGATGTCATCCTCGCCGAGCTGGGTGCCTATCCGGTGCCCGAAGGGCAGGTGCCGCTCCTGGAGCGACCGCAGCTCATCGCGCTCAACAAGGTGGACGTGCCCGAGGCGGAGGAACTCGCCGAGTTCGTCCGCGGTGACCTCCAGCAGCGCGGCTATCGGGTGTTCGAGATCTCCACGGTCAGCCGCGAGGGGCTGCGCGAGCTCACGTTCGCGATGGCGGAGATCGTCGCCGAGCAGCGGAAGGTCGCGGCATCCGCGCCCACGCCGGTCCGCGTGATCATCCGCCCGCAGGGTGCGGTGGCCGATTTCACCGTGCGCGTCGAGGGAGGCACCTACGGCGACATCTATCGCATCCTCGGCGAGAAGCCGGTGCGGTGGGTGCAGCAGACCGACTTCCAGAATGACGAGGCCGTCGGCTTCCTCGCCGACCGGCTGGCCAAGCTCGGCGTCGAGGACGAGCTGTTCCGCGTCGGTGCGACGCCCGGAGCCACCGTCGTCATCGGTCCGGGGGACGGCATCGTCTTCGACTGGCAGCCTGCTCTCACCTCGGCGGCCGAGCTCATGACCGCGCCGCGAGGCACAGACCCGCGCCTGGATGATCGCACGCGTCGCACGACGCGCGAGCGCCGTGAGCAGTATCACGAGCTGATGGATGCGAAGGCGGCCGCGCGCGCGGAGTCCGCGTACGAGTTCGACGAGGACGACGAGTGACCGTCACCTCACGCGCCGAGCTTCGCGGCGCGACTCGCGTGGTCGTGAAGGTCGGATCCTCCTCGATCAGCGGCGAGAACGCCCACAAGATCGAGCCGATCGTCGCCGCCTTGGCGGAAGCGTACGGGCGGGGCACCGAGGTGGTCCTGGTCTCCTCGGGGGCCATCGCCACCGGCATGCCGTATCTGCGTCTCGACGAGCGACCGACAGACCTTGCCACCCAACAGGCGGCGGCGGCCGTCGGACAGAACGTGCTGATCTATCGCTACCAGGCGGCCCTTCGCCCGTTCGCCATCGTCGCAGGGCAGGTGCTGCTCACTGCCGGTGACTTGGAGAACGCGACCCATCGGTCGAACGCTCGGCGTGCGATGGAGCGCCTGCTGCGCCTGCGCATCCTTCCGATCGTGAACGAGAACGACACGGTCGCGACCCACGAGATCCGCTTCGGCGACAACGACCGGCTCGCAGCGCTCGTCGCGCGGCTCGTCGGCGCGGACGCGCTCGTGCTGTTGAGCGACATCGAGTGCCTGTACACCCGCCCGCCCGGTGAACCCGGGGCGACGCCGATCGACACCGTCGCGTTCGGAGACGATCTCGCCGGCTACGAGTTCGGCTCGGTCGTCGTCAACAGCGTCGGCACCGGGGGAGCGGCGACCAAGGTCTCGGCCGCCACGCTCGCCGCGGCCGCGGGAGTGGGCGTACTCGTGACCAGCGCAGATCTCATCGGCGAGGCGCTCGGGGGTGAGCACGTCGGCACATGGTTCGTGCCAGATGACCAGGCGCCGCGGCATCCGCTCACGGGACCGGTGAGCACCGGCGCGGATACACTGGCGGGATGACCCTGGTGCGCACCACCGCTCGCGAGCGGATGGTTCTGGCTCGCGACGCATCGCGTCAGATCGGCCTGCTCGGTGACGACAAGAAGGCATCGTTACTGCGTGCGATCGCGGACGCGATCGAGGCGGATGCCGCGGCGATCGTCGCGGCCAACGCCGACGATCTCGCGCGGGGCGAGCGGGACGGGCTCGCGCCCGGTCTGCTCGACCGTCTGCGCCTCGATGAGGCCCGCGTGGGCGCCCTCGCCGGTGCCGTACGCGATGCCGCGGCTCTCCCCGATCCGGTGGGACGCGTGCTCGATGAGCGCGTGATCGCGGGTGGGGTGACGCTCACCAAGGTGTCCGTCCCGCTGGGCGTGGTCGGCTCGATCTATGAGGCCCGCCCCAATGTGACCGTCGATATCGCGGCGCTCGCGCTGCGGTCGGGCAACGCCGTGGTACTCCGAGGGGGCACGGCGGCCGCGGCGAGCAACGCAGAGCTGGTGCGCGTCATGCGGGAGGCTCTCGCCGCAGAGGGCGTCGACCCCGAGGCGATCCAGAATCTCGACGACGAAGGCCGCGACGGTGCCCGCGAGCTCATGCACGCTCGTGGTCTGATCGACGTGCTGGTCCCGCGGGGGAGTGCGCAGCTCATCGAGACAGTCGTGACAGAGTCCACGGTGCCGGTCATCGAAACGGGGGCAGGTGTCGTGCACATCTTCCTCGACGAGACGGCGCGCGCGGATTGGGCGGCAGATATCGCGGTCAACGCGAAGGCGCAGCGCCCGAGCGTCTGCAACTCGGTCGAGACGATCCTCGTGCACCGCGATGCGGCGGAGCGTCTGATCCCGGATGTCGCGGCCGCCCTCGCTGCGGCGGGTGTCACGATCCACGGCGACGAGACCGTCGGCGCCCTGGCACCCGGCGTCGTGCCCGCGACCGAGGCGGACTGGGCGACGGAATACCTGACCCTGGATGTGGCCATGAAGGTCGTCGACGACCTCGACGACGCGCTCGCGCACATCCGCACCTATTCGACCCACCACACGGAGTCGATCCTCACGGCCGACGAGGCCAATGCCGAACGGTTCCTCGCGGAGGTCGACTCGGCCGTCGTGATGGTGAATGCCTCGACCCGGTTCACCGACGGGGGCGAGTTCGGCTTCGGCGCCGAGGTGGGCATCTCCACACAGAAGCTGCACGCCCGCGGACCGATGGGCCTTCCCGAACTCACCAGCACGAAGTGGCTCGCCCGGGGCGCCGGGCAGGTGCGTGCCTGACGGCATAGACTGAGCGGGCGCGCGCGCCCCCACCCGAACGGAGTACCCATGACCTTCGCGACCATCCTCGTGTCCGCGGCCGAAGAGAGCCACGGCAACGTGATGCTCGAGACGATCGTGTTCCCGATCATCGCCATCTCGGTGTTCGCTCTCCTCGGGCTTGTCACGCTCTCGTACCGCCACACGGCGAACCGTCACGCGCACAAGGCGGAGGCCTATGCGAAGTCGCACGCCAAGGAGCTCGAGCAGGCGGGTCACGGCCACTAAGGCCCTGCATGACGGCTGCAGCACGGACGCCGCGCATCGGCGTCATGGGCGGCACGTTCGACCCGATCCATCACGGACACCTGGTCGCCGCGTCGGAGGTGGCGGCATCCTTCGATCTCGATGAGGTCGTGTTCGTTCCCACCGGCACGCCCTGGCAGAAGTCCCGGGTGACCGAGAGCGAGCACCGCTATCTGATGACGGTGATCGCGACGGCCGCGAACCCGCAGTTCCGCGTGAGCCGCGTCGATATCGATCGCGACGGTCCCACCTACACGGTCGACACGCTGCGGGACATCCAGTCGCACTACCCGGGTGCCGACCTCTTCTTCATCACGGGAGCTGACGCCATAGCGCAGATTCTCAGTTGGAAGGACAATGATGGGCTGTGGGATCTCGCCCACTTCGTCGCGGTGTCGCGCCCCGGTCACGTGCTCAGCGCCGACGGCCTGCCGCCCCGTGGCGTGAGTCTGCTCGAGGTTCCCGCCCTCGCGATCTCCTCCACGGACTGCCGGGCGCGCGTAGAACGCGGACAACCGGTGTGGTACCTCGTTCCCGACGGGGTCGTCCAGTACATTGCGAAACATCACCTCTATCGGAGCAAGGCATGAGTTCCCCTGATCAGTCCGGCACGCCGCCGCTGACGCGTCGTCAGTTGCGCGACCTGCGCAACACCGGTTCGACCCCGGTGGTCGACGAGGCGACCGCAGAGGCGGTCGAGACACCGGATGTCGCCACACCCGCTGCCGGCCCTGTCGCTGCTGTTCCTCTCGCGCGGCCGGCGGAGCCCGTCGACCTGCGCCCGGCGCCCGGTCCCGCCGCTTCCGTCGACCTCGGTGTGTCCCCGCTCACCCGCCGGCAGGCCCGCGAGCAGGAGCGGATCCGCACGGCGTCGATTCCGGTGGTCTCACCCGAGCCGGCATCACCCGCCGTGGCGAGCGATGCATCCCCCGCTCCGGTGTTCGCCGCCGATGCGTCGGCGACGCCCGTCGAGGTCGCTGAAGAGTCCCTCTCGGCCGTGCTCGTCGAGGAGGTGCCCATCGCACCTCCGCGCGAGGCGTCACAGGTGACGGTGAATCCGTCGCTCGGCGAGGGGCTCTTCGACAAGCTGCGGCCCGCTTCCGTGCCGTCGGCGTCTTTCGATGATCTGCTGATCGCCGGCGGGGAGTCGAGTGGATCGACGTCGACATCCAATGCCCTCATCGTCAATCAGAACCCTCTCCTGACGGGCTCACTCGTCGCGCCCATCACGGGCACGGGTGAGGTGCTGATCACCGGCACGTTTGAGCTGCCCGAGGGA
Source organism: Microbacterium sp. 4NA327F11 (assembly GCF_005503465.1). Classification (NCBI taxonomy): domain Bacteria; kingdom Bacillati; phylum Actinomycetota; class Actinomycetes; order Micrococcales; family Microbacteriaceae; genus Microbacterium; species Microbacterium sp. 4NA327F11. The sequence goes on along the minus strand of NZ_SCOB01000002.1, from coordinate 2,259 downwards.
TTCGGCTCACGTGGGCACGTTGAAGGCGCGGCCGATGGCCACGAGGTCGACGCTGTGCTCATCGACGGCGAGCTGCCGGCCGCGTCGTCGCCGACACCGATCTCCGCGAGTGCGGCCATCAGCACGGTGAAGAACGGTTCTGGCGAGATCATCCGTCCGCCGGCGCCCGAGAAGGGCAACCGTCTTCTGCTCGTGCTCTCGATCACGGCCGGTGCGCTGGCGCTGGCGCTCGTCGTCGCCCTCGTTGCCGCCTTCGCGACCGGGGCCCTCTCGTGACGGCGTCTGCGTCGACGATCGACGCCCTGCAGGTCGCCGCTGCCGCCGCCGACTCCAAGGGCGGAGAAGATCTGGTCGCGCTCGACGTGTCGGAGCCGCTGCCGCTTGTCGATGCCTTCCTGCTCGTCACGGGACGCAATGAGCGCAACGTGGCGGCGATCGCCGACGAGGTGGAGGAGCGACTGCTCGAAGCCGGCATCAAGCGCCTGCGGCGCGAGGGCCGCGAGGAATCCCGGTGGATCCTGCTCGACTTCGGAGACATCGTCGTGCACGTCTTCCACGAGGAGGAGCGCATGTTCTACGGCCTCGAACGTCTGTGGAAGGACTGTCCGGTGCTGTCGGTAGCGGTGCCCGCGGCATCCGCTGAATGAGCCGCCTCGATTCGGTGTCCTTGCCGTCGATGTAGTAAGCTCATCGAGTTGCCCCGCGAGGGGTGACACCCAGAAATGGGCCTGTGGCGCAGCTGGTAGCGCACCTGCATGGCATGCAGGGGGTCAGGGGTTCGAGTCCCCTCAGGTCCACCACTAACGTCTTATTCAAACCAAATGAGATGTGTGAAGTAGTCGAGTAACCCGACGGGTGCCCCGCAGTTTTGCGGGGCACCTTTTCGTTTGGCTGGGCGGTTCGCGGGTGCTGGAGGAGCGCTTCGGTGGCGTGGATCATCTCGTTGGTGGCTGTCCGAATGCCTTGGCCTGTGGTGCCCTCTCCGCGGTCTTCGATGAGGAGTTTCGTGAAGAAGGCTTGGAGGAGTTCGCGGCGGACGTCGTCGGGTGCTCGGCGGTAGATGTCTTCGGATCGCTCGAGCAGGTCGACGTATCGGCGCACCTGCTTAGCGGCCTCAGTGATGCGCTGTGACGTCAGAGCGAGTCGTTCGCTTACCGCCTGTCGTTGAAGGGCGACGGACTGAAGTCGCTTCTTGAGTTGCTCGCTCGCGAGGGCTCCTTCGCTTGCCAGATCGAGAAGTCGTTCTTCCTGAGCTTCGAGCTTGAGGACTTGTTGGCGTAGGGCCTTCTTGGTTTCGCGGTCGGCGGCGAGCAGCTCGTCGAGTGCGACGTCGACACGTGCGCGGATGTCGTCGGCTGAGCCGGCGAGCAGCTGTTCCGCGGCGACTGCTTCCTCGATGCGTTGGTCGAGAAGGTCGACGCGGACGGTCCTGGAGTTGCAGTGACCTCGCGCTTTGCCTGCGCAGACGTAGTACTGGTAGGTGCCGCCGTTGCCCTTGTTCTGGCTGTAGACAAGTCGGCTCTCGTGTCCGTTGCGGGCGCATTCTCCGCAGTACAGGAGCCCTCGGAGGTAGTGGAAGTGGACGCGGTCTCGGTCGCCGGCGTTGCTGCGAGCATTGAGCACACGCTGGACGGTGATGAACAGCTCTTGGGCGTGAAGCAGGAATCGGTGGCAGATTCGGTTTAGGCCGCGAGTGTGAGCGGCTCGGTTAGCTTGGCTTCGAATTCGATGGGCGTCAACCCGCCGAGGGTGTCCTGGGCTCGTTGACGGTGGTACTTCCGCTCGATCCAGACGACGATCGCGAGTCGCAGCTCCTGCCTGGTGGCCCAGCGTTGCTGGTTGAGCACGTTCGTTTGAAGCAGCGACCAGAACGACTCCATGGCCGCGTTGTCTCCAGCGGCGCCGACGCGGCCCATCGATCCGACCATGTCGTGTCGGCGTAGCTCGCGGGCCATGGCGCGGCTGCGGAACTGACTGCCTCTGTCGGCGTGCAGGATGCAGCCGGCGACCTCGCCGCGGCGGGTGACGGCGTTGCGGACGGCGTCGACGGCGAGCTTCGCTGTCATCCGGTCCGAGATCGAGTAGCCGACGATGCGGTTGGAGAACACGTCTTTGATCGCACAGCAGTAGAGCTTGCCTTCGCTCGCTTGGATTCCAGCGATCGTCGCAACGGTCTGAGTTATTTGCTGTCCAGTAAAGCAGCGAAGCGCTCGGCCGGGGTGTCCCATTCGAGAGCTTTCCGGGGGCGACTGTTGAGTT